>JAIRQN010000022.1 GCA_031256445.1 Treponema sp. | reverse complement strand
TGAAGAAGTATGCGTGGATAATAACGCTATTAGCGGCGTTATCTTTGGCGATTTTCGGAATCGGCTGTAATAACGACACAACCAGCACCCCGACACCGACGCCGACACCGCCATCTGGAGATTTGGAAATAACAGACGCCGCGGAGATTGAGGCCTTGTTGTCATCTACAGGATGGAACAGCAACCCGGGAGAAGGTGTTTCCACTGAAGGAAATGTGGCGGTTTTTGATATACCTGCGGGCGGAAGCACCGACAACCAGGGGTTTAAACTCGCTTTCCCGGCCGACGCTACAGGCTACCTGTCACTGGAAGTAACCTTTAAAGTCGTTGAAGTAACATCGCTTATGGAAAACAGGAACGCGAAGATAGGGTTTAAATCCGCGATTTCGCCCACAGAAGACGTAACCCCTTACGATGAACACGAGCTTGTTTTCGGGACAATGGACACGGCTCTGGGCGCGGAACTTACCCAGTCGTTCTCTCTTGTCATGCCCAACAAACTGCCCAACAACGCGGTATGGTTTTCCCAAAACCAGTACGGTTCGGGAGCGGCGGCAGGATCGGGAACAACAGGAGTCGCAGTAAGCTACAAACTTGAAATTACCAAGGTTAAATTCGTAGGCGGCGAAGCAGAAGATTGCTGCACCGACTGTACAATCGCGACATGCGATGATTGTCAAGCCGGCGAATGTATCGATGAATGCGGAGTTGAATGCTGCATAGAAATTGATTTAAATACGATTGCTGCGGCTGATTTAACATTCAACCTTGCGCTCGTTGCGGTAGAAGATTTAGATGTTAATTCCGCATTCGGCGGCACTGACGCAGTCGCGGCGGGAGCAGAAGCCTCAGCGACAAACATTGTATTCAGTTATGATACCAATGGTCAGGTTGGCTTGCTTAAGCTTACCAAATTCCAGCAGATGCTTGTTCTCGCGTCAGCAAACGCAGGCGCAGATCTTAAGATCGATCTCCAGGGTTCGTCAGTGCCTGATACAATGGAATACAGATATGCTTTAGGCAATCCTACAACCGGCAGCAATTGGAACGGATCTGCTGCTGCTACCCAATCAGTCGCATCATCTTTAATAGGTGAAAAGGCTTTGGGCTGGGGTACAAAAAACGCGGCTAATTTCGGATATTTCCTTTTACAGCAAAGAGCGGCCGGAACATCAACCTTCACGGTTACTTCCGTTACTATCAAAATTGTACTTCCTGAACCTTGCGAAGTATGCGGAAATATTCCATGTACATGTGAATCTCCTGCGGAATTAGGCGAACTTGACGCGGCTCTTAATGCGGAATATACAAGAGTGGGAACCAAAGTATTCTCGTTAGCTGACT
Source organism: Treponema sp. (assembly GCA_031256445.1). Taxonomy (GTDB): domain Bacteria; phylum Spirochaetota; class Spirochaetia; order Treponematales; family Breznakiellaceae; genus WQXQ01. Next base: position 11,411 of record JAIRQN010000022.1, on the reverse strand, counting down.
GGATAACCGGAAAAACTGAAATAGCGGATCCTCTTCAAAAATCCGGAAACCCGACAGTTGTCTTCATAGGAAATGGTATAAATGTAACAGGCCGTACTGCTGATTGGAATGCTATCGATTATAAAATAAAGGATACTGATTTGGCGGCATTAATAGTTACCAATAAAGTAAAAATAACCGTTTACGGCTTTTTACTTGGTACGCCTCCTGCCAATAGTACAATGATATTGGGCGAACCCGCAAGTAACTATGGCTGGTTAAGCAATCAAGTCGTATCAGAAGCGAATGGTTCATTCAAACTGTCATATGAAATCGCAAAAGATTACCTGACAAAAGGCGGTGATTCAAATGAACAACCGCAAGATAATCTCCGTATTCAGACTAACGGCGCCGCTGCGACGTTGTCTTTCCGCATCAGTTTGATTGAAGTTGAAGATTTGGGCGCATGGCCCGTACCAACTGCGGCAACGCTCAGTGGTGTAACCGCTAACGGCGGCGCAACGGAGAGCACCTCAAAACTTACATTGACTTTTGATAAAGTGATCACAGGCCTTACTGCCAGTCACATCACTGTAACACCGTCAGCAACTGGCGGCGCGGCAGTAACGGTAGGCGCTCTTACTGGTGACGGACCTTCATACGATCTTGCAATCACTGCCGTAACCACAGCAGGAAACGTTGATGTAGCAGTTGGAGGAGTACCAAATTATACCATTAGCGGATCACCAAAAACAGGAATAGAGGTTATTAAATATGTAGCTCCCAGTGCTGTAAATGTAGCCCTCAGTACGGTAGCCGCTGACGGCACCGCTGGTACAACAACCTCAACAAAGCTGACGCTGACTTTTGATAAAGCGGTCACAGGTCTTGCTGCCAGTCACATCACGGTAACATCATCAGCAACTAACGGCGCGACAGTAACGAAAGGCGCTCTTACTGGTTCCGGAACTTCATGGGATCTGGCAATCAATGTAGCCGCAGCAGGAAACGTTGATGTAACGGTAGTAAATTTTGCAGATTATAACTTTACCGGAATACCAAAAACATCAATAGCGGTTCATGTTGCTGCTCCGAGCGCAAATTGGGAAGAAGTACTTCAGTTCTTTACACCCTTGTATGGATTACTACCAGAAAATATTGTTGCCACTTCAAACGGCATAGAAGTTACTCAGAGAGGAGGCAATGAAAATGATACTCTAATGATTGACATACTTGGGCTTCGTAAGATTGCTAATCCGGATCTTGTAGTTGGTGTTACCGGTAATGATGTAAATATTGTCCGTATAACGGTAGAATTCCCTGATGGTACAGAAGAGCTTAGCAGAGGTGCGGAGCCGGGTATTGGAGTGATAGACGTGACTGGTACTACATCTCATGTCTTTATACTCAATGCCAATGAAGCTACCGGAGCAAAAGACGGTACTGATGGTGGAATGTGGATTAGGCTAAGACCAGTACCGACAGAAGATGCAACATTCACAATTACAAAAATTGAAGTTGCTACAACAAAGGGTTGGAATAATGGAGCAGGTTCTGCTGCTTATGATTCATTGACTGATATATTTGAATTATTACCTTAATAGGTACAACACCTTCTTAGTTGATTGAAACTGCAAGCCGCTCCCGCAAGGGGGCGGCTTTTTGCGGGTTGTGTTGTAGGAAAATACACACTTACTTAAAGGAAAAAGAGTATGAAAAATATAAAAGATTTAGATAAATCAGTATATGAAGCGGTATTTATAACAGGCGTAATGGAAGAAACATGTATAGGTTTAGAAGGATCGGCTCATTATATTATTGCTGAATTGTTTATTAATAATGAAAGCATAGGCAAAAAGCGGCTGAAGCTGTTTGGAAATTCCGCCGCGATACATGATAAACGCGTCCAGCCCGGTTTGCATTGTAAAGTTGAGATAACCAGCTCCGGTGTTTTAAATAAAATAATATAATAAAATGTTTAATCAAAATCCGGCTCATCAATGATATTGCAAAGGTGACAGTCACTTTTGTAAGGGGATTGGGAGGTATCATTGGTTTTGACCGTGCAGGGAATCCTCTTGAAGTTATGTATAATTTGATAGACGAGAAAATGCCGGACTTGTGAGACAACTTACCGAGTTGTCGAACAAGTCCTATAATGATATGGAAGCAGAGGATCATGAGAACCTTTTATTAGTATTTCTTTGTTTTTAATAGCGCGATATATTAGACATAATTCCAGGTAAAACAGAATTAGGCGCCTGTCATTACCTTGAATTCCCATTCATATAATGTTACGCTATCAACATATGGAGGCTTTACGTCATGGGTATTGAACAGGATTTGGCAAAAGCCCAGGAACTGCGGGACCTGGGGCTGAACATACAAGAGCTGGAAACCAAAGTACAGAATATACGAGCAGAATTCCAGAAAAAAATTAAAGCCAAAAAACAAGACTTTAATGCCGAAATAAAGCAATTGTTTATGACGGTTTTTAACAGGCCTGAACTGCAATTGAGCAAAACAGAAACCGAAGTCAAGGCATGTACCGATGAATTAAGTTATGCCGTTCAGTTTAACGAAGAAGAACACTGCCTGTATAAAAAACTCGGCCGCGATGAAAAACGGTTTACTTTTCATTACAAACATAATTTCCACTTCTATGGCGGAGGTTGTAGCGGCAGCAATGAAATTGAATTGAAAAAAGCGCAAATATCGGATCTGGAAAGACAGCTTAATCAATATACCAACGCGCTGCAATCAATCGACAAAGACGGGCTGTATATTGAATACGCCTCGGTTGAAATTAACCCGTTAAGAAACTCGCTTCATAACAATGGCCGCAATAAAGGTGATGCAAAAAACTACACAAAAATTGAAATGGGCAATTTACTACAGTTGATCCAGTAAAGGGTACTCCGCGCCCGTGCTCACCGCGTTTCGTAATCCCTGATTATTTCTTCAGGCGGTTTGCCAAGCTCCAGCGTGTGTATCTCCGTTCGCCAGAACAGCCGGAAAACCACGTCGCTTATTACCGGCAGGATTTTTTATCGCCCATGCCCTTATTATACATGATATCGTGTAAAGTATAATTGCTTTTCTTTGTATGCTCATGTATTCTTAACTTAGTGTTCTGTTTTTTCATTCTGACATCAGTAAAAAACAGAACACCAGGGGTTGCGTAGTAATCAATAGAAAAATGGAGGCATGTTATGATATGCGATGATTTTATCTTTTACGATACTAACCAGGAAAAGGTAGTAACCGGCCATATTAATGAATTTGTAGTTATCAAAGACAGCAGGGTATACGGGTATTATAAAACAGAAATGGAAGCATTCAAGTCTATGGTTGGAAATGAATTGGGGACATTTATGGTTAAACGCTGCCAGGAACCGGGAACTGATGTAGTGGAGTATTTTAACAATGCGGTAGCATTTGCATGAAATGCCATTCATTAACATTTAGTTCTCCACGCATTTCGAAAAGCATAATTATTCCGGTTACAATATGCCAATCAAGAGAGCTTTGCAGGGAATATAATCTTGAAGCAAAGGAAGCCGATGTAATGGCTTTAATTGACACAGGTGCAACTAATTCATCGGTAAGCAATAGACTTGCTGATATTCTTGATATGAAAGTAATTGATCAGTGTAAAGTAGCTGCAGCGGGCGGCATCCATACTGCGGATGTTTATTTGATAGATATATCGCTTAAAAATATGATAAATTTTAGCAACATCAGATCTGCCGGATTTTTTGGAAATGATGCTTTCGACATAATCATAGGAATGGACATATTAACGCAAGGTGATCTTGCAATCACTAATTGCGATCATCGGACAGTTTTATCTTTTAGGATTCCGCTGGGTAATGGGCATATAGATTTTACTGCATGTACTGGTGAGTTGGAAACGGCGCCCGCATAAGCGGACGTTACGCGCAATTTCACCGTACCACATGATAGGTTTTCCATGTTCACATTCCTGTCAGTTAATATTTTGTCACTATTGGCTTTATTTTAACAAGAAAAGCGGGCAGACAATATATGGCAGGGAAATATTTGCGATACTGATTCATTGATAATGAAGGTATAAGCAAATGGCTTTATGAACGCGGATTAAAACTTGACGAAAGTTTTCCATGCGCGCTTCAACGGCTGGCGAAAATATATAAAAAATCGCATAGCATTGTTTTATTGAACGATGTCTATGCGGCAATCGGCGCAAGCAAGCAGGAAATATCATGGTGGAAAAATCACCTGACAAGCGCACAGACGAAGAAAAATCATAAATACGATGTTATCCGCTCAGCCGGTAAGTTGTTTGCACTGAGCGAAGATGAAACGGAAAGCCTTGCCAATAAAGCGGGGCTTTCGCTTAAGAGCGACAAGGGTTTTACGGGACATTTACGCGGCCTGATTGAAAAAAAGGGCAGCCTTTTTTTTGAGCTGCACAACAAAGCCCAGGTGAGCGAAAGAATGTTTCAGTATATAAAAAAAGGAAAGCTGCCTTCAAAAGAAACACTGATTGCGCTTTCTGTCCCGATGGGTATCGGCATTAACGGAATTCAGGAGCTGCTTAAGAAAGCGGGATATGTATTGTCAAACTCCCTTCCCAACGATGCAATAATAATGTGGATGCTGAAAAATTCTTCCAATAACGCAAAATGCCTGCATGATATAAATTTTGTTCTCTACGATTTTGATTTGCCGCTCCTTATGACCAGAGAGAAAGTTTCAAAAAGTCAATAATAATTTCGGGACGCCTGCGCAGTTAGATGAAATAATTCTATATCATTTTACCAGGAGGTAATAATTATGGCTATTTTTCTAAAAAACGCGCCGCCCACGGAAGAAGGCGCGAAGCTCGGCCTTACCGCAGAAATGGAAGAAAACTGCAAGGTTGTGTATAAACTGGACGGTGAAGGCGGAGCGGTTTTCGCGGAGTATTGGAATTCCCAAACGGAATATTCCGATGAGTATGTGATTCTTCCCGTACGGTCGGCATATTACGGCATAACTCGACGGGAATATACAAGAGGAGAAGCATTCGCCAATGTTGAGGGAAGTACGCCCGATCCGTGCCATGGAGCAAGTTCATGGATTCAATTATTAAATAAAAATTTAGGCCAGTATTACGACTGTACGACCTGCTGCGCTGAAAATGGATATATTAATTTATATAATGATTCGCGAAAGATAATCGACGTGTGCAACGATAATGTCCAATTGGTCGGCGGCCATATAATGCCTCCCTATAATGCAAATGAAGATTTGTATCCTCGTTCGGGCACATTGAACAGGGGAAACTATTTAGTAATGCTCCCAATATGCAACAGGCATAATACACACTACGAAACAGGAACCGGCGCGGGTTATTACATGAGGTTAAGGCGAAATATGAGAGCGATGATATTATCGGGATATTTGCAGGCGCCGCATCTTCAGGAATTGCTTGATAATGAAAATAAAAGTACGGAAACCGTAAATAATGTTAAGCTTTCATTTGACGAATTCGAGCGGGGGATGCCTGAAAAAAGCAAAAGGATTCAAAAATATTTTAAAGCCGGGGAAAACGGGGAACTTGCGCTTAACAGCAATATATACATCGGCTGCGGCATAAATGTTATAACCGCGAAAGGCCCGATTTCTTCGGAAATAACCGGTTTGCTTTTAGATTCGAAAATAGGCCCTCATGAATATATTGATCACTTTAAAGTACATGAAGGGCGCGCTTCTTCCGTGGAATCTGACAGTTTTCTGGAAGTATTCACCAGCGTAAACATTGAAGCGGAAGTACGCACAGGCGAAGGTATTCCGTTTTTTTCCGGCGGGCTTTCGGCAAAATACGGCGAAAGCAGAAAAGTGACATCTACCGCGAAATTCTTCGGCAGCGTTGTGGAGATTGCGATGGAGAAGCACGTGCTTAAAGCAAAATACGCCAACACGGACCGCTTCAAAACACTGCTTGACGCCCATGTGCTGGAAGATATTAATAATGCCAGAACTTCACCTTCCGAATTATTTGGCTTATACGGGACGCATATAATTAAATCGGCGGATATCGGCGGTTCCATTCAAGTCACTTCGATTTATCATTCTTCGGAGGAGCTTAAATCGCATGAATTCAAAGCCGCGATGGATGCCGCCTGCAGTTATGTGTCAGTTTCGGGAAAAACCGAATTAACCGAAAATCAGAAAAAAATACTCAGCAGTACGGACATTTACGCTTACAGTTTCGGCGGCAGGCCCAACCTGCTTGCCGGCAGGCTTACCAGTATCGCCCAGATGACAAGCCTGTTGGAGCTATGGGGCCAGTCGATGGAGGACAGCAATAATTATGTACTCGCCCAAATCCACAAATACGAACCGATCTGGAAATTCGCCGATGATCCGGCGCGTCAAAAACAAATCGAAAATGAGTTTTATAAAGTCGCCAAAGAACAGGGTAAGGATGTATCGAATTACATTAAAAAAACAATGCCGGCGGATTTGGTCGGACTGCTTACCAATTATAACGCTTCCACAAAGTATTATGTGTATAGAATACCGGAAGAATACGTAAGGCGTTACTCCGAGTTTATGCGCGAGAGGATACGGGGCGTGTCATTGGTAGGCGCATATGTTTGTACCGATGATGTAAGCAAACTCTGTTTGATAAAAAATGATGACGGTACTGTTTCATTTCAGCATTGCCAAAGCGGGAAGTACCTGAGTGTCAATCTCTACAGCAGCGACCCCAAATACGACTACATGAACAAGGATCAACTGTACTTCACCGGCACATATATAGGCGAGCGCGAAAAATTTTTCCTGGAGGAAACGGCAAAAGGCAGCAAAAAATACCGGCTCAAAGCCAGGCATAACGACTCTTATATTTATTCCTGTGAAAATTTATCGGCCTCTCCCACGTTATGCGCCGATAAATCCAAAGGTAAAGAAATACTTGAATTTGAGATAACGTATATTTAGTTTATGGATGTCTGTCTATAATGTGCCTGCATTGTAGACAGACTTTAATTAAAGGCAGTTTGGAGGAACCAAAAATTACATATAAAGTCTGCATTTAATTCTCCTCAAATATTATTTTTTCTAAAACACCGGAGCCAGTTATCTCAACTTTACAATGCAAACCGGGCTGGACGCGTTTATCATGTATCGCGGCGGAATTTCCAAACAGATCCAGCCGCCTTTTGCCTATGCTTTCATTATTAATAAACAATTCAGCAATAATATAACGAACCGGCCCGTCGAAACCTGTAAAAGTTTCTTTCATTACGCCTGTTATTAATACCGCTTCATATTCTGATCTATCCAATTCTTTTATATTTTTCATACTCTTTTACCTTTAGTAAGTGAGCTTTTTCAAAAACTGAAGTTTTGAAAAACCCTCAGAAGCAGAAGTTAAACAGCAGCAGCCATTTTTTCACATACCAGTTCGTTAATAATCTGGGCAGGTGGTTTGTGATTTGCAATAGCTATTTTTAAGATATAATTAACCGCTTTTTCTTCAAGGCCCCATGCCCGCATTTCACGCTGACTAAGCCAGCCGCTGCCATTTGGACCAAGTGTAATTTCATTATTGATCACATAATCACTCAGAGCCCACGCTTCTTCTTCCGTCATTCTTGCCATCAATATCTCCTAAAGACCTATCATTTTAATAAAACTTTTACGAAGTTCCATTGCATGAAAAACATTAATATTGTTATCGTCTATCAAATTATACATAACTTCAAGAGGATTCCCTGCACGGTCAAAACCAATGATACCATATTTATCAGCAAGCCCTTCAATCGCAGCATCGCATATCTTGGTTTTGAGCGCATTCAGGATGTCTTCTTTGCTGATATTATGCCGAAACGCAGCCTCATTAAATTCAACGACAACATCCATAAGTCAAATATAGCATAATATGAAAAAATAACAATAGACTTGTATTTTCTTACAACACAACCTGTTAAAAAAAAGCCGCCCCCTTGCGGGAGCGGCTTGCATAAAAAGGTGACTGCCACCTTTTTATCGTTTAATCTTCAACAGAATTATTTAGCTACAAATGTTACATCTGTAATTTTATAACTTGTTGTATTATCTGTACCTGCCTGAACACCACTTCCCTCTCGTACACCATGGGACATGGCACCGTAAATAGCGACATTGATTTCACCTGTTATTGTGTTTGCAGCTGCAAAATCAATAGGCATTGTTATTACTTTCGGTGTTGTATTGTTTTCAGTTTGGTTAGCATAACCACTAGCTTCTTGGGTTGTTACCCTGTAATCTACAACTGTAACTGAACCGCTTCCTGGGAAGCTGGTATTTGCTTCACCAACAAGTAACACCATTCTTTTATATTCGTAATCACTAGCAATACCTTCGAAAGTAAATGTTACCTTATCATAATCAGCTAACGTAGCGCTTCCTAAATCAACTTTAAATATTGCTAATGACCAGTTATCTCCAGCCCCATTTTGATACAAATACGTGTAGCCAGATCCGTCAATTTCTTTTGTAATTGATGGTCCACCAAGTGCCGTGTTAAAGTTAATACTAGTGAAGTCAATCGTAATGTCACCAACAACTGCTGCTTCTTTGTGAACCGCTACTGTTTTCGGCGAACCGGTAATGTTATAGCCCGGTATTGTACCTATTGTTACAGTCACATCCCCTGACACGGTGATACCAGAAACTACCAATGTATATACACCATCTGTGCCTGGGGTGAGGGTGCCTTTGGTTGCCCCTGTTGAGCCGCCCAGCGTGATGTCAGTAGCTGCAAGCCCTGTGATAGCCTCGCTAAATGTCAGCGTCAATGCTGTTGTGGTTACTTCATTTGCGGTACCGTTAGCGGTTACAGAATTGAAAGTTACTGCTGTAGGCGCAGCTTCAGATTTGAAGACCGCTACTGTTTTCGGCGAACCGGTAATTGCATAGCCTTCTATTGTACCTATTGTTACAGTCACATCTCCTGACTCGGTGATACCGTCAACTGCCAGTGTATACACTCCGGCTGTATCGCCTGCGGTGAGGGTGCCTTTGGTTGCCCCTGTTGAGCCGCCCAGCGTGATTTTACTGGCATCGAAACCTGTGATCGCTTTATCAAAAGTCAATGTCAGCGCTGTCGTTGTCGCCGCAGAGCTGCCGTTTGCCGTTACTGTGTTGAGCGTTGCCGCGATTGGTTCCAGCGGCGTATTGGGAGGAGCTATGGTAACAAGTACGGAAGATACCGTAACATCGCTTGCCGTTGTGTTCCTCTGCTGGATTATTAAGTGCGAAGCGCGGCTTCCGGGGTTGTCAGCGTTCATAATGCTGTTCATTTGGCTTGCGTTGAATGTTACGTCCCTGATCGCTCCGGCTATACCGGTCCATGCGCCTTCAGCGCCGATCCAGCTTGTGCCGTTCCAGTTAGCGCCTGCTGTCGGGTTGCCGAAGCAGCTGCGGAATGTAGCGGCGGCTGATGACGTCCCTGTTACGGTTACTTTCAAATACCCGCCGGTTTTGAAAACCGCGTTAAGAAGCGCGTCCTGTGCCGGGGTAAGAGCTATAATGCCCATCTGCGTGTTGCCTGACGACTGGTTAAATGCAAACTTCAAAGCTCCGCCTTCCAATGTTGTCACCGGCTGGCCGTTTGAGAATGTGGAGTTTAACGTAGTCGTTGTGTCAACCGCCATTACAAGATTAAAGCCGGCCAATTTTTCTTTTGTCACGCCGATAATCTTGATGTTGTACTTAACGTTGTTCCCGCCGTTGTCCTGGAAGGAAAGTTTTGTTAATCCCGCGAAATCGGCAACTTTGCTCATATCCAGCGCTAGGAATGCTATTGTTTCTTCCTGAAGCGTAGGATATATGGTCGGCGTTATCCATGACGATTCATTCGCCATAAGGTCTGTGCCGCTGGCGTTCTTCTTAAGAATTAACTTCGGTTCGCCTTTTTCAGCGACAACGATGTATTTAATCACGACAACATCGTCCGCGGCTGTGCCCGCAGGAAGCGCGATGCTGAACAGGGCCGAATTTCCGGACGCGCCTTCCGCTGTGAATGTCCTGTTAATTGTAATGAATTTTCCTTCGTCATTAAAGGTTGTGTTCCCTTCCGTGCCGCCCCAGTTGCCTTCAAAACCTAATACAGTCTTATCCAAGCCTGTCTGGGCGTTAAATACTGTCCAGTCGATTATGAATTCCGCCGGTACGCAGCATTTTCCGGTAAGATCGCCGTCTTCATCGCCTTCCGCGTAACAGTTGCCTGTGCATAAGCCTTCGGCGCAGGCTTCGCATTCTTCATCGCAGTCTTCGCAGCATACTTCCGCTTCGCCGCCTACGAATTTAACCTTGGTAATTTCAAGTTTGTAGCTTACTGCGGCTCCGTTAGTTGTCGATCCTGCCGCCGCTCCCGAACCGTACTGGTTTTGGGAAAACCATACCGCGTTGTTGGGCAGTTTATTGGGCTGGAAAAGAGAGAACGTCTGGGTAAGTTCCACACCCAGGGCCGTTTCCATTGTCCCGAAAACAAGCTCGTGTTCCGGATATGGGGTTACGTCTTCTGTGGGCGAAATTGAGGATTTAAACCCTATCTTCGCGTTCCTGCCTTCTACAAGCGATGTTACTTCAACGACTTTAAAGGTTACTTCCAGTGACAGGTAGCCTGTAGCGCCGGCCGGGAAATCAAGTTTAAACCCCTGATTGTCGGTGCTTCCGCCGGCAGGTATATTAAAAATCGCCACATTTTCGTCAGTAGAAACACCTTCTCCCGGGTTGCTGTTCCATCCTGTAGCTGACAACAGTGCGCCAATCTCCGCGGCGTCTGTTATTTCCAAATCTCCGCTTGGCGGTGTCGGCGTCGGTGTCGGGGTGGGGTCGCTTGAGCCGTTATCGCAGCCGATTCCGAAAATCGCTAAAGATAACGCCGCTAATAGCGTTATTATCCACGCATACTTCTTCATTTTCTTTCCTCCTAAGGGTGTTCGCCTCCCGTACGGGAGCCGGATTTAAAGGGACGTTTTCCCTTTACAGAAATATACAGGGTTTTACCAATTTTTGGGATAAGGCAATTCACCTAATTTTAATATAGGTATTATTCCCTATTTCTTTTGAAATTATATGACAATTATACCATTTTTTATGGCAATATTATAAGCATTTAACCTATGGGAAATTCCTACTATAAGATAGCAGTAAAACCCATAATTTTTACTAATCTTATCAAGATTATCATGGATTTCCCCGGTCATGATATAGGTAATATTTACTATGTATGATATTTAATACAGTAAGCGGAATAATAATAGGCGTATAATTCTTTCTAACAAGTTCGCGTTGGGCTATTTTTTCCATATATATCACTTTTTTAAGAAACTGAAAAATCCCTTTTTCCCTATACCGTGTTTTTTATAACCGATATCCTCTGATGTTCTATAACCTGTCTGTAATGCCAA
>JAIRQN010000047.1 GCA_031256445.1 Treponema sp. | reverse complement strand
ATGGCCTTGATCACAAGGCGTTTTTGCGAACCTGTCCCTGATATGCTTCCCGTTACAACTACCGACGCTCCAATGAATTTGCCGATGGAGACAAAGGTATCGTCATCCACATTGCCTGACATTTGAAAATTCTGTTCAGTCAGTACCTTGTCAACATCGTTTCTTTCAACAACCGTGTATCTTCCTGAATTAACAAACTGTATCGTCAGTTCATTAACATAAAAGACAGCTTCATTGGAATTGGCGGCTGTAATTCCTACAACAGCCAAACGGGAACGCGAAGGAATGTTTCTGGTAAAATCATTAAAAATCTGAGCAATTGCCTTGTCATTATAGCTAAAATCAAAACTGTCATCGGTCCTGAAAAATGTAATACGCGCCCTTATCCCGTTAGTTGACGTTCTGTCCTGAATATTAAACGAATTATTATCTGAAGCGAAATTGACAACGCTTGCCCACTGAATACTCGGCAGATGAGTCAGTTTCGCGTTTCTGAATGTAGCGTTTAACCGGAAAAAAGTTCCGTCAAAAGACCAATTTCCATTTGTTTCTTGCTCGGTGTTATCATTACTGACTTTTACAGTGCAGCGTCCGTTATCTGAAAGATTTATTTTGTATGTGTCGAATGAACGATTATATTCTACTGTTGCTGTCCATGATCCGATAAAGTTTTGAGTTGCGTGGATGGTGGTAATGTTAAATATAGCAAGAAAATAAAAAATAACATTTATTTTCATATCAACCTCATTGTACCTTTCTAAATTGATTTCCCCAAAAATACCCTCTTTGTATTTCGCTGTTATTATTTGGTGAGTCATTAAAAATAATTATATTTCTGTCATTTTTATTAATGAAGAAATATATAGGCATTAAATGGTTAGTTACAGAAGACCAACCAGAGTGAATATCTGTAACTACACCAGAAACTTTAAATCCATTCGGAAAATCATTAAGTGTATCAGCAATTATATTGTTTGTAGCCGTCCAAGTGCAGTTAGAAATTACAAAATAATAACTATCATTTGTTCTAAAAGTAATTTTATTTGCTTCAATAATAAATGTACCTGTAGAATTTCCACTTCTTCCTAACCATGTTCCATGATAAGCAGAAGCACCAGTATTCCCAGTTTGTCTTTGTCCTGTACTTGCTGGATTAGATGCTATTGTTTGTATCAAACTGTCAACCAGTGGATTCATATTGTCATAAGCTGCATCCGCATTGGCAATACGAATATCCGTTCCACCCTCGAATTTGAAAGTTTTTATGTCATAAAATTGAACTATAATAAGCAGTTGATTACTGGATTTACGGATATTACCCTGTACTATCCAGTCTGCATTTAATGCCCTTGCAAGTTCTGCTGTTTTATTATCATTTGACCAATCTCCAGCCTGAAATTGATGTTCCCTTAATATCCGATCAACTAAATTGCGATTCACAAGTCCCACTTTTCTGGTATTACCCAATCTGACAAAAAAAACGTCGTTAATCATGCTCGCTTCTTCGGCAGTTACAGCATTACCAATAATGTCAAAAGGCGCGACAGCCACTACAGGCTGTTGAGCAAAAAGTCCCGCACAGATAAATAATGAAAATAAACAAAAAATAGCCTTTTTCATAAAATCTCCTTTACTTTTCCCCTTATGCTATTGTGCCAGATGATTAAATAAAAAAAGCCGAGTGGCATAATAACAAAAACAATATACAGCTTATATGAATGATTGTCAACTATGAATTATGCTGTTTAGCGTATGATTTTTTTATGGGATTTAGAGAAAATTTGAAATCCGAACTTGCTTATCAGGATATGATGGTTAAAGAATTGGCTGTTGTTACAGGGATAAGCAGACACACGCTGGATAATTACTTAAATGTAAGAGAACGCATGCCAACAGCAGATGTCGCCGTAAAAATCGCCCGCGCTTTGGGCGTTTCTGTTGAATATCTCGTTACAGGGGAAGAAAAAAGCCAGGAAAAATCCTCTTTGGGGCCGGAAATCCGCTCTCTTGTCCAGAATTTCAAACTTTTAAACGAAGAAGACCGGAAAATGATCACCGCCATCATGCATTTATTCAAAAACCGGCGCAGTTTAAGGGGAAAATAGAGCTTACTTTAAGATAAATTTTAAACCACTAACAAAACCGAACAATACCGAACCTGTAAAATGATTCCTAACTTAATTCCCATGAATTTTCTGTCAGAAAACCGGGATTTCTCAGGAATTTCGGTAATATATCATAGTAAAAGTTCGTGCCGTTAGGACCTGTTCGTGGTGAATCTCTTGTGCAGTTTTACAAACAGGAAATACTACTTGACGTATGTAAAGTAATAAAGGAAAATAAATGAAGATTCTTACTGATGAATATGGTATAAATAAACCAGAAAAAAAATAGCGCAGGAGAGACCTGATGGACATTCTTACAGTCGCCGCTTTCGCGGTTTTATTTTTGCTTGTGGTGCTTATTCTCGTAAAACTCTACTCGAATAAAACCGCGGATAATACAGCGTCGCATCTGCTGGATGCGCGGATGCTGGATCTAAAAAACGAGCTTACCGAGCTTAAAACAAAGCAGCTTGAAAGCCAGCAGACATCTTTAACATCCCAGCAGAAACTTTTAACGGATACCCAGAATGTTCTGAACAACCAGCTGCAGCAGATGAGCAGTATAATGAATCAGAGGCTTAACGATGCCCAAAACAGCATAACAAAGCAGCTTTCAGGCTCGAATCAGATAATAGGCGACATTCACAATAAACTGGGAACTCTGGAAACGGCAGCGAAAAATATCCAGGATATAGGAAAGGACATTTCCAGTCTGCAGAATATTCTACAGGCGCCAAAACTCCGCGGAAACCTTGGGGAGTACCTCCTTGAAGATCTGCTCAAGCAGATTTTCCCAGCCGCCAATTACGAAATGAAGCACAGTTTTAAAAACGGCACGCAGGTAGACGCGGTAATCAGGCTTGGCGGAAACATTGTTCCCGTTGACTCAAAGTTCCCTCTCGAAAGTTTCCAAAGGCTTGTAACCTCCGACAATGAAGAAAACAAAAAAGCGTTTAAAAAGGAATTCATAACAAGCGTAAAAAAACGAATTGATGAAATTTCCGCAAAGTACATTAACACAGCCGAGGGAACCTACGATTTCGCCATTATGTATATTCCCGCGGAGAATGTTTTTTACGAGACCATAATAAACGATTCGCTTACCAACAAAGACTACGAACTTATCAATTACGCAATGTCAAAGCACGTGATTCCAGTTTCACCTAACAGTTTTTACGCCTACCTGATGGCGCTGGTTTTCGGCCTTAAGGGGCTTAAAATTGAACAGGAAGCCAAAACCATTCTTGGAGAACTTTCGCAGGTTCAGGACAAGTTCGGAAAATTCTTTGCGGAGTACAGCCTTGTAGGAAAACATATTAATAACGCCCTTGGCAAATTCAACGATTCGGCAAAAGGCGCGGAAAAATTAAACGATCAGATAAACAGGATCACAGGGCAGAAGGCGGAACTGCCCGACATGTAACGCGGCGTTTTTAATGCCCGCCAAGGAGTCTGGCTATCGCGGGGAATGAAACAAAATTGCCGATGGCTCCTCCAATGCTGGACAGAAAAAATACAAGCAGCGCCCTTGTTATTCTGTTGCGGTAAACGCCTTTAACGCTTGTCGCGTCTTCAGAAATATTCTGAACATCGGCGACGCGCGGTTTGCGGAACAGAACCTGAACAAGCCCCGAAAAAATCCCGACTCCGATAAAAGGATTTAAAGTGGCAATGGGCGCACCAAGGAAAGAAACAAGTATTGCAAGCGGATGCCCCAAAGCGATTAATGTTCCAAGGGCGGCAAGGGAGCCGTTCCACAATACCCAGCGAAGAAGCATGGACACTCCGACATCAACCCCGGAACTGATAAACCCCGCGCCGATTAAAATAACAATGGCGGCGGGTATAATAAAACCTGCCGCTTTGGACAAAAACCCGGGCGGAGGGATTAAATCAAGTTCCCTTACATCGGCTGCGCAAGCGCCGCTGCACAGTTTTTCAAGATGAGATTTTATTCCCTGCATATGCCCCGCGCCGACCACCGCGATAATTTTCAGATTTTCTTCCTGTTCCGCGCGCGGGACGGCCGATGTCCAGATTTTCGCGGCAAGATAACGGTCGCGCTCATCAATCAAAGTCGCCTTGACGCCTGGCAGGTACTCCGCAAGTTCGCTCATCATGCCGTCAAGTTCGTTCCTGTTTTTAAGGTTTTCTATTTCCTGCTCGGTCAGTTTCTCATTTGTAAAGGCGGACGCCAAAAGCGCGGAAAGCAGTTTTGTTTTGCTCCATAAGCCGCAGCGCGCCCAGGCCCGGCGCAGAGTAGTTTGCACCTCACGGTCGCACAGGCTGTGCTTAATTCCCAAATCCCTGGCTGTCTCCAAAGCGGCTTTCATTTCCTCGCCTGGTTTTACTCCCAGATCATTGCCGAGCCGGCGCTGGAAACTTCCCAGAACCAAATTCGCAATCAGCAAAAATCCTTTTCCTTCCCTGAATACTTTCGATAAATCCAGCTTTTCCCAATTATCGTTCTGAATTATGGAATTATACCTTCCCTGATCAAGCTCAACGCAGACTATATCAGGCTTTTCTTCGCATATAACATTTTTAACTTCTTCTATGCTTTCACGCGACACATGGGCAGTTCCAATCAGCCTGATTTCCCTGCCGCCCAGCGTAATTGTCAGATTATTTGCGCTCATCGTTCAACCTCAGGCCAAGCCCGCGTTCTTTCAGTATCCATTCGTTAATGCGCCATTCGATGGTCGCGACAGCGTCAAGTTCCTGAACAATCATGTAATATCTGTCAGCTAACGATTTGTTTCCCCTGATGTCGTAATACGAAGCAAGATAAAAAGTCATGCAGGCTTTTTTATAAATGTTTTTTTCGCTTTCAATTTTTTTTACTACTTCCATATCGCCGCCAAGATCATGGAAGAGCTTGAGCATTGAATATTCCAAAGAGTCTCTAGGAGCCGTTTTTAAAACCTGCGCAAGAAACTGTTTTGGATCGCTCTGCCTGCCGGCGCGCATCCAGTTTACCGCGGCAAGCAGCGCGTATGAATATTCCTTTGGCGCCTGTTTATAGGCTTCCAGGAATGAATCTCTTGCCAGCGCCCATTTTTTATCCTTCATCCTTATCATTCCAAGTCCTTCAAACGCGAAGTAATATTCAGGTTTCAGCTTTGTCAGCTTTAAAAAATCACGCTCTGCGCCTTCGTAATCGCCGGATTCATTTTTAATGCCCGCGGTATATACATACGCGATAAAATTATCAGGATTAATATCGACAGCGCGGGAAAAATCCTTAAGCGCTTCATCTTTACGGTTAATATCCATAAGAATGAGGCCCCGATCTACCATAACCCAGTAATTATCAGGTTCCAGATTTATTGCGGCGTTAATATCAGACAGCGCGTCATTGTAGAAACCCGCGCTTTTGTAGAGTCTTGCCCTCTCATGCCTTGGAGCCGCCCATTGAGGATATTCCCTAATCGCGCGGTTAAGAAGCTGTTCAGCTTTCTTAGGCTCATTACTATACCGGTGCACAGTTGCGCGTCCGATTATTGCTTCGCCGCTGGAAGGATCCGCGGCGAGAGCCCTGTCAAAATAAACGCCGGCCGCTTTAAGGCTGCGACTTCCAAGGTTTATGTTGCCCAGATCTACAAGCGCCCTGGCATTGTTTGGATCCGCCTTGATTACCCTTTCCAGAACAAGCCGTCTTTCCCTCGTTTTATTTTCGCGGGCGGCCGCGTCTGCAAGTATCATCAGCGCGTCTGTATTTTCAGGATTCGCGGAAATAACGCTGTTGGCTATTTTCCTTGCGTCGGCGGTTTTGCCCGCTGAATTATAAATACCCGCCTTCATAACAAGAATTTCCGTTTTTTCGGCTTCATCAGGATTCAACCTGTCAAATTGCTCCAAAGCGGCGGAAAAATTCCTTTCTGTAAGCTTTAAAGCAATATCGATCAAAACGGATTCCAGTTCGTTTTCCTGCGCGTTAAGGGGAAAAATAAATCCGTAAACCAGAATTAGTATCGCGAAAATACGCGGGGAAAACCCGCTTTTACCTGAACTGAAAATATTGGCTTCGGCAGTCAGGCTTCCATATTTACACATTATCATGTTAGTATGATATTATACAATTATTGATAAACCGGCAAGTTGCACAGCAGACAAGCAAATGAATATTCGGGAAAAAGCCGGCCGGAAAAGGGAACTATTGCGATGAATAAACCATTGGCGTCAAGGATAGTTATTCTTTCTCTCGTTTACATTGCGGTGTTTTTCGCTCTTGTCATCATTCAATTTTCAGATAAGGGAGATTTTACCCTGATGACTGGCGAAATGACAATAAAAGGACACTACTTAATGGATTCGACTCCGCTTCAGGCATCGTTAATTGAAACAGAAGAAACCGAAGAGCAGGTTCAGCGTAAAAGCCGCGGCATAACGGGCGGCATAAAAATCAGCTACGGCGGCCTTGAATTCAACCTGAGGCAGGACGGAACCAGGGGACTGGTATTAACCGGCAGCGAAGGCGTTCAATTACAGCTAAATCCCCGGTTAATGACGCTGGAAGACAGTTCAGCCGGTTTTGAATTTCCGGGCGGAACCACGCTGCTTTTCAGCTCGTTTGAATCTTCAAGAGGGCCGGAACTGCATATAAGCGCGGAGTTTGCAGATAACATTACCGAAGCTGTGATACCGATAAGGCTTAACCGTTCTTCCATAGTCAACGAAGATGACAGCCTTGCGATTTTATACAACGGAGCGCGTTTCCAGTTCAGCGGTTCAGGCCAGGAACTTGACAACGGAAAACTGATTCTTTCCGCCGCAAATAAATTTGTCTCTTACCGGTCACGGGAGAATGAGCCTGTTTTTAACCCGTCCGATTTTATCATTGAACAGGCGGCGAATTACAACAGCGTCGTTTCAGACTGGATTGGCTCCAGTTACGCGTACTGGACTCAAAACTCATCATCCCTGAACAACGATGATGATATATCCGCGTACTGTAGCGAGGCAATGCGGCAGGGAAATTACACAAGAGCGGTCGCGTCCGTACCGCGCGGTTTTCTGAACAGTTCCCAGCATACGCACAGATCTTCAGGATTTGTCGGCGGAATGACAACGGCTTACCGTTCATTCACCGCAGATGAAAGATCGAAAAATAATTTAATAACAAATTTGGCAAGAGAAAGATCCCCGGACATTTTTAATCAGGAAAATATTCTGGATTTTCTTCTGCCGCGGAACTACATTGCCCTTGTGAATGACGTAATTGATATATTACATAATTTTAATCCTGAGCAGCTAACACCGTATCACTGCCCGGGCCTCCTGGAAACACACGTATATTACAGCAGGTGGCGGCCGTCTTCCGATAATCCTGTCGAACCGCTAATTGAGCCGATACTTCTGCTTGTTTCGCAAATTCTGAATAAAGACAATGAAAGGAATTATATTTACGCTCATTTTTCCGAAGACATGGACGAAGCAAACAGTCAAATATACAATCTCAGGCTTGGAAAGGCGCTCACGGATTGGGCGCAAATATCCGGAGAAACCGAATGGGCGCAGATTGGCCGTTCGCTTGTCATATCGGCTCTTGGCAGCAGAGGGCCTGGTTCAGGAAGATTATTCAATTTTATCAATCCCGGCGAATATTTTCACAGGGCTACGTTGCTTTCAGATAACGGAATGTGGGTATGGACTGTATCTCCTTCTGTCAGAGTATTATCTACAGCGGAAGGCAATTTGAATGTAAATGTCTCTTTCCGGACGAATATGGCGCATTATATGATAATCCGGGGGGTAAGGCCGTTTGTGAAAATCCAGCTTCATGGCCAGGATTGGAGAACAGACAGTCAGTTTGAACGTTACGATTCTTCAGGCTGGGTATATTATCCCCAGGAGCAGATTCTTGTAGTAAAACTCAGGCATCGCGCGGCGCTGGAAACCGTCGCTTTAATCTACAGGGAAGATCCTCCGCTTCCGGCAAGTGAAGATACCGGAACAGAGGCAGGTCAGGCGTCATTCAACTAGAACAATGCCCTGCTCTCCAGGTAAAATCTCTTTTCGCAGGAATGTCCCATGGAAAAACTTTTTCTCGGCAGAGGGCCGTAACGGGCTACGGTTTCAAACAAGCCCGCTTTATGAACAGGAGGCAGAAGAATACCCGCGGCTTTTCTGCCGCCCGAATTTAACGCAAGACGGAACAACTCTTCTTCATCGTGAATATAATCTATCAAGCCGCTTTTTTCTGACACAAGACTGTCCAAAAGCGGCTGCAAACAGGCAGTGGCTATCCCGCCCGCGGAAGTTTCAACTAGCGCATAACGTTCCCGCGAAATGACGCCGAAAATGTTTCCCGGTACGCCTTTTTGCTGACCATCTCCGTAACGGCCGCCGCAGACTGCCTTTGAAAGTTCTTCCGCGCTTCCGGCAGAACGGCAGGAAAAACCAGGCAAGCCTGACAGAACCGATATAATTTCATCCGGACTGAAATCAAAGACAAGACGGTGAATTGGCTCAAATTGAATCGCTGGGTCATAGATGTTTTCTATCTCAACAAGCGCGTAACGGCAGGGATGCTGCGCGCCAGCCCCTCCGTGCAGTTCCCTGTATTCCTGCCAGATGCCCTTTGCCGCAGCCAGCGAATGATTGCCGTCTCCGGCCGCGTACAGGAAAGGAGGGCTCCCGGTATATAAAGCCTCCGCGTCTTCGGTATAACGTCCGCAGGAACGATCGCAAAGGCGCTGAAGCTCCAGGGCAATTAAAGACAGAATTTCATCTGATTGTCCGCCGGCTTCAGTATCCAGAAACCATCCTGTCACGCTGCCGCAGTCCATCATTAACTGCGTACTGTAAACAGGAGCGGTTTTTTCAGCGATCCTGCCGAGGGAAGGCAGCAGATTGTCTGTATCGTCATCAATGAGCAGCAAAATGTGGGGAAGTTCCAGCGGCGCGCCGCGGCGGATATCCATTCTTGGAGGCAGCCTGTCAGCGACAGTTCCTTCTGTACTTCGTATTAGCGGCCTGGTTCCTGAATGCCAGTCGTATTGATCAAGATCTACCGCAGCGATTAGACCGCGGCGCTTTTTATTGTAAGGCGTATCTCTTTCAATATAAAAGAATCCTTTTTTCGGCTCATCAAAGACGCCTTCGGCAAGGTATCGCTTCATAGTCAAATGAATGTCCGCAATTCTGCCGGACGCGCCCGCGTCAGACAGATACGCTTCCGGAAAAATCAAATTCAAAGATGACGGCGTTCCCGCGGTTCCTGTTTTGACTTTTTCCCAAAAGCCGCGATCCTGCGTAAATTGATCGCAGGCTATCACAGGCCATTTTTTTAATTCCGCAGATTCGCGCGCGGCTTTCGGCAGCAGTATGGACGGAATTTCAAGTCCAAGTTTTTTTAATCTTTCGTAATAATAATTCATAAATCGAAAGATAGCCTATTTTTTTACTTTCGTATATAATGGGCGCGAGAGGGGATCCATGACAGGAAAAACACATGACATTTAAAATATCGCGGAAAAATGTATATTTTTTTTTGGGATTAATTTTCATTCTTACAATGGGAGTTGTTTTTTACATAACGCAGCGCCAGATAAACGCCATTATCAATGAGCTTACCCGCAGCGCGCATGCCGTACCAAAGGAACAAACAGGATACGAAACGCCGGCATTACTGAACGATGACAGCGCCACAATCAACGGGACGCTGCTCACAGGCGTTGATAAACGCCCTGCTCTCAAAAGCAGACTGAACATGAATATCCGGATTATAATAACCTCGTTAGCAGGCATCGCGGCATTTGTGTGCATTATTGTATTTTCCAACAGAGTAATAATGAAACGCGCAAATCTTTCCGAAAAGCAGATGAGTCAGCAGATTCTGATTGCGAAAATCTCCAGAAGTTTTTTGTCTGACATTGACACCGATACATTAATAACGGAAACATTAAAAATGACAGGCAATTTCATGAATTTGCAGCAGGTGCTTTTTTTCAAACTGGGAGATGACGGAGTAACCTTAACCTGCCGCAATGAATGGGCAAATCCCGATCTAAAACTCGCATCACGGATAAAAAGCACAATAACCCTGCATGAACCGATGCTTTCCGCTGTAAGAAGCATTAACGCCGGCAGTCCGGCGGATTCGCATATGTCTTCCAATAACCTGACATACAGGGACTTAATGGCGCCTTACAGGGTAAACTTTAACAGTTTTATAACTACGCCGGTATATATCAAGGGAAAGATATGCGCGGTCATTGATTTTGCGAATAACAACAATAACAAAAAATGGACTGAAAGCGATATAAATCTTGCGATGCTTTGCGCAAACATTTTATCGGGCGTTTTCGAACGGGAAGCGATGGGACGCCGCACATCTATTGTGGAAAATTCTCCGCACATCATTTTCTATTCGGACTCAAACGGAAACCTGGTTTACGCGAACCGCGCTTTATCAGCGGTTTGCGGCTATTCCAAAGCGGAAATAAAGAAAGGCGGATTTAATCTTTTATTTGACAGCCTGACGATATGTTTTATCAGAGATATTTCTTTTCCAAAAATAAAACAGAGCGGCATGGCGCGCTATGAAAGCATCCTAAAATGCAAAGACGGCAGAAAAAGAACACTGGATATAACCAGTTTTATCATGAAAGACGAAATTATCGCCTCCATCGCGATGGATTTAACGGAAATACGCGCTTTGCAGGCGGAATTGGTCAACGCGAAAAACAGGGCCGAACAGGCAAACCGCGCCAAAGGAGAATTTTTAGCCAATATAAGTCATGAAATGCGCGCGCCCATAAACGCGATAACAGGTATGACAGCGATTGGCAAAAACTCGGCAGATATCGAAAGAAAAAATTATTCGCTTAACAAAATAGGGAAAGCCTCGACGCATCTGTTGGGGATAATTAACGATGTTCTTGACATATCCATGATTGAAACGAACAACCTGACGCTGAACAGCTCGGAATTTGAATTAAAAAATTTATTGCAGAAATCGGTTTCTTTTGTGCATTTTTTCATGGAAGAAAAACGGCACAGGTTTACAATTCATGTTGATGATAACGTGCCATTCTTCTGTTTGGGAGACGATCAGCGGCTGACACAGATAATTACCAATCTTTTGACCAATGCGGTAAAATCCACTCCGGAAGACGGTGAAATCAGCCTTATGGTTTCCCTGCTAAAGGAAACCAACAATATAT
This sequence comes from Treponema sp., assembly GCA_031256445.1. Classification (GTDB taxonomy): domain Bacteria; phylum Spirochaetota; class Spirochaetia; order Treponematales; family Breznakiellaceae; genus WQXQ01. The sequence continues at coordinate 28,068 of JAIRQN010000047.1, read as the reverse complement.
GCGATGTGCGTTTTATAGTGGCTGACAGCGGAACGGGAATATCCGCGCAGCAGCAGGAGAGAATATTCCGCATGTTTGAACAGACGGAAAGCGGCGCTGCCAGGAAATTCGCGGGCACGGGACTCGGTCTTTCAGTATCCAAACGAATTATTGAATTAATGGGCGGGACTATCGCCGTAGAATCAAAGCATGGCGAAGGTTCGCGTTTTATTTTTACGGTTAAACTGGTTCGCACAAACAAAGACACAGGCATCAGGTTTTTGAACAAAGATGAAATTTACGCAAAAGACAAAGATTACCTGTTAACAGGGAAAAAAATACTTCTCGCGGAAGACCTGGAAATAAACCGCGAAATACTGGTTTCGCTGCTTGACGGCACCGGTCTTGTTATCGACACGGCACAAGACGGGCGGCAGGCTCTGGAAAAAATAACCGGGGATTACAGTTCCTACGACCTGATATTTATGGATATGCAGACGCCGGAAATGGACGGCTTTGAAACAGCGCGGAAAATCAGAAATTACGAATCCAGACGTCAGAATAAAAATTCCATTCCGGGACGCATACCCATTATTGCAATGACGGCTAACGTACTTAGGGAGGATATTGACAATTGCCTTGCGGCAGGCATGGATGATTATATCGGAAAACCAATTGATATTTTTACAGTTTTCGAAAAACTGAGGAAATATATTTAATATCCGGCCATAAATTTTTATAATTGATAAATCACCCATACGGGTTTACAATAATATCATGCAGATTCAGCGCCAGTCATATGTCCAGGAACAGCGTTTAAGAATAAACCCGCAGTTCCTTCAGTCGATAAAATTGATGGAACTGCCAATCGCGGATCTGCGCGAAAGAATTGAACTGGAGCTTGATCGCAATCCGGCGCTGGAACTTGTTGAAGATAAAAGCACAGTCCCCCTGGACGATACGGAAAATCACAGCTCAGGCGCCTCTGCCGATGAATACGAATATTTTGAATCAACGTCCGATCCCGGAAGAAGAGGCGGCGAGCAGGCTTCTGAAGAGCACCGGCGCTTCATAGAAGGCGCGCTTTCACGGCCGGAAACCCTTCAGGAACACCTGCTGTGGCAATTGCAGCTTGAAAGCGCGGATGATGAGCTGCGCGCTGTCGCCGAAGTGCTAATTCAAAATCTTGATGATGACGGTTTCCATAAAGAAAAACCAGAATCGCTTTTCCCTGTCATCCCTTCAAGACTGCAGGAAGCGATGCAATTAGTCCGCGCTCTGGAACCGGCCGGCACCTGCGCAAGCGGTTACCGCGAATCGCTTTTGATTCAAATAGGACTGATGCCTGACGCCGGCGAAGTAATGGATGCCGGCATCGAAAAAATATTGGACAATCTGGAACTTCTGGAACGCGGGAAATATTGTGCTCTCGCAAAAAAAACCGGCATAGACGAAGAAGAAGCGCAATTCCTCTGCGATTATTTAAAAAAATTTTCGCCTTTCCCGGGCCGCGCCTTCGCTCCCGCCGAAATTCGTTACGTAGTTCCTGACATACGGGTAGTAAGGGATAAAGATGAGTTTACCATCAATCTGAATGACGAAGCGTTTCCCGTTCTTGGCATTAACAGTTTCTTCAGGGAACTCGGCGATTCGGAGGAAAAATCACCGCTGCCGGCAAACGCAGACGCGCGCGATTTCGCGAGAAGCAACATCAGGGAAGCGCGTCTTTTTATCAATCATTTGAATCAGCGCAATAAAACGCTTATCCGGGTAACAGCGGCGATCCTGGAATTCCAGCGTTCATTTTTTATAAACGGGCCAAAACACCTTGCTCCCCTTACGCTGGGAGATATCGCCAGGGAAATTGACGTACACGAAACAACTGTATCACGCACCGCAAACGGCAAGTATATGCAGACAGAATGGGGTATATATGAAATCCGGTATTTTTTCACCAATTCCATAAGCGGAACAGGATCAGGCGGTTCCAGATTTTCAAAGGAGAGCGTAAAAGAGATAATTAAGGAAATAATAGCCTCAGAAAACCGGCTGCTTTCAGATCAGGAAATTTCCGGGTTGTTGGGCGCAAGGGGAATTGCGCTGGCCCGCCGAACTGTGGCAAAATACAGAAAAGAACTGGATATGGGCTCTTCCTATACCAGGAGAGCGGCAGTTAAAAATTAAACGCTCAAAGAGCGATACCCGGTAATATTCGGGAAAAATATTATGGAGGTTCAAAGATGAACACAGAGATTAAAGCGGTACATTTCACATTGCATGAGGACGCGAAGGAATATCTTAACAGGAAAATTGAGAGAATTCACAATGCCGAGAACATGATCGTTGATCTGCTAATCACCATAAAAAAGGAAAAAGATTTTGACGCTGAAGCCACTGTAAACTTCCGGTGGGGCGTCTCTGTTCATGTCAAAGAATCAGACTTTGATCTGACCAAAGCAATAGACAACATGATAGATAAACTGGAAACAAAAATCACAAAAGAGAAAGAAAAGGTAAAAGAAAAACGCTGATATATTTCCAAATAATCTGAATTTAAACCGATTACATTAAAAGGAGATGCGTAATGGAGTACTCTGCCACCATGGAAATACGGCTGAAAAAAATTTGGGAATGGATGGCGGCGGAAGGCGTCTCTCTTGTGATGCTGGAAGACTGTGAATCAAGAAGGGATAGCAATATCCGCTGGCTCACAGGCCATCCTTCGGACGCTCTGCTTTTTATCTCTTTAAACAATCAGGAAAAAGCCGGCCAGGCTGTGACAGGAAAAAACGCGCCGGGACAGGCGGTGCTTGTCGCATGGGATTTAAATCTTGCCAAATTATACACAAGAGCGCCGGTATTTCTGGCAGCTTACAATGATTTCGACCGTCAGCCGAAAAAAGCAATCGCGGCAGTAGCGCAAAAATTCGGCATCCCGCCGGGATCAAAAATCGAAATTCCCTCTGTTACGCCATATCCTGTTTTTCTTGATTATGTCGGAGAGCTCACAGATTACGACATACTCTGCCGGGAAAACGGAGCAGGCGCCGAAATTGGAAAATACCGGGCTGTTAAAGACAAAGAAGAAATTGAAATTTTAAGAAAAGCGGTTTCAATCACAAACGAGCTGATTGACTTGCTTGAAAAAAATATACGCGCGGAGAAAATAAAAACTGAAGCGGATGCGGCGCTTCTTATAGAAGTAGAATCCCGCAAACGCGGCTGCGAAGGCGCCAGTTTTGGAACATTGGCCGCAGGCCCTCAGCGCAGTTTTGCCATACATGCTTTTCCGGGCTGGACCTGCGCTCCCTTCGGCAGCCAGGGACTTTCCATTCTGGACTTCGGCGTCAAATACGAAGGTTATTGCACGGATGTTACATTAACCTTCACCCGCGGTTTAAATCCCAGGCAGGAAAAACTTGTGAGCCTTGTGGAAAAAGCCTCAAAACTCGCCATTTCAATGGCGCATAACGGAACTCCCGCCAAAAATATCGCCGCGGCTGCAGACGCTTTCTTTGCGCGCTCAAAAAAGCAAATGCCCCACGGACTTGGCCACGGCATCGGTCTTCAGGAGCACGAGTACCCGGTTATCAGAAACAGCGCCGGCAACGAATGGGTTCTGGAACCGGGAATGGTTTTTACAATTGAGCCTGGCTTATACGATCCCATTCTTGGCGGCTGCCGCCTTGAACATGACATCCTCATGACAGAGACCGGAGCGGAAGTGTTGACAGCTTCCCGGATAATAAGATTATAAAAATAATAAGATCATTTTGCTATGAAACAGATATTCTTTGTTTACAGCAGTTATTGACAAATAATGTTATAAATATCAAAATAAAGTCATTATTGCCTATTAGGCGAAAAACTTATCCATAAATTTTAATAAGGATGGATTACAACGAGGAGGATTCTAATGAAGAATCGAACAAAATTTACAGGGATTATCGTCATCAGGGCGATAATCATGGTTGTTCTGGTGATCGGGCTAGGCCTGGCAGGGTGCGCGACTTACGTACCTATCCAGTCAGTGAGATCGCCTACAATAGATACAAGCGGCATACAGCGTCTTGGTATCAAAGCATTCGAAAACCATGCCGGAGGTTCCGCTGGTTCGCAGATTGCGCAGTATCTCAGTGACAAGACAAAACAGGAAATCATGACTCAGGGAGCGGGACATTTTACCATAATAAGCCCTGACGATCCCAATGTGGAAGGCGTATTTACAGGCACGCTCAGAAACATCAATTCAAAGGATGATCGGACGCAGACATCATATAAGGATAAAGACGGAAATACCCGCACTATTGTCACGTATTCACGCACTGTCACTGTGGATTTTCAATACAGCGTTGTTAGTTCAAGGACAAAAATGGAAATCGGAGTAGTTACCAAGCAGGATACAGCAACATCCACAAGCAGCGAGTCATCTGGCCTCACTGATGTAGTAACGCTCGCAAAAAGAGCAGTTGACAGGCAGCTGAGGAATTTTTCGCGTGATATTATTCCTACTATTGTCAGCACTAACGTGAAGCTGATGGATGAAACCTCAAGCGACAAAGTGATAAAAGACCGGATGAAGATGACTAAAGAGCTGGTGAAAGGCAGGCAGTATGATGAAGCAATACGGCAATATGATGATATTGGCAGCCCTGCCGCCAAAGCAAACGCCAACATCCTTAGACAGGCTATCGAAAGCGCTGCGTCTGCCGAGGCAGAAATGGCAGAGCTTATGAGCGATACCGGCGGACTTATTGAGAAAGCCACTGAAGGCGTAATCAATTCAATTAACGCAAATCTGCCGGCCGGCACGACCATAATCCTGATGAAAACACAAACAGCGCATACCAGTTTACTCGACAACGCTATGAATAAGATAGAAGAAAAGCTTGTGGCGGGAAAAAACATAAAGCTGGTTGACCGTCAGAATCAGTCCTTAATAAATGCCGAAGTGCAATACCAGATGTCCGGAAATGTAAGCGACGATTCATACGTTTCAATAGGCCAGCAACTGGGCGCTCAGTATATTGTACTCTGCTGGATAATTGGTGATATGAGCGAACGCCGTCTTAACATCAGGGTATTGAACCTGGAAACAGCGCAAATTGTCGATCAAAAGAACTTTGAAATATAAATCCTGAACTATTTTGCAAAGGGGCTGTCCGTGATTGGATAGCCCCTTTTTTTTATTTAAATAGTGTCCGCTCTAAATAAAACGCCCGGGACTTCTTTCTTCGTGAATAAAATTGTTTGTCTTGGCTATTACATAAGTGCCGAATGAAGTTAACATAATGTCAATAAAGGCGCCTATCGCAACAAGGTAAAAAGCCATTGGTTTTAAGATCAGGTATCCGGCGCGGTATTCGCCGCCGCCGTAACCAAGGCAAAGCGCAGCTAACGCGATATAGGCGCCTTCGCCGGGATGACGGGCAAGAAGGAACGAGATTACAAGAGCGCGGATTCCAATGGAAATTAAATCAACTGTCTCTATCCTTATATAGGTATAAGATTTTATAATAACAATAAACGCTGCGGCGGCTACCATTGCGCTTCCGCATCTACAGAAAGTTGAAAATAAAGCCAGCGATAAAGCGCTGGAACGCCTGCGTATGCCGAAATTATCTTTTGAATGCCGCTGAACTACAGGAATGCTGAAATTAATATCTCTGGAGACAAGCGCCGTAATTGCAGGCCCCAGCGAGCCGTAAAGAACAACCCACGGGTTAACGCGCGGTTTTAAAAAATACAGGAACAGGGGCAATATGCCGAAGCACAGCACAGCGCTGAAAACAGCCAGCATAATTATCAATTCTTTATATACTTTTGCCTGCATTATTTCGCTGAAATTAACCGCCCAGTACGCGGAAAGCACGATTAAAATAAATCCGAGAATTTCCGAAAAGAAAGACGCGACATGGAAGAAAATACGCGAAAGAGAATCAATCAGGGTAATTACCGGTTTAACAAAATTTCGGTCGTAATTTAACCCCATGCCAATGAAAAACGCAAACACAAATACCGGGAAAAGATATATTCCGCCGCTTGTCAGTACGCTCAGCATATTGGATGGAAATATGTCAATTATATTGGCGGCTGTATCAAGGCTCAATAATTCAAGCTGTTCCGCTTTTTCTATCGGAATTCGAGCCGGTGAAAAAATCATTGTTACAAAAATACCGAATGAAATAACAAAAACCGAAGCGATTACTATTACAATTAAATTTTTTAATACCATGTACCAGAATTGATCATCCAAACGGAGTTCATAAACAGCCATGATGAGCGAAAAGAGCAATACGGGAACAACCGCGTAACGTCCTACTCCCATCGCCAGTTTTTCCAGCCATTGTAAAACAGCGGTAATATTCGCGTTTTCTTCTGGCAGCAGGAACCCGATTGTCATTCCCAAAATAGCGCCAATTAATAATTTTACCCAAACCTTCATGGGAACAGTATATTGGTTCTTTAAGCCTTAGCCAAGTGCAGAAACTACGGTGTTTTTATATCCGGCTATTTGTTATAATTACAGAGTGAAATCGGCAGAATCCCTGTTACAGGAAGGCATAAATGCACTGCGTGAAAGTGATTCGCATATAGACCGCATTATTAACCCGCGTTGTGAAGAAATAACTAATCTGCTTTCCCGCTATATGAACGAAATCGAACTTTTTAACCCGGCATACGGCCTTGTAGGAGTTAAAGACAGAGAAGAGCTGGCAGTTAAACACATTCTGGACTCTGTCGCGCCTTTGGGAATAATCAGCCGCTTGCTGGAACAGGCGCATCCAGCAGGTGCGGCGCATCCGGCAGGAGCGGCGAAGCATCCCGCGCAAATTGCCGATGCCGGCTCAGGAGCGGGACTACCCGGAATTCCGCTGGCAATTACATTGCCTGATTGCCGGTTTTCTCTTATTGAACGCATGAGCCGCAGGGCAGGTTTTTTATGGAATGTAAAAGCGGCGCTTAACCTTTCCAATGTCACAGTAGAAGAAAGCGAACTGGAAAAATCAAAACCGGATCGTTTCGCGCTTGTGACATTCCGCGCTTTTAAACCTCTTGAACCAAAATTACTGTCAGTTCTTTTTAAAATATGCGCGCGCGGAGGAATAATTGCCGCCTATAAAGGAAAACAGAAAAAAACAGAAGAAGAAACGGCGCGATTGATAAAGAACAGCGAAGAAAAAATTAATTGGGAAACGATACCTTATACAGTGCCTTTCCTGAACGAAGAACGCCGCATGTTAATTATCCGTCTTTAATGAAATTATCTGTTCAGTAGTATCCTTCAGCCTGCGTGACATATGTTCAATAATGTCCCTGTCAAGACTGGTGTCATGTTTTAAAATTTCTTCAAAAATTCCGGGCGGAAGCGCAAACACATAAATATCGGTTTTTGCCATAACAGTCGCGCAGCGTTCTTCTGACAGCAGATAACCCATTTCGCCGAAGAACGAACCCGCGCTCAGTATGCCTGTGCTGCTGCCGATGTCCTGAGCAGATAACGAAAAAAATACTTCCACTTCACCTTCAATAAGGTAATAAATATCATCAACCTTATCACCCTGGGAAATAATTACTTCGTCTTTCCTGAAATGGCGCAGATATTTATTAAGGTGCCCTTCAAAAGGAAATAACAATTTGAGAAGCAGCTGCGGATGTTTGAACCGGACAGCGTTTTTCGTTTCGCCTGCGGAAATCTTCGCCGCCGAATACGCGTCATCCATCATTTTAGTCTGCCTTAATTTTGTAAAGAGCAGCGCGTCAAATGAATCTATAACAAAAACAAGCTGCGCTCCAAGAAAGAAAAATGAAAAAAAGAAAAACACATTAATTAAAAGAACAATAAGATTTCCAAGCGTACCGTATATAAAATTTATACGCGAAATATTCAGGAAAAAACCCAGTCCCAAAGCAACGCAAAAATAGCAGACTGCGCATACAAAAGCGCCCTGAAACGCGGAAATTTTTCGCGGTGATTTAACAGGAATTAGTATATACGCCAAAAACGAAACAATGCCCAGTATCGCGGCAAGAAAAATCCGGCCGCCGATTTGCGTAGTAATAATGTGCAGGGGAGAATTGCCTAAAAAATCAAACAGTCTGTATAAACGCATTGCCGTCTGCGAACTGATAATGGTTATTACAGCAAAAATAATCACGCTCGCTTCAATAGCAAGAGTAATAACGGTATTTGTAACTGGATTTCTGCTTTTTTCCGATTGAAAAATAAATTTCAGCCCTCTTTGTATGGAAAGAGCGAAAATCCTTGCCGCCCAAAAAACACTCAATACCGAAATAACCCCGGGAATACCGGGATTGGAAAATGAAAAAAAATCGCTGTTCAGCCATTGCTCGTCAAAAACGGTATCCAAAAAAGGAAGGGAGCCTACAACAGTTGAAATAACCCTTGGAGAAGGCTCAAAAACAATAAACATGAAAAATAAAATTAAAAGCAGCATGGGAGCCATAGAAAGCAAAAATCCGTAAGCGCAGGCGGCGGCATGATTTGCCAGTCCGTTTTCGCTGTAAAGCTGCAAAGTGATAAAAAACCGCTGAAAAAAAGTTCTGCCGGGCAGTATTATTTTAAAAAATTTATTTTTCATATCGTTTAATATTCTATATTATATTTTATAATAAGCCAATTAAAAAACAGCGGCTGAATATACAGAAACAATACCGGCGAAAAAAACTCAAGAAACGGTTTTTAAAACCGATAATAAGTTGAGGGGAGTATTTTGGCATATAAAAACGCGTCATCTACATATAGAGAAACCAGAATCACGACAGCTAGTCAGGGACAGCTTATTGTAATGTTGTATGATGAGGCAATCAGGCAGTTAACAATTGCCGCGGACCTGCTGGAACTTAACAATTCCGAAAATAAAGACCCCGGCCGAATTGAGATAATCGGCAAGTCGATAATGAAAGCCGAAGAAATCATTACAGAATTAATGGTTTCCCTGGACTTTGAACAGGGGGGAGATATTTCCAAAAACCTGTTCTCATTATACACATGGTTTAACAGGGAATTATTGGAGGCAAATATTGCCCAGGACAAAAAACGGGTAATATCAGTCAAGAATATGCTTCTGACTCTGCGGAATGTATGGAGTGAGATAACCAAAAAAGCCGCAGAACCCGCTAACCGCGAGGCAGTCGGTTTAAATATAGCCGGATAAATCAATAAAAGCTCCGGAAGAAAACGCGGAGCGATATGGGGGGAAGAATGAAAATTTTTATTGAAGAGACCACAGCAGCGGCAGCAGCCGATATTGACTCAGCGGAACTTGCTCAAAGAGTCGCAATTCTGCGGCGTTTTAAGACCCTGTTGACCCAACAGCGGGACAGGTTTCGTTCTTATCTGGATATTTTGGATAAACAGCAGAATACTATTGAATCCGGCAGCGCCGAAGATCTGCTGACTTATGTAGAAATCGAAGAAAAAATAGTAGCAGACATCTTCTCGATCCAGAAAGTCATCGATCCTCTCGAGGAAATGTACTATACGGTGATTTCCGGAAACGGCCCGCTTCATGAAAAAACAGCCCAGGACGATGTTCCCGATATTAAAGCTTCTCTGGACAGGCTTAAAAGCGAAGCTGTCATCCGCTCAACAAAAAACAAGGAACTGCTGTCAAAACGCATGCTGGAACTTCGATCCGAAATTACAACATTAAGGAACAATCCCTACGCGGCCGGCGGCAGAAAGACATTCAACAGCGTAAACACTGCGTCTCTGGTAGACATCCAGGGATAACCCGGCTCACCACTGATCGTTAAAAATAGAAGCCTGTTTCCATTCGTCAATCTCAAACGACCCGCTGCTGAGCAGACGGTAGTAAATCCTGATTTCTTTCATGCTGGAAGGAATATGACCGGTATATTTCATTGTCTGAACCAGGTTGCCGTCGGATTCACGAAAAGCCCAGATATTACCGCCTCTGTCTCCCTTCAATTTTACCCTGCTTGTCAGCAGTAAATCCGGGCCAGTGTATGTCGCGGAATTCTTGGCTATCTCACCAAGAGCGGCTTTCTGGTATTTTTGACCGTTCAGCGTCATTTCTCCCTGGGGATTAACGTCATCAATTCCCAATAGCCTGCCGATAGCCCTGTCCGTCCCCCGTACTACAGCTCCCAGTATATCGCCTGCGCGTTGTATCCCCTGAACAAACTGGGACGGAGGGGGAGGAGGCACATTAATTTTCCCGGTTATCTCATATTCATCCAGAAAAAATTCATTAATGCTCATAATACCCATAGTTTCCGCTTGCGAAACCGTGCGGTTACTGACTGAAGCAGGTTCCTGTCCTTTGACAGCATAAACAGGCCGGTAAAAATAGCGGTATTTAATCTTCAGTACGGAATATTTCTCAAGGCCTTTTGTAAATTGTTCCAGATTCGGGACATTCATAACAATAGTGCCGGAGGGTTTTTCATTGGTATTTAACCCCTCTAAATCTTCCGGCCTGCAAAGTTCAATTCCTGTGTGCGCCTGTCCCAGATAAACCGTTTCCGATTCAAGAAATACGTTGACGGATTTATTATCCCTGACTGCGCTGTGATACCAGAACAGACTCTCTGTCCTGTACTTCTCCTTTTCAGAATCAAAGTCATTATAAAAATCATTCAGAAGCACTTTTTGTTCAGGGTCACGAAAACCATAAATGTTCCATCTGCCGGCCTCTTCCCACGGCTGGACCGCGGAAATACTGGAACAACTGGATACAAGCATTATTATTAGAAATGATAAAAAGACCGGTTTTTTACGCATATTTTCCTCTCGCTTAAAGCAATAGTAAAACAGGAAAAAAAGGAAATCAAGTAGATTAAAACAGCGTTTTTCAGCAAAAAAAAGGAAATTTTATTAATTTGTAGGACAAAATTAAAATAACTCCATATTGGATAATTTCATATGAAAATTTAGCGGCGTAAAAAAAATTCTTGCATAAAAAAATTGAAAATTTACCAATGTTATAGTAGCATTAGATATACCAATTTTTATAAGGAGAAATGTAACCATGAATGTACTATTTATTGTACTGGGGTGCGGGGCATTGTATGTATTGGCGTATTTTACATACGGCAAATTCCTTGCCAGGAAAGTTTTTAAACTTAACGATGAAAATGTGACACCCGCAAAAGAATTCGAGGATGGACAGGACTTTGTGCCTGCCAAGAAAGGGTTTTTGCTGGGACAGCATTTCTCCGCGATAGCGGCGGCTGGTCCTGTAAACGGCCCTATCCTGGCGGCAGTAATGTTCGGATGGGGTCCTGCAATACTGTGGTGTCTGCTGGGAGCGATTTTTATCGGCGGCATCCACGATATGGGCAGCCTTATAGCTTCAGTAAGACACAAGGCAAAATCCATCACAGAGGTAATCCGGTTAAATGTAACAAACCGCGCATGGATACTGTTCATGGTCTTCATCTGGATTACGCTGGTTTACCTTATTGTCGCGTTTGCGGACATAACAGCCGGCTCCTTTGTAGGATTATGGAGACTTGAAGACGGTTCAACGGTTAAAGGCGGCGGCATCGCTGCTTCTTCAATAATGTACCTGATACTGCCGATGATCATGGGCTGCCTTATGCGTTATACCAAACTTACGGAAGGCTGGGCGACACTCATTTTCCTGCCGCTGGTTGGAGTGGCTATTGTCGTAGGTCAGTACATTCCCATAAATCTTCCTATTGATAATCCTGTAATCGCTCAAAAAGTCTGGGCTGTTTTAATCCTTGCCTATTGTATGGTAGCGGCGGTTGTTCCTATGTGGCTTCTGCTGCAGCCAAGAGGAGCGCTCGGCGGTTACTTCCTGTACGCCGTACTGTTATTCGCGGCTATCGGGCTTATCTTCGGCGGTTTTAAGATTGAATATCCGGCATTCAGGGGATTCACAGCCCCCAACGGTTCTCCGTTATTCCCTGTACTGTTTATAACTATCGCGTGCGGAGCGTGTTCCGGTTTCCATGCCCTGGTCTCGTCCGGTACGACCTGTAAACAGCTAACATTGGAAAGCCACGCCAAGCCAATCGGATACGGAGGCATGCTGCTGGAAGGTATGGTCGCCTGCGTTTCTGTCGCCTGCGTTATGATCGTCGTCGCCGGTTCTGACATTCTTTCAAGAGCGCCCAACTTTATTTATGCGCGCGGTATCGGAAGATTTATGGAATTAATCGGCATTCCCGCTACTATCGGCATCAGTTTTGGCCTTATGGCGTTTACCACATTCGTTTATGACACACTTGACGTATGTACGCGTCTTGGACGTTATATCATTGAAGAACTGACCGGCTGGAAAGACATCAGGGGAAAAGCTCTGGGAACAGTTCTTACCGCTTTAGTGCCCGTATTTTTCATTTTCCAGACCATGACAAATCCGGACGGATCAGTCGCTTCCGCATGGAGCATTTTCTGGGGAACTTTCGGCGCGTCAAATCAGCTTCTTGCGGCGCTTGCTCTCATCGGCATCTCCATTTGGCTGAAGAATGGAGTTAAAACTCCGTACGTCTGGCTGGCTGCGTTCCTGCCCGCGGTGTTTATGTATTGTATGTCCATGTGGGCGCTGTTTATAGCGGTTTACACCGGTTGGATTCTGGGAAAAGGTCACCCGGTAATTCCCTATGTATCAGTAGTTCTGATAATTCTTGCTTTGATGGTTGGTATCGAAACTGTTATCTCCATGTGGCGCAACAAGAAACCTATTGAGCAAAGAGCATAGTTTTTAAATCACTGCGTCTGGCGTTTGCCGGGCGCAGTTTTTATTTCAATTTCTTTTTATTCCAATATTTTAAATTCATCTTTCATAATTTTCTTTGCAATTACAACTTTAACCACAAAGCGGGACGAACGCCGCCCCTGCAATAGCCTTCGGCGATGTTGCCTTTAAATATATTATTACCCTGAATACCTATATTGCCGTCAGGGAAGATATAAACAGCTTTCACACCAACACGACCGGGAGAGCGAAGCCACCACCAATGACACCATTTTTCTTTTTTATTAACCGCTATTCGTTTACTGTTATTTTCATCTTTTCTTTCAAACCAATATCTTTGATTTTTTCCTTTATTATACAGTTTTGAACTGCTATCACCGAAATATTTGCATGTTGCTTCCTCAAGGCTTAATAAAAATATATTGTCCTGCGTATCCGGACCGCCTTTTGTGCCATACCATTGATTGTCAGGATTTTTATTTTTTACCGGTATTATTTTTGATTTATCCATACCGGTAAATTTGTCATAAAATTCACCATTAAGATATTTTCTCAGCGAGCAATCAGCCCATGTTATACCAACATACCTGTCATGGTAGCGGCGTTGTTCTGTTATTTCTTCAGTTATAATCAAAGCCGCATTTTTCCGCATGTCAAGAACACGCCATTTATGGCTGCCGAACGATATTATATCTCCTGTTTGCATAACTGTCTCATCCTCCGGTCTCCGTCTTCATATCTAATCATCTGTTAAACATTTCATAAGTTAAATGTTAATTTCAAATAATCAGTTCATGTGGTTAGCGGACGATACTGGACTCGACCGTGACTCCTGCTATTGTAGCATTTTTTGAGAATAGTTGGTGGGCGATACTGGATTCGAACCAGTGACTCCTACCGTGTGAAGGTAGTACTCTCGCCGCTGAGTTAATCGCCCACCAACTATTCTTAGCGCTCTCGCCGCTGAGTTAATCCATCCATAACTAATGAGTTAATCCGCCCAGAAAGCCTGCTTCGCTACTCCACTTTCAGGGCATCGTCAAACGCCACGTCTGAAGGCGAAAAATTAATATCCTTTACAAAATCGCAGGATTCTTTCGCGCCAAGTTCCCTGTTCATGCCGGTATCTTCCCATTCAACAGAAAGCGGACCTTTGTAATTGATTGAATTCAATTCACGGATAATGCTTTCAAAATCAACATCTCCGTGTCCAAGCGAACGGAAGTTCCAGCCGCGCCTGACATCGCCAAAGGTCAGGAAAGAACCGAGTATTCCGGCTTTGCCGTCAAGAGTGACTGCGGCATCTTTCATGTGAACGTGGAAAATCTTTGACGCGAAATCGCGGATAAAAAGATGCGGCAGAACTCCCTGCCAGATTAAATGAGAAGGATCAAAATTAAAGCCGAGGGTTTTACGGTTCTTGAATTCTTTAAGGAGCCGCTCGGCGGTATAGTAGTCAAAGGCGATTTCTGTCGGATGCACTTCCAGGGCGAACCTGACGCCGTTTTTGTCGAAATCGTCAAAAATGGGAGACCAAAGGCTTACAATTTGCTTGTAGGCATCATCAATCATCTTCTCTGTAGTCTGGGGGAATGAATACCAGTACGCCCAAATCGGGCTGCCCATAAAACCGGTAACAATTTTTACGCCCAGATTTTTTGCGGCTGCAGCGGCGTACTTCATTTCCTGGATTGCCCACTGGCGGATATCATCCGGTTTTCCGGCGAGATTGGCAGGAGCAAAACCGTTATGGCGGCTATCCAAATTGTCGCCTATGCACTGCCCAATTAAATGAGTTCCGATAGCCCATACTTTAAGGCCGTAATTTTTTAAAATATTTTTGCGTTCCTCAACATATTTTGGATCTGTCGCCGCGCTCTTCAAATCCAGGTGATCGCCCCAGCAGGCGATTTCAATTCCCTCGTAACCAAATGATTTTACTTTCTCACAAAATTTTTCGAAAGGCATATCCGCCCATTGCCCGGAAAATAATGTTACTGGCCTTGTCATACTCTTTTCTCCTTTGACTGGAATCTGACTGTAATGTTCACATTACAGATACGGAACAAAGTCCCGAGATTATTTAAAAATCAATAATTTACCCAAACCGATCCAGCGGCTGAACTTTCAACGCATTTATTAATAAATTTTACGCCGTCCATTCCCATTTTTGCGTCCGGAAAATCAAATTCCGCTTCAACCGGCGTAAATTCCCGGATATGTCTTCCTGCTTTCAGCATTGCAACGGCGCCGGTAAATGTTTTATAAATGTTAGCCAACGCTTCAAAATATCCTTCCGGATGCCCTGCCGGAATCCTGGAAAAACTCTGAGCATGCTGATAAAAACCGTCTCTGCCTCTCGACAGGCGCATACCAGGCTGTCCAGACATGAATACATCAATGCAGTCAGGCGATTCCTGCGCCCATTGAATTGTGCCTTTCTCTCCAAATATCCTCACACGCAGAGCGTTAAAATAACCTATGGCAATCTGGCTTGACCAGTAAAGTCCTTTTGCTCCGCCTTCGTATTCGATCATTATGCTGGCGTTATCGTCCAGAACCCGGCCTTCCACAATTTTATCCAGCCTGGCGCACAGGGATTTAATTCTTAAACCTGTCATATAAGAAACCATATTCTCTGCATGAGAACCAATATCCCCAAGGCAGTTTACTTTACCGGAAATTTCCGGATCAACCCTCCACTGCGCCTGCCTGTTACCGCTTTTTTCGGCTGGAGACGCAAGCCACTCCTGGGGATATTCGGCGTTTACAAAGCGAATTTTGCCGATTTCTCCCTTTCGGATCATTTCGCGCACATGCTTTACTGCGGGATAACCAGTGTAGGAATAAGTGACACAGAACAGCAGATTGTTCTTTTGGGCTAAATCCGCCAGTTCCTGAGCCTGCTCTGTCTCCCAGACCAGCGGTTTGTCGCATACTACATGAATGCCGGCGTTTAAAAAGGCCCTGGAAATATCATAATGGGTACTGTTGGGGGTTACAATTACAACAAAATCAATTTTATCAGAACGCTTTGCTTCAGCTTGCGCCATTTCTTCATATGTTTTGTAGCAGCGTTCAGCAGCAATACCCAGGTTTTTTCCTGTTTCCAGGGTATTTTCAACTGAACGGGAAAAACACCCTGCCGCAATCTCGGCAAAAGCATCCAGAGCGATGGATTTTCGGTGAACATCACCGATAAAAGCGCCCTGACCGCCGCCAATCATCCCATACTTTATACCCATCTTATCATGATATAATATTGATAAATGAAATTCAAGGCAAGAGGTAAAAAATGTTTCTGGTAAAGGTATCTCCCATTATTATTACCGCTGCTTTTTTAATAGTCATCTGCTGCCTGTTTTCCGGCTGTTACACCCTTAAGCAGGGTTTTACAATGATTGGCTATCTTAATAAGGCCGTTCCTTTGGAAAAAACAGACGATGAGGATTTTATAAAACTGGTAAATGATATCCGGAATTTCGCGATGGAAGAGCTTGGACTTAAAATGAGCAAAAATTACACCCGCTATGTGGAAATTAACCGCAATTATCTGGCGGCGGTCGTTTCAGCCTCGGCAAAGGATTCATTCAAACGTCATGAATGGAAATTTCCAGTTGTCGGCAGTATGCCGTACAAGGGATTTTTTAACATTGAAGACGCGCGCAAAGAACGGACAAAACTGGAAAAAAAAGACCTTGACGTATGGATACGCCCGGTTGACGCGTTCAGTACGCTGGGATGGTTTAAAGATCCGCTTTATTCATACATGCGCGGCTATTCCAAAGGAAAGCTTGCCGAACTCATCATCCACGAACTGGTACACGCTACGGTGTTTATCAAGGGACAGGTAAAGTTCAATGAAGAGCTGGCGGAATTTATCGGCGCCGAAGGAGCCCGCGTCTACATGGAATCCCGTTTTGGAAAAGATTCAGAAGAATATATAAAGGCGTTTTCATCAGAAGCAGACAGCAAAAAATATGTGGCTTTCATTCAGGAGCTAACCGCGCAATTGGAAATTCTTTATTCACAGGAAATGAACCGGGAAGAAAAATTGAAGGAAAAGGAAAGAATAATCGCTGCCGCAAAAGAACGTTTTGAAGATGAATACGAAAGCCGTTTTTCCAATGATAATTACCGGAATTTTTCAGCACTTCAGGTAAACAACGCCTTCCTTGAACTCTACCGTCTCTACTACGCGGAAGATAATTTTTTCATTGATCTGTTTGAAAAATCAGGACAGGATATCCGCGCCTTTATCGCCGCCGCAAAATCCATTACAAAAAAAGGCGGCCCAAAAAGCAATCCCCGCCGTCAGTTGGAAAACAACCTGTTGCAATGATATATTTTTCACTGCCCGCTCTTATTGTAGTAAAGCGCCTCGTACATCGCGGCAGCCGCGAGAACTTTCCTGCCGTAATCCCTTGTTTCCGCGATCGAAATTGTCTCTGCGAAAATATCTGAAGGGAACGGGCTTTCTGCTTTCCAGCGCCTTACGCGGTTCATTCCTCCATTATAGGATAATAAAGCAAGCAGAGGATCATTAAAACGTCCCATCAGGTAATTAAAATAATATGAGCCGATGTGAATGTTAATACCAGGGTCCGTCAAATCCAGATTCGCGGTATAATCAAAATTTCCGGCGCGCCGCATCCTATCCGCCGTATCCCTTGCTGTTGCGGGCATTAGCTGAGTTAATCCCACCGCCCCGGAACGAGAAACCACAGCGCTTTGAAACGCGCTCTCTGTGCGGATAAGCGCGAATAAAAGAGACGGCGCGATACCGGCCTGATGCGCATACCTCTCTACCAGTTCATTATGGGGACGCGGGTACAGCAGTTCCATATCGCGCCTGTCGCGGATGTAACCCTCTCTGTTCGTGTACAAATTGGCCAGCCGGATGGTCTGGACATACATTCCGGAATGAGCAAGAGCCTGCGCCGCTACGCGCAATTCCGGAATGGTAAGTTCCTTCTCCATCTGCCTGATGTGACTGAACGCATATTCAGGCACGCCGTTGATAATGAAACCAAGAATAAACTGCCATGCCGGTGAAACGCCGATTTCTGAAGAGGCATGGTTTTCCGCAAATACAAGGAAAGGCTCTCCAAGAAACTCGGCGCTTTTCCAGCGGTAATAAAGCGCTGAAGATCTTTGACTGTCGCCGGCGTTATACGCCATGCGGTAAAAAGCGGCGGCGCTAAGCGCTGACGGAGCCGTATTTAACGCCTGCGCGGCCAATTGCCTGTCGCCCGAGGAAAGATAGCCTTCTTCAATTGCGCGCGCCATTATCCATGCATACCCCGCGAGCAATTCATGTTCACGCGCGCCTTGTTCATTAATTACAGCTAACACGCGGATTATACTGCTCCATTCCTTTCTGGAAACAAGTTCTCTTAATTGTTTTTCCAGCACATCGTTAATGCTGTCCATGCTGTGCAAATGAGGAATGTACTTCTCCAGCCGTTCTGTAAAGATCGAGGCAGACCCCCTTACGGATGAATCCAGAATATACCAGATGCAGGCATCGGCCTGTTCGCTGCCGGGAGCAAAAAGCCGCGCTTTTTCAAAAAGCGGATAACATTGATCAAGGCGTCCCCTTTGCCTTGCAATACGCGCCGCGAAAAAATTGAGCCGGTATTTTATATCATTCGAAGTATAATACGGCAGGTTTCTTTCCCATGACAAAAAAAGGTCCAGCCCTTCATTTGCGGACGCGGTATACTGAAAAACGCGGCCCAAATCGTTAATTAATTCCGGATATTTAATAAATAAAGCCGGCGCATGCCCCGGCCATTTTCCGTTTTCCATAAAGGCGCGGAAAAACCTCAGCGCTTCATTGTACTGCGATTTAGAAACAGCGTAATGCCCCTCAACAGCCGCCGTCTCCGCATTGTTAAAAAAAACGCCCTGCTTTTCGCATTCATGCAGCACATGGGCTCTTGCATTTTCAGATGTTCTGTATTCACCGCTCAGTAAAAATGCGAGAACTTTATTTTTATCAATTGGTTTATTGACAGCGTCAAATGCCGCTCCCCACGGACCGGCGGCTTCACGGCGCATTCCTTCCATGGCTGCAGATGAAAGCGAAACTCCTTCATGCATTATGGCGGCAAGTTCGTCAGCGGCCGCCCGTCTTATATACACATTGGAACTGCCAAGAGATTTTTCAAAAAGATCAATTGTATTTTCAATGTCACCGGAATTTGTTTTATTTAAAATTCCGCGATAATAGTCAAAATCGTTTTTAGTTTCCTGCTGCGGCCTGGCCCATATTATAACAGAAGCCGGAAAAAATAAAATTAAAATTAAATACTTTAAAAAACAATTACGGATTCGCTTCAGAAATATTATATTCCCCTCCCGGCGGCGCAGCAAAAACAAATTCGAAGGCGCTCATCAGAACAGCTGTGCGGAAAACTGTATGTGCCTTCGTGCCTGATATTAAACTAGTTCTTTGGCGGTATGCGAATTGTTCTTCCGGAAATAATCAAATCCGGATTTTTGATGTTGTTGTACCGCGCGATTCTCGGGTACAGCCAGGGATTCCTGTAAAACGCGTCCGCGATATCCCATAACGTATCTCCCCACCGGATTGTATAGGGCGCGCCGTTTCTGGGAATGGTAGCCGGAACTTTATATGACTTTACAGGCGCAGGCGGACGTTTGCGCACTGTCTGTGTCTGCGGTTTTGGCGCGGGCGGCTCAACGGGCGCTTTGATAACAGGAGCAGGTTCCGGCTGTTTAACAGGTTCCGGTTCAGGTTTAACAGGTTCCGGTTTAACAGGTTCAGGCTCCGCTTTTATCACAGTCACAGGCTCAGGCTGTCTGACAGGTTCAGGCTGCAAGATCTGCGTAACTGCCGACGTATCCTTCGGAAACAATTTATCTTTTCCGCCAAACAGGAAAAACCACAATGCCGCAAGACCAAGAATTAAAATAATTCCGATTAAAATGAACACCCATAAATTGGAAGAACGCTTCTCTTCCTGCCTGATTCTGTTCGCATGCTGATACAGTCCCGAAGGAGGCGGCTCGCTTGCCTCAAGTTCAAAATCGGGAATGCTGATATCGCGCGAGGATTCATCAAGAGATTTCAGCGAAACAGTAAGAACATAGTGTTCACCGTTTGCTCCTGTATCAAGATCAATAGCATCGGCGATAATTTCACCGCTGGATTTTGAGGAAATCACCATCTCTATCGAGGGATCCCCTTTAAGTTTTGGTTTTATATTTTCAACAACCAGACTGCCTATGTACTGAGCATCGCTCATAACGCCTGAGGCGCTTCTGTAAAGATCAATCTGCATACTGGGCTGGTTATCATGAACGGTTGTAAGAATCAGTCTTTTCCTCGTCATGGAATTTTCTTCCATGATTGGATAGAATTCCCCATTGGCGATTTTTATACCTATTTTTGATGCCATTGAATCAGCTCCTTCTTTTTGGGCTGTATTGGGAATTTTAAGATTCTCAATCCGCTGGAAAATCCTAAAATAAACAATCTAATTAAATTTATGCACGGAATTTACCTTTGTCAAGCCTAAAAAACAGTCTCCATAAATTGTCGGCAATTTATCTATGAAAAAACACAAAAATATCCGATAATAGTATACATGATTGCAATCATCGGCGGAATAGCTGCTTTTGTTGTAGCAGCGTTCATCTTTTTTATAGTTATAACCAAATCTGGCAGTTTATCCGGGAAAAAACGGAATAAAAACACAGATGCGATGATCAATGACGCGACAAAAAGGCTTGCGCAAAATCCTAACGATTCGCAGGCTTTGTACGATCTGGCAAGCGCGTATTTTGAAGAGCAGAACTGGGAAAAAGCGTTTAAAAGTTATGAAACTCTTATTGAGCAAATCTCTACAAGCAACCCCGCAGGCATAGATAAATTTGAAGTAAATTTAAGGTACGGCCTTAGCGCGCGCAGGCTCAATATGCTCGAACAGGCGTATAAGGGTTTCTCAACGGCAAGAACATTCAGGCAGGATAATTTTGAGGTCAATTACGAACTGGGCGCCATAGAGTTTGAAAGAAACAATTACGAAAAATCTGTTCAGCTTCTGATGCAGGCCCGCATTCAGGATCCGGAAAGCCCGGCCGTCCTCCGCTACCTGGGGCATGCGTTGTTCAGGCTGAAAAAACCAAAAGAAGCGATGAGTTTTATCCGTAAAGCGATAGACCTCGCTCCGGATGACAAAGAATCGCTTTATACATTGGCGGAATGTTACCACGAAGCTAACCAGATTGAGCAGGCGCTTCGTATCTTTAACCATCTGCGCGCCGACCCGGTAATGGGTCCGAATTCCTGCCTTATAGCCGGACAGATCCACTTGAATACAAGGCAAACTGAACTTGCGATTCAGGACTTTGAAATAGGACTGCGGCATACCAATGTTAAGGCTGACATTCTGGTTGATCTTCGGTACAAACTGGCTACAACTTACATTCATGTGAATGAAATAGGCAAGGCAATTCCGATATTAAAACAAATTCAGTCCGAAACTCCGTCATATAAAGATGTTTCTGTTCTTCTGGGCAAATATATTGAACTGAACGCAAACCGCAATCTGCAATTGTTCCTTATGGCTCCTTCCGCCGACTTTGTAGCCCTGTGCCGCAAAATCGTAATGACATATTTTCCAAAAGCAAAAGTCAAGATTACAAATATCGCTGTGAACAAAACCGAATGGGCGGACATAACAGCCGAAATTGATACGGCGAAATGGTCAGATACAATAATGTTCCGGTTCATCAGAACACAGGGGTCAATCGGCGAGCTGATCCTGAGGGATTTCCATTCGCATCTGAAAGAAGTAAAAGCGGGAAAGGGCATATGTATCACAGTCGGCAGCTTTACAGAAGAGGCAAAAAGATACACAGAAGCGCGCCTTATCGACCTAATCGAAAAAGACAGGCTTCAGGCAATTCTTAACTCAGTAGACGGAAAAGCCGCCGCAATAGGGAAGAAATAATCATTCCCTTGAAAATTTCAACTCCAGTAACAAAGGAAGATGATCACTGAGTCCTGAACCTGTGCGCGTATTATATGAAGACGGTATCCCGCCGGAGCCGGTAAACGGCTGAAAATTTACAATCGTTGTATCCACATAGTTCCAGTTTTCATTAATAAAAAATTGATGAGAGATTAAAAAATGATCGATTGTTTCCCAGTTATATCTGTAATAATAAGAGCCGTTTTCAAGATCACGTAACCAGGGAGAATACAGAACAATTACATCATCCGGAAAATGTACAGGCGCAGGCGGTTTGTTCCTGCCGATGACAATAAAGTCCTTTTGCTTTCCGGGATTCGGCCTGCCTTCCGCGTCAACGCAGCCGGTCAGTTGAGCGCAGTAAGGATCATCAGGAAGCAGTGCGCATATCGAGGACGCTCCCTGTCTGTAGAATTCATTGTGGTTTTCATTTAAATCGCCCGCTACAATTATCCCTATGTGCGGCTCTGTTTCCCATATTTCGCGAATCCGGCGAAGAATTGCCATGGCTGAAGCCCTGCGGACGCTTTCTGTAACATCATCGCCGCCAAGTTTTGATTTCCAATGGCACGCAAAAACAACAAGTTCGCTTTGCGCCGAACCTGCCTGCTGAGCGGTTTCTACCCTGGCTTCCAGTACCGGACGCGGCGTTGTGTCTCTGCCTATGGTAATTGTGTGCACCCTTGTGTCTGAAATGGGAAAACGGCTGATAATGCCAACCCCAAGCGCCGCGCCGGGATTGCCCGCAAAGTGACTGTGCGAATAGCCGCCGGAAATATGACCAGCGACATCTTCCAGGATTCTAACCGATTCAACTTCCTGAAGAACAATAATATCAGGCAGCGGATCTATTCTGCCTATCGCGTCAGAAACGGCGTTTAACCTGCCCAGGTATTTTTCTGCGGACCAGCCGGCGGATTCAAGATATTCATCATATTCAAACCCGTTATCACTTCCGTCAAACAGGTTATGAATATTCCACGTCATCAGGACAATACTGCCGCTGTCAGCGATTTCTTCAGCCTTTGATTCCGCTAAATTACACCCTGCCGGAAAAAATACAGTCAGGATGAATATCCCCATACATCTTATAATCCGGGAGCCAAAATAATTTTTCATAGCAACCTCCGAAAATATTTCCTAACCTATATTGGGATCGAGTATGCACAGCGCTTTACTTTTTGCGAAAATTTTTATAAATTTTTACAGTTATGCGAAAAACCGCCTTTTCTGTAGTTGTCTTGTGTTTTTTAATGATTGTCCCGCTCTGCGCACAGGAAAAGAAATACTCCGATTATTCGTTAAAAGGCCTTCAAAGTTATCCCTATAAGGCAAGTACCATCACTATAGAAAAACTGGCTTTTAAGACCGATCTTCAATACGCGTACAATGTTGTCTATACGTCAATGGATTTAACAGTAAGCGCCCGCCTGAGTATACCGGCAATACCGTCCCGGGACATCAAGGGGATAGTGCTTATGCTGCGCGGATACCAGAACCCAAGGGGATATTACACAGGGAAAGGTACGGAAAATC
This sequence comes from Treponema sp., assembly GCA_031256445.1. Lineage (GTDB taxonomy): Bacteria > Spirochaetota > Spirochaetia > Treponematales > Breznakiellaceae > WQXQ01. The sequence continues at coordinate 4,832 of JAIRQN010000047.1, read as the reverse complement.
CCGCGCGAGGTTATCTGAGGGAAGGCTGGGCGGTAATTGCCCCGGATTTTTTAGGATACGCTTCGTCTTCGCCAATTCCGTCTCCGGGAGAACTTCATCAATTTTATTCGACAGTAAACGCCGTAGAATTATACAGAAGCCTGGAGCAGCCCGATTTTCGCTTTGCTTCACCGGTTCCACAGGCGGACAGGATTGCCCTTCCGGAAAATTTTAAAAAAATAACAGCGTGGGGCCACAGCAACGGCGGACAGGTCTCTCTTCATTTCCTGGAGGTGATTCAAAAACCGGTTCCGACTGTTCTTTGGGCTCCGGTATGCATCGATTTTCCCGACAGCGCGGCGCACTTTGGACGTTCTCCTGAGTGGGCATCGCGTTTTAGGGAAACCCACCCCGCGCAGGATTTTTCTCTGATAGATAATCTTGATAAAATCGCCGCAGGTACGCCAATTCTTCTGGAACAGGGAGATAAAGACGCCTCTGTCCCCAAATCATGGAGCGACGCGCTTGCCAAAGCGATAGAAAGTGAAAATGACCGCAGGGAACAGGCCGGAACAGGAAAAATTCGCCTACGATATGAGGTATATTTAAATGCGGATCACAACCTAAGGCCTTTTTGGGATAAAGTGCTTCCGGGGAATGCGGCGTTTTGGGACGCGAATCCATGAAAATCCGGATTACGGCAGCCCGGATTGCGCCTGCCGACCGCTTGACATTATTCAACAATTTTTGTACGCTGAGATTCCCGTTACAATTGAGAAATTTTTAGAAAGGTTGACAGTATGAAGACAGTATTTGCGAAACCCGCCTCGGTAGAACGAAAATGGTATATAATTAACGCCGAGGGGAAGATTCTGGGTAGAGTGGCAGCCAAAGCGGCGGCAATACTTAGGGGAAAAAACAAGGCGATTTTTGTTCCGCATCAGGAAGTTGGAGATTTTGTAGTAATCATTAACGCGGAAAAGATAGCGGTGACAGGCAGAAAGGCGCAGCAAAAGATGTATTATAGCCATTCTGGTTATCCCGGCGGGTTAAAATCACTTAATTATGAAAAAGTTATAGCCCGGCATCCGACAATGCCGCTGGAAAATGCCATAAAGGGGATGCTTCCAAAAGGGCCTCTCGGCAGAAAAATGGCGAAGAATGCCAAAATTTACGCCGGAACCAGCCATCCGCATGACAGTCAAAAACCGGTTCCGGTTGAAGCATGATGTATATTTTATAAGGGAAAAGGAAATGATTAAGAATCTTGGAATAGGTACAGGCAGAAGAAAAACCTCGGTAGCGCGCGTTTATATCCGCGATGGAAGCGGAAAAATAATCATAAACGACAAGGACATAGCTGTCTATTTTCCCCAGGGAGAACACGCGCAAATGGTCCGCCAGCCGCTGATGGTAACCTCCAGCGAGAACAAATTTGACGTATTGATCAATGTCTACGGCGGAGGCAGCAACGGCCAGGCAGGCGCCTGCCGCCATGGTCTCGCCCGCGCTCTTTGCCAGGTTGACCACACCAATTATTCCAGCTTACGCGCCAACGGTTACCTTACACGCGACCCGCGAATGGTGGAACGGAAAAAATACGGTCTTGCCGGCGCACGGCGGCGCTTCCAGTTCTCCAAACGTTAGCGTAATTCAGAATATTCCGAACAGCAGTCCGGCAATCCTGATGGCTCTCTGTGTCTTTGCGGAATTAACTATATGCAAGAGAATCCGGAGTATATTAAAGCGGAAAAAACCGCCCTGCGGTTAATCACAAGAGCCGAACAATGCATGGGCGGCCTTGCCCGTAAACTGGAAAAACGCGGATACAGCGCCGCATGCGTAAACTCGGTAATTTCCCGCCTTTGCGAAATGAAACTCCTTGATGACAGCCGCTTTGCCCGGCTGTGGCTTGAATCCCGGATGCGCTATACGCGCACTCCCCGCCGGCTTCTCTCTTCCTTATGCGCCCGCGGCATCGACCGTGACGATGCCGAAGCCGCCATAAAATCGGTCTTTGATGATGAGGCGGAATTTGCGTTATTGACCCGGTTTATAAAAAAACATTCGCGGAAAAAAAGAGGAAAAAATAAAGGCGAAGCGGACAGCCGCTCATTAAAATACCTGTTAAAGAACGAAGGTTTTTCAGCTTCTTCAATCCGCCGCTATTTTGAAGACAGCGAATAAAATAAAAAATATTAAATGTTATTAATCCTGCCGATGTAAAAGTATGCTGATTGGGCTTACAGGAACCTATTGCGCGGGGAAAAACCATATCTCCTCAATTCTCGAAGAACGCGGACTGCCTGTTCTTGATGTGGATAAATTAGGTTACCAGGCACTTGAAACGGAAAAAGAAGCGGTTTTTGACCGGTTTGGCAGGGATATACAAAGAGAAGACGGCTCTGTAGACAGACGGCTTTTGGGGCAGCGGGTCTTCGGGAAGCCGGAAGAACTAACCGCGCTTGAAAACATCGTGCATCCTCCTGTTAACCGCATGACAGATGACTGGATTGCGGCGCATCTTTCAAAGGAGTTACCGGCGCAGAAAAGAGTGTGCATAATAAACGCGGCTTTGCTTCACAGGTCAAGCGCTTTTAAAAAACTGGACTGTATAATTTTGGTGACAGCGCCACTTGTTACACGGTTATTAAGAGCCCGTAAACGAGACAATCTTTCCTGGGCCTCGGTCTTTAAACGCTTTGCAAGCCAGAAACATTTTAACTCTCAATATTTATCTTTAAACGCCGAAATTTATAGAGTAGAAAACCCGGGAATTTGCGGTTTATCAAACGCATCAACGCACAGCGCTGCAATGAAAAACCGTAAAAAACTGGAATACCGGATTAACAGGATATTAGAGGGGATTAACTAACTATGGAAAAAGAAATGAAGAAACTATTATTGGTCGCTGTGTCGGTTGGCGTCTTTCTGCTTATAACAATTACAGCCGCTATCGTCATCATGACATCAAAAGTTAATGCTGAAGAAGCGGCGATAGCCTCGTCTTTTTCAAGCGGAAGAGTGCAGCCTGTAGCTGAAGGTATCAGGGAGACTCCGGTTAAGCCGGAGGTTAAACAGGAAATTAACATTACCCCTGTTATTGAAGAACCTGCGGCCGCTTCCGATAAAAATGACGGCGAACGTCTTATAATAAATATACCCAAACCAAGCGCCGCCGCGGTTTCCGATCCTGTCCAGGTTGTTCCTGCCGCTCCAAAAAAAGTCACAGTAACAGCGCCGGTCAGAGTAACCGCAAACCCGCAGACAGCCAGCCCGCAAGCGGCTAAACCGGCTGCCCAATCCGCAGTTACGCAAAGACCTGCTCCCGCTGTAAACCGCGCGCCAACTATAAAAACAATAAATGACTATTGGGTACAGACCGGCGCGTTCAGCGCGCAGATAAGAGCGGAAGACGCGAAAGAAACGCTCGCTTTAAAAGGCATTACTTCGATTATAGAAAACCGTCAGGTAGACGGAAGGACATGGTACCGCGTACGCCTTGGGCCTTACACATCCGAAAAAGAAGCCAATTACTGGCTTGCCCTTGTAAAAACCATAGACGGCTTTTCCGAAAGCCAGGTCCGCCAGACTGTAAGGCAGCAATAACAAAAAAAGTATTAATTGTAAACCGTCTCGGCAATGAGACGGTTTTTTTATTTTTCCCGGATTAAAACAAAGCGTTATGCACCTGCGCGCCCATATATTATATATCAGCATTGCAGGTGATTTTTGGCTTTGCGCTGATAAATTTATAATTTTTATGGAGTCTGAAAAATGGGAAAAAACAGAGCATTAACTGTCAAGAACCTAATTTACGAAATTCGCGGCAAAAAAGTTATGCTAGATCGTGATTTGGCATATTTATATGGAGTTGAAATTAAACGATTAAATGAGAGTGTAAGACGGAACAAAAAGAGATTTCCATCGGAATTTATGTTTCAGTTAAATGAAAAAGAATGGCAATATCTAAGGTCGCAAATTGCGACCTTTAATTACGATAACAGAAAATATAAACCTTACGCTTTTACTGAACATGGAATTTTAATGTTATCAAGCATTTTAAATTCTGACAAAGCAATCGAAACAAATATTAAAATAATGAAAATATTTGTTCGAATGCGAAAATATGTGATTTCACAACAAGAGACAAATGAACAAATAACTGAACTGCGCAAACTCCTTATGCTTCATATCGAAAATAATGATTACAAATTCTCGGAACATGACGAAGCGATAAAACAAATAGTGTCTGCATTGAATAACCTGATTACCCAGCCTCCAAAAACAAGGAAAATTGGCTTTAATACATAGGACGCAGAAGGTCATGTTAGCTGCTACGCTATGAAACTTTGTCTCTGAAACCGCTTCACATTCAATTAATCAAGTCAGCGCAAAAATTATATACTTTTTGAGCGTTCAAAATGGCTAATTTTGTTATTGCGTCATCAACAGCTAATTCATTAGGATAACGAACATGAACACCGTAGGGATTTAGGAAGACGCAATTCTGGTGTATTGTCGAGAATTCACTTTCTAAAGCTAAACAATTATTGTTCTATTTCTTTCGGATTAACATCATTAAACAGATGATCGCAGTATTGAGATCGCTTTTTGCATAACGAAGCCAGTCTTTGGCAATATCAAACGCGGTCATAAAGAACCACCCCTTTTTGCGCAATGGTACGCTCAATAGTAGGTAAATTGCTTCTTGCTTCAAAACGGCTCTTATAATTGGCAAGGACATCCACGCTTTTATAATTGGGGTTTTGCGCCAGTCCGCCGTAAATATTTTGTAATACTAATATTGGCTTATCACTATCATCTTTTAAAACTACAAAAACATCATAATC
>JAIRQN010000014.1 GCA_031256445.1 Treponema sp. | reverse complement strand
TCAGCTCTGTAATATCGACAGCGTGCTGAAGGTGAACTTTCTCTCCCGTGGGCCAGTCTATATAGCAGTCTGAATGGCGGATATGGGCATTCAGCACTTCAACATAATTGTCCCACATGATGATCTGATCGGGATTTTTATCAAGCTGAAAACACGGACAGAAATCGCAAATTCCGTCGAACCCCTGCATGAGTTTGTAGCAGTATTCTCCAACCATGTTGTCATTTTCCCTCCCCAGGGCTTTCCTCATATAACGGTTTACAAACAGCAGTTCTCCTGTGCCGGGGACTGTAATGTAAACAAACGCGTCTATGTTGTTCAGGATGTTCTCCAGTGAGTTAAACGCAATATTTTTCAGCCTGTTCGCTTCGTTGGCTTCTTTGACCGCGTTTTCAAGCCGCACTGTTATTGTGTTGCGGCTGATGGCGTTTACGATAACGCGGCTTGCCGAGCGCAGGATTAATTCCTCGTTTTCGCTGAACAGATGTTTTTCATGGCAGTTATCAAAAGCGACAAAACCCCAGAACTGGTTTTTTATGAATACCGGCATTATGAACAGGGAAAAAATGTTACGTGAAATAAGATGATCCTTCAGACCGGAAACCCGCATTTGATCCACAATGGCATTGATGGAACTCCCTTTTGACAGATCATCCTTCCATATCATCTGAAGATCGTATCTTTGATCTTCAGCCAATGTTCCGTGTTCGCTGCGCGTTCTAAAGCCGCCTGTGCTCCACTCGTAAATCAATGAACAGAAAAGCCCTTCCGAATCGCTGTAATTTTTCCATACGCAGACGCGGTCAATATTTACGGCATTGGCGATAATACCCATCGCTTTATTAAGAATTATATCAAAGCTCGGCCCGGGCTCCAGCAGGGTAGAAGAAACAATATTCAGGGCTTTAAGCAGTTCGTCCTGTTCGTGAAGATGCTCCGTCAGTTTTTTAATTTCACGCAGATCATATAAAAAACCAATCCCGACAAAATCATCTTCGTCCTTGACGCGCATCAGGGTTAAATCGCATGGCACAGGTTCGCCGGCCAGTGTCTGGTGCGGCCATTCGGTTCTTACTATTTCGCCCGCTATCGCGCGGTTTGTCACTTTGTAGGCTTCTTCCAGAGCGTTGCGCCCGTCGGGAAGAAATTCCGGGGAAAAATCCTCATAATAATGCTCTATCAGGTGCTGCTTTGTCGCGCCGAACATTTCCGCCAGCTTGTCATTTACGCCTGTCACTTTCGGCGTTCCGTCAAAATAAGCCATACCTATCGGCAGATTATCAAGAATAGCCTGGTTAATTCTGGCCGCTTTTGTAATCTCCGCTTCCATTTTTCTTATTTTTCGCAGATCGTACGCGAAAGCAAGACCGATAAATTCGCCGTTTTCTTCCATACTGGTTACAGTAAGCTCGCATGGCACCGGCTTACCGTTAATATCAATATGCAGCCATTCGAGATTCATTGTCTCATTGTTCTTAATCACATGTTTCATTGACTTAAGGGCAAAATCAACTGATTTTTCACCGTTAGGCTGATACTCAGGAGAATAATTATAAAAATTGGCGATATAATCCTGCTTTGTAGTGCCGCACATTTTCAAAATCTCATCATTGCAGTCAATTATTTGAATTTTTTCGTTAAATATGGTCAGGCCAACCGGAGCGGATTTTAATATAGCCTGATAAAATTTGTGCGCTTTGGTAATTTCCTGCTCCATTTCGGATCGGGAGAGGGAATTTATATTATCAAGGGTTTTAAAGGTCTCATTAAAAATATTATTTTTCTTCATAGGTATCCTATATAATAATATAAGAAAAAACTATCATAATAATTATAAAAATCTTCATTAATTATTAGGTAATTATCGGCTGAATTTTTAAATGAAAGTAAATTTTTTAAGAAATTATATTGTATTCCCCGGTAATCCATAAATACAGATTTTTACCTGAATTTTAGGAAAATTCTACATTAGAGTTGTTCGATAACTTCAGTTATTGAACAAGTACCGCTTAAAAAAGGCAATTTTCTGGGCTAAAGCCCAGAAAATTGCAAGACTTGTGAGACAACTAACCGAGTTGTCAAACAAGTCCATTTTTAAAAATTTTCCATAAAAAGAATGCTTTACCTCCTGTTCTTAGACAATTCCCGTTACGCAAAACACAAATAATTTTATGGCCATCAAATGAATGGTATCATACCACAGGGCAAGCCGCGGGGTATGAACCCCTTCGGTGACTGCGCTCGTTCGGTCATGCCCGAGTAAACTCGGGCACGACTCTCACTTCGCTTGTCAATCAAATTCAGCTTAATCTTTTAATAATGTTATACGTCATTTGTTTTTAATGTCAATAAAAATGAACAAAATTTTCTGCGGAGCCTGTTTTCAGAATTAACAGAAGAACCGGAATGAAATATTTCCGGACCGGTTTATTATTAAATAGTATCTGTCTGGCGGTGTCCGAAAAGTTGGTTGCTTCACAGACAGTCCCAGACAGACCTTACATTTTTTAAAAAAAATCTGTTGCTTTTTCGCTTAACTGTTGTTATTATTTAGTTACCGAACGGTCGTTAACCAGGAAGAACATGACAAAGCAGGAAATAATAAACGCGGCTTTCAAGACATGGGGAAGGAATTTATACAAAAAAACCAGTTTATCCATGCTTGCCGGGGAATTGGGAGTAAGCAAACCGGCTCTTTACAGGCATTTTGAGAATAAACAGGCGCTCACAGCAGCAATGACAGAGCATTTTCTTGACGATTTTGCCAATTCTGTCAGAGACGATTTCCAGAAAGCAAATTCCGCAAAAGACGCGGACGAAGGAATATTCATAATTATAGAAAGTATCGCGGGTTTTTTTGCCGGAAATGTTTACGCTCTGATTTTTTCCATTGTTAATATTTATGACCGTAATTTAGACGGACATTCGCTGCTGGAAAGCCTGAAATCCCGGAAGGTGGATATGGGAACCCTTCAGCATATCATTAATAAAAAATATTTTGCCGAAACCGCGACTGTTCAGATGGTTTACGCTTCTCTTACGTTTTTTATGTCTAATTTTCACAAAATGGAAAATTCCATGAAAAAGAACCCTTCAGAAAAAAAAATAAATGAAATTATTCTTATAATAAATAATTTTATAAGCTGCGGTCTTGGGTTTTCAGCGGAAAATACCGCATTAAATTTCAAAAAACTGGAAGAGAAAGTAGAAAAAACGGAACTTAATTCAAAACCGGAACCTTTCTTTGAAGCAGTAGCGCAGGCTGTAGCTGAAGCCGGTCCCTGGGACGTTTCGATGGAGATGGTAGCCAAACGGCTTGGGCTTTCCAAAAGCAGCCTCTACGGGCATTTTAAAAACAGAAAAGATATGCTGCGCCGGCTTTTTATAGGCGAGTTCAAGCGTATCATTGAATTCGCAAGACAGGGTATCGGAATGTCCGAGGACCCGGCGCAGCAGTTATACCTGGGAATTTTTTCCATCGCCGTATACTTAAGCTCGCGCCCGGAAATACTTGTCGCCATGAGCTGGATTCGCACGCGGAGACTTGATCTTGGTAAACCGGACAAAGAGCTGGAAATTTTCAGGCTGTTCGAAGATGTGGATATCAGGCAGTTACAGAACAGCGGAGAGGAAAACAAGCGGCGAATTTCCCACTGGATACTTTTTCTGCTAATTAACATTTTAACGCATCCTTCTATGTCAGACGACAGCCAGAAGGAAAAATTTTCTCCCTGTAATTCGCAAAAAAAACATATTCGTATGTTATACAAATTCATAACATTAGGGCTTGGAGGCTTTAAAAGATGATTAAAAAAAGATATAATGGTAACATTAAAAAGCGGAGCGAATGTATGCGCCGCACGGCAGTGCTTTTTACGCATGCCGTTAATCAGACAGCGCGTCATGCGGGTCTAAACAAGGAGTCATTATGAACCTGGCCAAACGTCATGAGCAGGGACAGTTTGCAAATACGCTGAAATATCCAATCATTCTGTTTTTCCTGTCAATCGTGTTATGCGCAAATATAGCGGCGCAGCAGGCATCGGCGCAATCAGCGGCGCAATCTGCGGCGCCGCTGCGTCTAAGCCCTGAAGAAGCAGTTGAGCGCGCGTTAAAAAACAACCTGAGCCTTGAATCTTCCAGGACAGGCATTGAGACAAAAAAAAGAGCTTCGGATTTATCGTGGAACCAGTTCATTCCCAGCGTAACGGTTGCGAATATTCTGTCGCGTGATAACAAGGCAAATACAGCTTCGGGAGTTGTTCCTGTTGAACAGATTCCGTTAAACCCGCTTTATACAAATCCAATGACCGGCGCTTCCATGCTGCCAGACGGCACGCCAAATTTTTACGGCGTTGTCCCTTATTCTGTCGAACTCCCGAAATGGCACATTGCCGGTTCAATACAAACCTCGCTCAATATTAACATGGCGATGTTTGAAAACATGAAACGCCTGAAACTGGACTACGAAAACGGGCTTTTAACCTACGAAAAGTCAAAAGCGCTGCTGGAGCGCGATGTGCGCAAAGCGTATCATAATATGCTTTTACTGCAGGAAAACATAATCCTGCTTCGCAGCAGCTTTGAAAATGTCGAGCGTCAGGTGCAAATGGCGCTTGCCAATTACAACGCAGGACTTGCTCCGGAACTTACATACCTACAGGCGCGCGTAGCAAGGGAGAATATGAAGCCGGCGATTGATCAGGCGGAAAGCGGACTCAAACTGATGATGGCGCAGTTCGCCATGTATCTGGGCCTTGATTACAACACGCCGTTTGAACTTATACCTGCAGGCGAAAGCGCGGATTTTATATCTCTGGATGTAGCCGATATGATTTCCAAAGCCGCAGCGGGAAAACCGGATATTAAGGAATTAAAACATACCATTTTAATGCTGCAAACCGTGCGTAAAACGCAAGTTTACGCGTTAACGCCAAGTCTGGGTTTAAGCTGGAATTTAAATTCCGCGTTTATAAAAAACCCGTGGAAGGATTCATGGTTCAGCAGCGATGACTGGATGACGTCAGGATCATTTACAATTTCGATTGGAGTGCGCCTGCACAGTCTTATTCCGTGGAGCGCGGATTACCAGGGAATTAAAAACCTTGACGATCAGATAAAAACCGCCAACATCGGGCTTGGCCAGCTGATTCGCGGAACAGAAATTGAAATTTACAATACAGTACTGTCTCTCGAAAGAACGCGTGTCAGCGCGCAGGCCCAGGAGCAGACGATAGCTCTGGCGCAGCAATCCTACAACCTTACAGAACAGGCATATCAGGCGGGTTTGCAGGATCTATTTCAGGTTCAGAACGCGGAACAGTCGCTGCGCCAGGCCAGAGTCCAGATGCTTGAACAGCAATTTAACTATTTAAACGGTCTGATTGACCTGGAATATTCAATAGGAGTTCCTTTTGGGACTCTCAGCTCAAAGGAGAAAAAATAATGATAAAAATATTTTCACATAGGCAAACAGGATCAAAAGCAGGTTTAATATTTTTGCTTTTAATCATTTCCGCGCTGTGCGGGTGTGAACAGGTAAAGGGAATCTTCAACAAAAAAGACGCCGCGAAGGAGTCTGCCATCGAGGTGCCGGTATTCGCGGTTAACACGACTTTGGCGATTCAGGGCCAGATACAGGATTATATTGCGCTGTCAGGCGACATTTGGGCGGGTTCTACAGTAGACGCGTATTCCGACGCCATAGGAAAAATTACCCGCATTTTTGTCGCGGTCGGCGGCAGGGTAACAAGAGGCGATCCAATCGCCACTGTTGACCCTTCGCGGCCTGGAATGACATTCCGTGAAAGCACAGTTTCCGCTCCAATCAGCGGAACTATTGTAGCGCTGCCGGCGCAGGTGGGAATGACCATAAGCCAGGCTGTGCCACTTGCAAGAATCGCGAGCCGCGGAGCGCTTGAAATCCGGCTGAATGTAGCCGAGCGTTTTATTTCAAGAATCGCCCTGAACCAGCCGTGCGAAATTACGCTGGACGCGTGGCCGGGCGAAATTTTCCGGGGGACTATAAGCGAAATATCCCCGACTGTCGATCCCGCGTCCAGAACAATGGAAGTGCGGATAAATGTTGTTAACGCGGACTCAAAACTGAAGCCTGGAATGTTCGCAAAGGTGCGCGTAATAACAGAGCGCAAGAATAACATTGTAAAAATCCCCGCCTCCGCTGTCATAAGCAGATTTGGAGAACAGTATGTTTATATAATAGAAAAAGATCCGCAGGATCCGAATATAAACATTGTAAAGAAAAGAGTTATTACGCCAGGCATTTTAATTGACAGCGTAATGGAAATTACAAAAGGACTTACTGTGAATGAAGAATTGGTAATCAGGGGACAGACCCTGCTTGATGACGGTTCAAGGGTAAATATTATTGAACGCGTTATGCCGCTGGGAGAATAGCCATGAGCATGGTTAAAACAGTCGTTTCACGGCCTACAACTATTTTAATTGTTTTCGCGCTTCTTATCGGACTGGGGCTTTTCGCAATGATTAATCTGCCGATAGACCTGTATCCGGAAATAAACCCTCCGATCATGGCGGTTTACACTTCTTACACAGGAGCGGGCCCTGAGGAAGTTGAACGTTCCGTTACGCGCCCATTGGAAGCCGTCCTTTCCAGCGCGTCCGGTCTTGAGAAGGTTACTTCCATTTCAAGCAAAGGCACAAGCCTTGTTATAATGGAGTTTACCTACGGAACAAACATGTCAGACGCTTCCAACTCCATCCGCGACCTGCTTGAACGAATCAGAAATTATATGCCGACAGGCGCGAACACCCCGATGATTTTTAAGTTCGATCCTTCAATGATCCCAATCATGGGCCTTATGGTCGTATCGGACAGAAGAACCCCCGAAGAGTTACGCGAAATCGCCGAAGACACAATTATCCCCCGCATTGAGCAGACGCCCGGAATCGCGACGGCTTCCGTGAACGGAGGCAGGACAAAAATAATCCGCGTGGAAATTCCCCAGAGCCGCCTTGAAGCGTACGGGCTTACCGTTACGCAAATACAGCAGATGCTCGCCATTCAGAACATGCAGACAGCCGCCGGAACAATCACAGAAGGCGGAATGTCCTACATTCTTACGACAATGGGCGAATATACATCGTTGGATGAAATAAAAAATACGGTAATCTCCTACAAGGGCGGCGGCTATTCGGGCGGGCAGATTGAAATGCCGCGTCAGATATACCTGCGCGATCTTGCCGATGTTTTCGATGGATACCGCGATGAAACCAGCATGGTATATGTAAACGGACAGTCGGCCGTCATGCTGCAGGTTCAGAAACAGAGCGGAAAAAATTCAGTGCAGACAGCCAAGGATCTGCGCGCGAGGCTTGCCAGAATGGGAAGAGAGCTTCCGCCTGACATTACAATCAAGGAACTTTACAGCACCACTGACATAGTTGAAAATTCACTGAACCAGGTAACATCCACCGCGATGTGGGGCGCGTTCCTTGCTATCTTTACGCTGTTCATCTTCCTGCGGTCCTTAAAACCCACGCTGATAATCGGCATCAGCATACCGGTGTCTGTCATTATAACCATGATGCTGATGTACTTTATGGGGCTGACACTCAATCTGATGACAATGGCAGGTCTTGTGCTTGGAATAGGAATGTTAATTGACAACTCAATTGTCATTCTGGAAAATATTTATCATTACAGGGAAAAAGGCGCGAAACTCAGAACAGCTTCGATACTCGGCACCTCGGAAATGATCACAGCCATTACGGCATCCACCATTACCACAATCTGCGTTTTCGCTCCGCTTGTAATGTTCCAGGGCCTTCTGGAAATAGCCGGCGAACTGTTCTCCGGCCTTGCGTTCACCGTTGTCATATCGCTCAGTATCTCGCTGTTTACCGCGATTTTCCTTGTGCCAGTCCTTTGCAGCCACTACCTTCCAATCGTTACGCGAAAACAGGTTCCGCTTAAAGGCGCTCTTGCCGTAATTGATTCCGTCTTTGACAGATTTTTTGTCTGGCTGGACACAAAATACAAAAACGCCGTAAGAAGGGTATTAAGACACAAGCTTGCGGTTATTTTGATTTTAATGGTATTACTGGCAGGAAGCATCATGCTTATTCCGGTTATCGGGTGGGAATTCATGCCGCAGCAGGATGACGATAATGTCAGCATAACGGCAACGCTGCCTATGGGAACTCCTTTGCAGGAAACCGAGGCGGTATTAAGGCAGCTTCAGATAATAGCCGAGAAGGAAATTAAAGGATACGAAGGGTTTGTGCTGAACGCCGGAGGCGGCGGCTTTATGGGCCTGGGAGGGAACAATACAAACTCAGGCTCGCTTCGCATTAACCTGCCGGAATTTTCCGAAAGGATAGAAAGCGCCAATGAAATAAAAGATATATTGCGTCCTTATTTTAACCAGTTCCCCGGCGTAATGTTTTCATTCGGCGGCGGCATGAACATGATGGGAGGCGGCAACGCGGTAGATATAATCCTGCGAACGGACGATTTGGTCAAAGGCAAAGTGATCGGAGAAAAAATCTCCGCTTTGCTTAAAGAGAGGCTTTCTGAATATGTAACGGAACCTTCGGTCGATCTGCAGGACGGGCTGCCACAGTACGAGATTGTCCTTGACCGCGAAAAAATGTACGCGCTCGGCCTTAACGCCTACACTGTGGGAAATGAGATAAAAGCGGCTGTTGACGGCGTAACAGCGACAAGGTATAAATCCGGAGGCAAGGATTACGATGTAATTCTAATTCTCGCGGAAGCGGATCGCAGCACGCTGCCGGCGCTTGACAAGATTTTTATCAACAGCCAGATGGCAGGCCGCGTTCCTCTTTCCAGCTTTGTCCATTACGAGCAGGGAACAGGACCGTTAACAATTAACCGCGAAAACCAGACCCGTATTATTCACGTAACAGCGGGAGCAAGGCCGGGAGTAAAGACAAATCAGGTGCAGGGGCTTGTTGAAAAATTGATACAGTCGGAAATTCCGATAGAAGACGACGTAATAATCGAGTACGGCGGCGCGAACGCGGAAATGATAAAAATGTTTACAAGATTTATTTTTATCTGTGTCGTGGCGATTTTCCTGGTATTCGGCATAATGGCGAGTCTTTTTGAATCATTCCGTTCTCCGTTCATCATCATCCTTACAATTCCGCTGTCTGTGGTAGGAATCGTTGCGATATATCTTTTGACCAACACGATCTTTAACGTGCTTACCGCGGTCGGGCTTCTTGTGCTAATCGGAATTATTACAAATAACGGCATTATCCTTGTGGATTATTCCAACCTGCTGCGCAAACGCGGCTACTCATTAAATGACGCAATTGTAGAAGCCGCCCGCAGCCGCCTGCGTCCGATACTTATGACAACCGTTACTACAATTCTGGGGCTTGTGCCGATGGCGTTCTTCCCCGGCGAAGGAACGGAACTTGTCGCTCCGATCGGAAAAACAGTTCTTGGCGGCCTGTCCTTCGGCACGCTGATGACGCTTTTCCTGATGCCGGTTGTATACGCGATTATTAACAAAAACGCGGATAAACGGTCCGCAAAAGCGCAGGCGCGGCGCGATAAAATAGCCGCGGGCGAAGGCAGAACAAAGCAAATAATCACAGTGGAGGGAGTATGATCCGCATAGAGATAATAGCGAATAACTCAGTAGAAGAAAATGTGCTTGAAGCGCTTGCCAAAGAACAGGCAGGAAAATTCTACACTAAAATATCCGGCGTTCATGGAATCGGGTCGGCAGGTCCTCGCATGGGAGACGCGGTATGGCCGGAAGAAAATTTCTCCCTTGTTATATGGTGCGAAGAGGAAGAAGCCCGCAGCATACAGCGGGCTATCGCCGCAGTAAAGGAAAAATTTCCCGGAGAGGGAATTAAAATATTCGGGATATAGTCCCTATTGCGCGCTTACAAGTTCCATCTCAAATACAAGGAAACTGTTGGCCGGAATTAAACCGTTCCCTACGGCGCGTTCCCCGTACGCCAGTTCAGGCGGAATGATGACAAGGCGTTTTTCGCCGACCCGCATTTCAAGAACGGTTTCATCCCAGCCCTGAATAACTTTGCCGCTGCCAGCCTGGAACTCAATCGGACCGCCCCTTACGTCTGAACGGTCAAAAACTTTGCCGTTTAAAAGAGAGCCGGTATAATTTACCCTGACAGTCTTTCCGGCGGCCGGCCTGCTCCCCGTTCCCTGTTTTTGGATAATGTAACGGATACCCGATTTGGTTTCCGTTGTATTCGGGTATTTGGAATTTATCTGAGCAATATCCGCCTGACGCTGCGCCAATAATTTGCCGGAAGCCGCTTCTTTTACCTGTATAAGCATCCTGTCAAAATTTTCCTGATCGGCCTTAAACGCGGCAGCGGCGGGTCCGTTACGGATAATTGTAACCTTTGTTATTTTGTCATTTTTTTTAATTTTGTTTACAACATCCTGTCCCTGAACAACATAACCGAAAACTGTATGCAGTCCGTCAAGATGCGGAGTGGGAACAATTGTTATAAAAAACTGGCTGCCGTTTGTCCCGGGACCCGCGTTTGCCATTGAAAGAATACCCGGCCTGTCATGTTTAAGCGCGGGATCAATTTCATCAGGAAAACTGTAGCCTGGCCCTCCGCTGCCGTTTCCCAAAGGACAGCCGCCCTGAATCATAAAATCCTGTGCGTCTCCGTTGCCTTTGGAAATGACGCGGTGAAAATTAAGCCCGTCATAATAACGCTTTCCCCTGTGTACATTCATGGTTCCTTCGGCAAGAGCCACAAAGTTACATACCGTAAGAGGCGCTCTCTCATAATCAAGGCGCACTGTAATGTCTCCGCGGCTGGTCGTAAACCGCGCGTAAAGCCCGTCGCCCAGCTGCTGGGCGTCCGCCGTTTCAATAACACTCAAAATTAATACAACTCCAATTAATAATAAAATAGCATTTTTCATGCTCACATTATACCTTGACTTCCGGAAATTATTCAACATCCCTTTTACCGCTCTATTGTGAAAGTTATTGTTTCTTCCTCATAACCGTTTTTAACTGTCAATGTGTTAAACCCCTGTTCGCGCTTAAGGAAAAATACAAAAGGGCGCGCGACATCGAATGATCTGCCGTTGTGCGTTACGTGCAATACATCGTTCCCGCCTCCGATCACTTCTACGGGTATTTCATCCATGCCGATGCCCGAACCTGAAAGATAAACAAAACCGCTGCGCGGATTTTTGATTTCCAGCGGCCGCGAAGAATAATCCAGAGAACCCTGCCTGACGGAAGAAATGAACCACGCCTGATATTCTGCCGGATATATGGTTTCGCTTTTCCCGTTCACGGTTTTATGCCATGTGCATTTTGCCCTTTTTTCGCCTGAATGGATATATTCGTTTATTATCGAAAGACAGGCGCCGCCAGGATCCATTCCCGAAACTGCGCAAATTCGCGCGATTTTCCAGCCGTCAGGCTGCGGAAAATCCGGTGAAACTCCGGAATGCGCCCTGTGTAAAACATTCAGCGTATCGCGTACAATAACGGCGGGAATTGAACTGCCTGTTTTATCCATAACGGTTTCTCCGGTAAAATTCCCCATCCATACGCCGGCCGAATATTTCATCGTAGCGCCGAGCGCGACAATACTCTGATACTGATTTGCGGTTCCTGTTTTAAAAATAGCCGGAAATGAAGTCCTGAAATTTCTTCCTGCGCCGAACGCAAGAACTCTGGCGCCCGGGTCGGACAAAAATGAACAAATTATCCTTGCGGCATTCGCCGAATAAACCCTGTGCTCTGTGTTTTTATTGCCTTTCTCCCATGAAAAATCCAGATAATTTCCGTCCCTCGGAAAAACGCTGAAAGCTCTGACAAGCTCATAAAGGCTTACGGGAGCGTTTCCAAGAGCCAGCCCCAATCCGGCTTCCTGCGCGCTTTTTTGTACCGAATCAAACCCCAAATCCAGGAGTTTCTGCGTATAATTGCGCACGCTCAGCCTGTAAAGCAGATAAACGGCTGGAATATTGAGGCTTGAAGCGAGAGACGCGCGAAAAAGCATCGGTCCGTTAAAGCGGTTGTTAAAATTCTGCGGAAAATAAATTTCGCTTTCGCCGAAAGTCATCGGCACATCGGAGAGAACATCGGAAGGGAAAAAACCGTTTTCAAGCGCCATCGCGTAAAGGAAAGGCTTCATGCTGCTTCCAGGCTGATTGAGCGCCAGCACCCCGTCTATCTGCCCTGCCGCCTGAACATTAAAAAAATCCGCGCTTCCCACCCACGCGAGAATTTCGCCGGTTTCGTTATCTGCAACAAGAGCCGAACCGTTTGTAACGCGCGATGAAAAATACATAGCGACATTGCCCGCGATCGCGTTTTCAAGATAGCGCTGCAAAGCCAAATCCACAGTCAGACGCATTTCGCCTGCGGCGCTTTTCTGCTGCTGGTTAATCAGGCGGATAAGGTGGGGAAATTCAAACGGATACCGAAAGCGTTTCGCCGAAGAAAGCGCGAACTGAAAATCCCTTTCATCAATCTGCGCGAACAGCGGCCACCTGCGCGCCAGTCTTTTGTTATCTGCAAACCCTGATTGCAGATCCATCGCGGCCGCCATGCAGTTTCCGGGATTCTCGTGCGGATTGTAATGATTGGGACGCCTTGGAATAACCGCCAGGCAGAAAACCTGCGCCGGCGACAGCATGGAAATTTCGCTTGCGAAAAAATTACGGGAAGCGGAAGCCGCCCCCTGCGCGCTGAATCCAAAGGGCAGGGAATTTATGTACATTTCCAGAATCCGGCTCTTGGAAAACCGCGTTTCAAGACGCAGGGCGTTTAACATTTCGGCGATTTTGCTTCCCGCTGTCCGGGAACGCGCCGGCTGCGCCGCAGGCCCACAGTTGTCCGCGATAATGCGGGCAAGCTGCATGGTTATCGTGGAAGCGCCGCTTACCCTCCTTCTCCCGGAAACATTCTGGTAAACCGCGCGGATTAAGGCAAACGCGTCAACGCCGATATGTCTGTAAAACCTTTTGTCTTCGGCAAACACAAAAACATCTTTTATCTGCGCGGGTATTTGTGCCGGCTTTTCCCTGCGCAGCCCGTCTTCAAGAGGCGTTATCTGCAATAACATGCCGTGACGGTCATAATAACGCACGCTGTAAGGCCGCGCCATGAACCGCTCCAAATCAGGGTATGGAGCGTATCTTAACAGAAGCCATACTGTTAAAGATACAGTAATTAAAATTACTGCGGCTTTAAAGACAATGCCAAAATTCTTTTTACTCAATCGTGTAAATGAGCCCTTTGCTTCTGCCGAAAATTTCCGATTCATACATACATTCAGCCTGAACTGGCGGCGTCGGGTACACTCCCCTTCTTGCTGTTCGGAAAAGGAAGCTGACAGTAGACTCTCCCCTGTAAAACCTGTCCCAGAAGTACTGAACCTCGTTGTCCATTATCGCCTGATAACTTAAATACGAGCTGTTTTGAACTTCGTCAGCGCCGCTTTCGCCTCCTGTTTCTTCATAGGAAGCTGTTGTAACAAACGCCATGTCCAGAATCTCCGCTCCGGACGGAACAGGCGCGCGAAGGGCAAGATAGGTACGATCCCTCGAAGATGATACCCTCACTTTCGCGCGGTATGTTTTTCCGCTTTGCAGCGCCGTGTTTTTAATTTCCGCGCCTGTGTTTACATCGTGAATGCTCAGGAAAACTCCGATTCCTTCGTCGCGGAAAAACTGAAGCTCAGACGGAACAGCGTAACGAAGAGACGCGGTGTAATAAATATTGCCAGTGCCCCTGCGGGTAAAATCAAGCTGCTGCAGACGGTCTCTCGGAATATTTTTTATGCTGGAATCCGAAAAATCAAAACTCTTTGTCACAGGCTTCGCGCCAAGACCCATGAATGTTCCTTCCAGTAGCTGCGCTGCGCCAAGCATTACCTGCGCCCTGACGTTTATGTCAGCAAGATTTTCCGCTCTTATCAGCGCGTCAACGGCGCTGAGAATACGAACCGTTACCGCCGTACTTTCCCAATATCCCTTTTGGGAACGCTGGTTTTCAAGCAGCGTGTAAAGAAGGCGCGTATTTATATCGTCACCGGGGAATTGCTGCGCGAAAAATTCCAGCGAAAGGGCCAGCTGCTCAATATTCCCGCCGTAATAACTGAACCTGTTGTTTCCCATCGGATCCGTGAGGTCTACGCCTTTTGCCGTCAGCCGCATTAAATTGCGCAGGCGCTGCGCCGTACCTGCGGCTTCGGAACTGCGGTTCAGCAAATTGTAGGTCATTCCGGCAAACGCCAGGACAGACGGGTCCGCGTTATCGCGCGCGAGGATTTCCGCGAGCCGCGATGTGTCAACTCTTTCACCTAACAGAGCGAAAACATACAGCATATATGACTGTAAATAAGACTGATAATAATAGTTATAGTGGCCGCTGCGCCAGCTTTGCATTGCCTGAAATTCGCGGTTTAAATAAGAGACAAGGGATGATGTGTTAATGGAAGACGGCACGCTGATATTTTTTTCTTTCGCGGCGGCGATTGTATGCGCGATGCGCAGGCTTACATAGAAATTGGCGTTTGTATCCGTCGGCCAGTACGGGAAACCGCCATTGGAAAGCTGCAGCTGCCCCCATTTTTTAAATTCATTCTCCGCAGCGAGGCCGGGATTTGACACTTGTGAAGCAAGGTTGAAAACGCTGATATACTCGCCGAATACCACAAGCGGCATCATGGCGGAGCTTCGCTGTTCAAGGCATCCGTAAGGATAGGTAAACAAGTATGATACAGCGGAATCCAGAAGGGCAAGGCGGGTAGCGTCAAGAGTGAGCGATAAATTTCCAACTCCGTTATCTGCATAAGACGGAATGACAAGCCCTTCGCTGGCGGAATCTTCGCTGACAGTTCCCGTTGTAGTGACTGTTTCCATTACATACGGACGTTCAATTATCATCTCGCGGACGAGCCTTTCGTTAAGTATTGCG
This sequence comes from Treponema sp., assembly GCA_031256445.1. Lineage (GTDB taxonomy): Bacteria > Spirochaetota > Spirochaetia > Treponematales > Breznakiellaceae > WQXQ01. Next base: position 9,098 of record JAIRQN010000014.1, on the reverse strand, counting down.
GAGTTTACGGTAAAGTTGAGGGTAACATTCCCATGTTTTGCCGCCGCTACGTCAAAATAGACAACGGCGTTTTCGCCGCTTTTTACGGTTACCTTTCTTTCTGCGGTTCCGTCAATAAAAGCCTGCCCGGGAATTTTTGACAGGCCGCTTGATCCGTCATTCGCGCCGGGAGAGCCGATGTCAAGTTTAACAGTTACCGAGTGAGAAGCGGAATCGAGGTTTGTAATCAGCACACCGGCTTCGGCAGTATCGCGTTCCCTTAAGCGGCGGGGAACTACTTCCCTTACATTCAACCTGTTCTGGGCGGCAATTTCGCTTTCCTTAAGCGCGAATAAATCGCCCATGGCTCCGAAAACCGTTACGCGGTATGTGGTAAGGTTATCGGGCAGTTTAAAAGTGTGCGTTACTTTGCCGCTTGAGTCCGTTACAAGCATCGGCTCAAAAACGGCGGTTGGATTAAAATCCTTGCGCTCCTCTATTTTACTGTCTTCGGAATCTCCGCCCATGCGATCCCTTACGCTGTAAGTCACAGGGTCCATCAGCATGGAACGCGAATCTCCTCCGTTTACAAAAAGATTAAAAAGTTCATCGGAATAAAAATGTTTAATTGGGTCAGGAACTCGGTAATTGATAAGGTCCAATACGCCCCTGTCAACCGCCATCAGGGAAAGTTCGGCGCCGGCAAGCGGCTTTCCGTCTCTTGACGCGCTTAAGGTAACCGTAACTTCATCGCCGGGGCGGTATGTTTTTTTATCAGTCTGCACGCTTACGGAAAAAGCTTTCGTGCGCGGATTTACGTCAAGGCGCGCCACACCATAATACCCGCCTGGTTTGTCCAAATCGGGGTTTCCGTACTCATGAGACGGAGGCCCGCCGCGTTTCGAGAAAGACGAAACCGACACATAAACCACAGGCACATAGTTACGCGCAATCGGAACATCGATAACGGAAACAGATTCGGTAAACTGGCGTACTTCTTCTGTGAATATTCCTTCCCTTTCCGTTGTGATCAGATAATAACCCGCAGGAAGCGCGCTTTGAAGCAGCACTTTGGCCGTTTCGCCGGGCTCGTACATATCCTGATCGGGCACAAGGCGCAGCTCCGTCGGATTGTTCATGTTCCAGTAACCGCTTGCCCCCGTTACATAAAATCCCATTTCAGTTAACGCGGTTCTTCCTTCGTTGTCTTTTGACGTTACGCGCAATATATGATAGCCCGCGGCGGACGGCTTTACCTTGACAGTTCCGCCGTCATTCTGGATATTTATCATTTGAACGCTGTCCGTTATCTGTACATGGGTATATTCGTTATTTATGTACCCGTTCACTCCGCGCTGCTGGGTGCGCCTCCACTCTTCGCGTAAAAGTTCAACCTTTAACTGTTTTGCTCCTTCGCCTGTCTGCAGATAAAGGCCGCTGAGCGAATTCGCGCTGGTAGACTTCGCTCCGCCTGTGTTCACCGTAATGTAATTGCAGTTGAACTCCTGTCCCGCGCGGACAAATCCGCCTGAGCCCCTGTTTAAACCAATATAAAAACCCGCGGGATGCGCCGTCACAGTGCGGTAGGCGGTAACCATCTGGTTGCTTAAATCGGTCACCCTCACTTCCGCCTGATAATTATATGGCGCGCCTGTCACTTTACTGCCGCCGGTTTTCCTTGTAATGGACGCTACTCCCTGCCCGCTGATCGAGCCTTCATCGGAGCCGATATGCCGCTTGCTGTCCCATACCCGCCGTGGGCCGAAAACAAAACCCCTTGTATCAAGGCCTGCGGGCTGAAAAACGCCCATCTCCTCATACCACGCGCTTTCCCAACCCGCGCCTGACAGGCTCCCGCCGGAAAGATAACTTGCCCTTAAAGTCAGATTAATATCATCGCCCAAAATAACAGCCTCCGGCGGCGATGAAAGAGCCGCCTGAAATTTTAATCTTTCAAAAAAAGCGACCGTTATGGGAACGCTTGCGACAGCTTCGTTTATTTCAATTTCACCCTGAGTGCGCCTGTAAATAAGCCTGTAGGAACCCGGCTGTAAATCATCAGGCAGCGTGATCTGCCCGAAAAAACTTCCGGAAGCCGTTGATGTCCCTTCTGCTAAAGCAACCCTTGTCTGGCTGTAAGCCGCATCTTCCAGAATGACGGTATAGGTTCCGTTATAAATTGTGTACATTCCAAGAACTTTTGAACGATCCACGCCGCGGAATGTTATTGTCTCGCCTGGTTTATAAAGCCCGCGATCGGAAAACATAAAAGCGACAGGAATGATTTCTTCCGCCCTCTGCGGAGACGATGTGTTCACTCCGGCGCTCCACATGTTATGCGTACTGGGATTGAAAATCGCCCTGTCTCCGTCTTTTTCAGCCATAATAAAAGGAATGTTATACCAGCCGTTTATGGATGTATTATTCCTGAGAGTCAAAGAATTCATGTTAAGGACAGCCAAACCGTTTTTATCGGAAACGGCTTCGGCGTAACTTTTAATTAATGACAAATCGTTAATTTCATCGATGTCTGAATTTGCAAGCAGCATAACTCTTGCGCCTTCGACAGGCCGTCCTGTGGAAATATTGGTAACAAGAACCGCGGCTTTATTAAACCCATAACGGACAGTCAATCCAAGATCCGTTACCTGAATAAATTGACTGAACGTATAAGTATCGGATCCCGTGCGGTAAGTATCCTCACCTGCCCATTCTCTTGTGAGAATGTTTATATTGGAGGAAAAAGCGACAAAACCTTTTCCGTTATTGTTAAGAAAAGGTTTTAAATCTATTTGTTCAAAATATTTAATATTTCTGTCGCCTGCGGGCAGCATGGTTATTTTAGCGTTGTCAAGCCCCCGCCTTGTTTCCCTGTAAACCTGGGTATGCAGGAAAGGATTTTTTTCAGGGGCCAAAAAATAAAACGAACCGGACAAATTATTGGAATACTCAAACAGATAACGCGGCGGAAACTGCGCTTCCAGCATAACCTGCGATCTGTAATCAAGAACGCGCACAGTTCCGACAGGAGGCGGTTCCTGCGGCATAACAATTTCCGCAGAAAACGGAGATTTTAATTTTCTGCCGTAAACATCTTCCGCGTTTGTGCTGATATTTATCCTGAACCGATCTCCGTAACTTACGGGAAGATTGGAGATACGCACCATATTGGAATATACTTCAACATTTTCGCCTGTAATCCTCATGCCCGGCTCTGTGCTGATTGCGCCGCGTATCGTGTTCTCGTTCAAATCGTGGCTGAAATAAATATCAATAATATTGGAATATCTCCCATACCCTGAGTCTCTGTAATGATTTGTTACATTGAAAGCGCCGGGCGTAAAAAAGCTGAAACTCTGATCCGCTTCGGTTCCGCGGCTTCCTCCGCGCGATTTCGCTCCTTTTTTCAAAATTATTTTAACCTCGGTTTCAAAAGGAATGTTATCCGTTAATTCCGCGGTAATTTTATATTCATCATTTTGCTTAAGGGTAAATCTCTTCGCTTCTCCCCCGGCGGAAATACCCAGATACTGGTTAACCTCCGCCGCCTGCGCGGGATAATTGAACACCATGGCGATGGTTTTGGCTGCCTGCGGCGGCACATTGTTATTATCAAAATGCCAAAGCGTTTTTTCGGTATATTCTTCGCCGGGGATAATATTGTCAATGCTCAGGGTTTCCGTAACAAACGAGAAAACCGTATCTCCGTGAATTGCGTTTCCGCCAAGAGATCTTGCGTTAGATGCAACTGTAATCGTGTATGTCTGCTGGCTCTTGCAGGGTTCCTCTCCTTCAAAGCTCAAAAAACTTGTCCCGTACCAGCGGAATGTTCCCTTGATTGAAGGATTGATCGTAACAAGGGGCGAAGACGCGCTTTGTTCTCCCAGAGCCGCCAGAGCTATCATCGGCTGGGAAAAAACAACATAAATTGACGGACGCTGAACGGCAGAAGAATACTCTCCCCTGGGACCCCAATCGATCACGGTAAGCGGTTCATTGGTCATGGTTTGAATCCGCTCCTGGCTTACGCTTTGCTGGGAAGCGAGAATCGCGGCAATTTTCGCGGCTTCTTTATCAGGGTCAAAATAGGAAGTCCTGTAATCGGACAGTTTACGCAAACCGCCGCCTGTAATATTTCTCTGTCCGGAACCGGAAGCCGCGGAACCGGAAAGCTCCGCCGCGCTCAGAGTATCGTATTCGTTGATTGGTTCCGCTTTTATGGGACGGTAGTCCAGAGTGAACGCGGCTCTGACAGCGGCGTCATTTGCCAGAGCTCTTTCGGGGTTTGAAGAGGTAATGCCGGGAGAGTCTGTGTTTATAAAAGAACTTTCGTTGAATGACTCTGTTACATCTTTTTTGTTTTTACATCCGGCGGAAAAGCATAATACCAGGATTAAAATAATTACTGCGATTTTTTTCATAGCGTCCTCATTTAGCAATTATCACATAAATCGGAAAATTTCGCAAGTTACAGGAGGTTTCAAACATCGTTTGGTTCAGGATATTGAAGTCTCTGGACAACACTAATCAATAACAGTTAAATTTTTAACCCATTTTTCCTTGCGCAGAAGATAGCGGGCAATGAACAGTTTGACAATATCTGTTAACTTAAGAAGAGCGAACATCGGCACAGGCGCGATATTCGTAAAGAGCGAAAGCAGAATGGAGCCGGGAGCGAAGAGAAAAACATTGACAGAAACGTCGGTGTACATTCCAAGAGCGGTATCTCCTCCCGCGCGGGAAACGGCGAACTGAACATTCAAAAAACACCATAAAGGCAGATAGCCAAGAATGACAAACACAAGCCCAAGGCAGTTCATTCTGGCATCCGCGCTCAGGTTGGAAAACACAAGCGGGACAAGTCCCATGGTAATCAAAGCACCGGGTATGGCCAGAATAATTCCGGCCACGGCTCCTCCCCACTTGAGCCATAACGCGCTTTTGCGCCCCTCGTCAAGTTTACCGGCTCCAAGCGCGCCTCCTACCAGAACGGCCGACGCTGTCCAAAGCCCTCCGAACAGAAGGAAGAAAATATTTGCAATTGTCCAGCCCGCCGCCATGCCCGCGACCACTTCCGCGCCTCCCCGCCTGTTGTACATGGCGATCATGAGCGTCTCTGAAACAATCCACGACATTTCCGAAGCGAAAATCATTCCCGACTTCGCGAATATTTCGGCGACCAGTTTCTTCCTGATAACAAAAATTCTTTTAATACCGGCAAAGAACGGCGCGCCGGAGGATTTCGCGTAAATGATAAACGCCGCCGCTTCGATCACCCGTGCGATCAGCGTTGAATATGCGGCTCCGGCTACTTCAAGGCGCGGCGCGCCCAGGTTTCCGTAAATCAATACCCAGTTCGCGAATGTGTTAATTACAGTGGCGGCGCCGGAAATAATCAGCGGTATTTTTGGCTTTGCGATCTCGCGGAAACTGGTCGCTATTGACAATGAAAGCGCCATAGGAAAAAACGCCCACGAAACAATCCGCAGGTAGGAGGAACCGGCGGCGACAATCTCATCGCGCGCCGCGTTGCTTGTTGTCATAAAACCGAGTAATTCCTGCGGGAACACCCGGCAAATTACAAAATAAATGATTGCGACAGTAAACGCAAATATCGCTTTAAAACTGAAAGCGCTCTTCATGCCGTCCGCGTCATTCGCGCCGTTAAATTGCGCGATATAAATTCCGCCAGCCATGCAGATTGTATTTACAATTACAAAAAAAACAAAAACCAGGTGATTGGTGACATTCACGGCAGCCATGCTGACATCTCCAAGTCCTGCGACCATAAAATTGTCAACAAGCGAAACCATGCTCATGATCAGCTGCTGGAGCATAACAGGCAAAGCTATCGCCAGAGCCTGTTTGTAAAAAGACCAGGGGCCGATACGGGATTTAATACTCTGAAGCCTCAGCACGCGCGTACTCCTCTTGAGTTCATTATTCAATAATATGCGCATGCGTCAAGCGTTTAAATCATGAGCTTTCCTTACCTGAATCAGCTTTTACTGCCGCCATATTTTCCCTGTTAATCTTATTAACCGCGCGGGTACTTTCCGCGAAACCGTCAAAAATTTTAACGATGAATCCTTTTTTTCCGTCATCGCCAAAAGCCGCCGAGGCGGTAAGCATCAAAACCGCCAATGTTAATGTAATTTTATCTGTTGTTAATGAAGGTGTCCGAAGAAGTTTTCCAACTTCTCGGACGGCCCCCTCCTGAATATATTTTCTCGTCAAAGATGTTTTAAATATGGGCATTAATTGTTATCCAATATTAAAAAGTTATTAAGAATTTATTAATTCGCGGGTAATATTACAGAATCTTCACGGAAGGAAATTTTTCCATTCTTCCCGATCTGATTAAAAAGTATTTTAAAACCTATTCCGTAAATGAAACCTGCGTTTACAAAATCTTCAATATTTTCGTAGTTTTGTGTTTCAGTAATGATAAATTTATACCCTATAGACAAATCTATTTTAAGAAACTTCAATAGATTTATTTTCCAGCCTATTTTCGGCGTTACGTGAATCAATACATCGCCTGCGGCTGACGGAAGATCGCCGCTGCCGAAATAATTCAAAAAATCGCAGCCGGTTCCGGCAACGACATATAATTTATCCAAACCGCCAAACGGGAAATAATTTGCAAAAAACGATATATGAACGGAAGTACAATTAATTTTTTTAATGCCTGTCGATAATGTCATATGTCCAAAATTACCTTTTAAGGAAAAATGTTCATTTAATATTCTTTCATAATTAAAACCTGCGCCCCATCCATAATTTAATAAACTGGTTAATGAATAGGAAAAATCCAGAGAAAATAAATTTTTATCATCCGCCTGCGCCTTACCGGGAAAAAACGCAAAAAATATAACCAAAAATAAAAAAAAACTTACTTTCATTTTTTCCCTTATGTTAACCGGGTCGGAACATCAGATTGTTAAAATCTGTAACCGACAGAAATCCTGAAATCACCTCCATGTTCCAGCATCCAATCAACTTCAGGACGCGTATCTTTTAAATATTTTTCCATATTGTTAGGCAGTCTTATACCGTATAATATTTGGGTACGAAGAAATAAATGATCATTAAAAAAAGTATCTAATCCAATTCCTGTTTTAAACCATACTGTATTTAATGCATCTGTTGCGCTTGCTTCTTGATTAGCTGCGCTGATTGGAAATTTAGCGTCTCGTCCGTCTGTTTTATGAGAATGAAGATATAGATCATATTCCGCGCCCAATAAAGGGAATAGGCTGAACATTGGTGAAAGTGTAAACGGTAATTTCAGATATGCGCTTCCTCGCAGTCCAAGTGTTTGCGCCGGAAAATTTGGATTATTGGACATTGTTTTATCTGCATTTAACTGACCGAGTAAAAGTCCAAAACTCAATTCTATGTATTTAAAATCGGCAAAAATATAAGGTCCTACACTGAGTTGGGTTTCATTATATCTATTTAAATCTCCGGGTAATGCTTCATCAACTACCCATGATGAAAAATTCCCGGCAACGAAACCGCCGCCGCCGAGACTTACTCTGAAACGGGAATCTCCTGAATCCTGGGAAGGCGAGCTTCCCTGGGCAAATGTTGTTGCCGCACACAATCCGATGATGATTAAGAAACTTATTAATTTCTTCATACAATCCTCCAATTCTAAAATAAATTTTATCTCATAAGAGATAGTGAATATGTTCAATAAGTGATGTTATCGAATATATTTATTATTAATTTAGGTTATAGATATTAAACGCTGTTAAGAAGTTATTAAGAAATTATTAAATCGTATTTATATTTTTAGATAAACTGTAAACATAGAGCCTTGTTCAGGCTTGCTTTCAACTGTGATAGTTCCGCCTAAAAGATCTATTGTTTTCTTTACTAAGGCAAGCCCAAGACCGTTTCCATCTTTTGAATGAGACGTATCCCCCTGATAAAACTTGTCAAATATTCGTTTTTTAGTATCTTCGTCCATTCCGCAGCCGGTATCAGATATTGATATTTTTACTGAATTTTGGTTTGTATCTGATTGTAATTTCAAAAGCATATAAATGCTTCCGCCTGTATTTGTAAATTTAACAGCATTTGAAAGCAGATTATTCCATACAATATCAAGCATATCTTTATCATAACAAACGCTTACTTCGTCCAGTTCTTCTTCAAAGCTGATGTTTTTTATTTCCATTATTTCAGCAAACGATAAGACGCATTGGCGTAATTGCTCTGTTAAATTATATGGTTTTGCCTCATTAATTATTTCTTGATTTTCCAGTTTATTCAATTTAAGTATATTAGTTATTAAAACAGATAATTTTTGAGTTGCTTCAATAATTGTTTGGGTATATTCTATACGTTTATCTGATAGTATTGTTTCATCTTGCAAAGCAGTTGAATAAAATTGAATTACTGACAGCGGTGTTTTTAATTCATGGGAGACATTGGCGATAAAATCATTTTTTAATGTTTCAATGCTTGCAAGCTCCTGTGCCATTGTGTTGAAATCATCGAACATTACATCAAAGAGGTCTTTTTTGCCGTCTTTGTATCTGGGCGTGATTCTGACTGAAAAATCACCCATTGCGATTTTTCGAACTGCTTCACTGAGTTTCCTGATAGGACTAAAAAATAAACGCTCTCTGATTAAGCCAATAATTGCAACTATGATTGCGGCTGTAACTAAAACAAATAACATTAGTATATTGATTGCAAAACGTGGATTTTCTGTAATTACGCCGCTTCGATATAGAATTTGGTAAATCCACATATGGAAACCGTTAAAAGCCGCTAATATCAATAAAAAAATCGTATATTCTTTTATTGATGTAAAATTTTTATTTACCCGGCAGTCCTTATTTTTTTTCTTCATATAAAAAACTTTATTGGTTCAATTCCCAGAAATAAATCAATTAATACCGGATCGAAGTGTGTGCCTTTTCCTTCTGAAATAATTTTGATCGCTTCTTCATGGGTCATTGCTTTTTTATATGGTCTGTCAGATATGAGGGCATCGTAAACATCGGCAACAGCCATTATTCTGCCTTGTAACGGAATTTTTTCACCGCTTAAATTATTTGGATAGCCTGAGCCGTCCCATTTTTCATGATGGGTTAAGGCGA
>JAIRQN010000071.1 GCA_031256445.1 Treponema sp. | reverse complement strand
CAGCCGATTCCGAAAATCGCCAAAGATAACGCCGCTAATAGCGTTATTATCCACGCATACTTCTTCATTTTCTTTCCTCCTAAGGGTGTTCGCCTCCCGTACGGGAGCCGGATTTAAAGGGACGTTTAAATTAAGCAGTTCGTTATGTGACGAGAAAATTCGCTTTTTGGAGTTTTGAGTTTATTCCCATAAGACGATAAATAAATCAAATTATTCAGGAGGCATGATGATTTACGGTTATATTAGGGTAAGTACAGACAGGCAGACCGTTGATAATCAACGGTTTGAAATTGAGCGGTTTTGTTCAAAAAACAACATTGTAATTGAACAATGGATTGAAGAAACTATCAGCGGGAGCAAAACGCCGGAAAAACGGCTTTTGGGCTCACTTTTGGAGGATGTTAAGAAAGGTGATTTAATAATTTGCTCCGAGTTATCACGGCTTGGGAGGAGTCTTTTTATGATAATGTCCATACTTAATCAATTAATGCTGCACGAAGTCAGAATTTGGACAATTAAGGACAATTACCGGCTTGGCGACAATATTCAGTCCAAAGTACTGGCCTTTGCTTTTGGTTTATCAGCGGAAATTGAGCGTGATTTAATCTCTCAAAGAACAAAAGAAGCGCTTGCGCGGAAACGTTCAGAAGGCATGGTTCTGGGCAGGCCGTCCGGCAGCAAATCATCGTATGTTAAGCTTACCGGCAATGAACGTGATATACGCGCTCTTCTGGGCAGAAGTTTCTCCAAAAGCGCGATTGGCAGAATTTACGGAGTAAACAGGATGACTGTCGACGCTTTTTTGAAAGATTGGCTGCATAAGGATTAATTGTTACGGTTTTTTTATGATATAATGTTACCATGTTCGGGAATACTCCCAAATGAAAAAACAAAAAGAGTTTGTCTACAAATGTTCCTCCTGCGGGCGTGAAGAGCCAAAATGGCTTGGCCGCTGCCAGGAGTGCGGTGAATGGAATACCCTGGTAGAAACTGTTGTTAAACCCGGAGCGAAAACTTTGCACTCAGGACAGCGCGCCGCGCTTGCGGGACTGCCTTATACAATGCCGCTTTCAACTGTAAACCCAATGGAAGGCGGCCGCATAGGAAGCGGTATTGGGGAGTTGGACCGTGTTCTTGGCGGCGGCATAATGAAACGTTCCGCGGTTCTTTTGGGCGGGGAGCCGGGAATTGGCAAATCAACGCTGCTGCTTCAAATCGCGGCGGCTGCGGTAACCAAAGGACGCGTTTTATATGTTTCCGGCGAAGAATCCGCGGGTCAATTAAGGCTCAGGGCCGACAGGCTTGGCATTGGCAATGACAAAAGCGTTATGGAACGGATTGAAATCCTGTGTACCGGAAACCTTGAAGAAATAGAAACAGTCCTTAATAATGTAAAACCTGTTCTTGTTCTGGTTGATTCAGCGCAGACTCTCTTTTCCGCGGACGGCGGTTCCGCTCCCGGCGGCGTAAATCAGATGAAATACTGCGCGTTTGAGCTAATCTCCTGGGTAAAGGAACATGACGCGGCGCTTTTTTTGACAGCCCATGTCACTAAAGAGGGAATAATCTCCGGGCCGAAAACGCTTGAACACATGGTAGATACCGTTATTTATTTTGAGCAAAATGATAAAACATCGGGGTTGAACGGATCGGTCGATTGCCGTTTTCTTCGGTCTGCAAAAAACAGGTTTGGCTCAATAGATGAAATTGGAATTTTCACGATGGGTGAGCAAGGGCTTTCGCCTGTCGAAGATGCCGGCAGCCTGTTTTTGGTCAGGCGTGAAGGGGAACTGCCGCCCGGAGTGGCTGCTGCGGCGGTATTGGAGGGAACCAGAACCATTCTGGTGGAGATTCAGGCCCTCACCATACCCGCCAAAGGCAGCATTAGCCGGGTTTTTTCTGACAGGATTGACTCCGGCAAGGTGTCGCGGGTTTCCGCCGCTTTGGAAAAACACCTGGGGCTCCGGCTCTCGGATCAGGATATTTATGTGAACGCGGCCGGCGGCATCCGTATTACAGAGGTGGGAGTTGAACTTGCCCTTGCCTGCGCTCTCTATTCGGCGCGAACCGGCCTTGCCCTGCCCGCGGACCTTGCTATTGCCGGGGAACTGTCCCTGACAGGTGAAATCCGGCCCGTGCGCCGCCTTTCCGGGCGCGTTAAAACAGCGGCAAATTTGGGGTTTAGCTCGCTTTTAGGACCAGCCCCGGAAAATCAGGCTGTTCCCGGACTAAAAGCAGCCGATAATATTAAGTCGGCTATTAAATTGATTTACGGATCGTCAGTCAAAAACGTCAAGGCGCGGGAAGGTTGAAGAATTTTGCTAATTCTATAACAATGCTTTAAAAATTTAAAGCAAATTAAAAAATTTCGCTTGACATTTTAATAGTTTTTAATATAAAATGTTATAGATCAGGCAAATACGGCAGTAAAAGCCGGTTTTTGCCTTTTCTGATGTTTGTGGGGGTTAGAGATTCTGTTCTTGTCGTTTGTCTTTTATTTTTCTCCCTGTAATAAATTTGCATCATTTTTTCTCTGATTCTACAGGGGAATTTGAGTTGTTCGCTTTTGCGGACGTGAATACTTGGACGAAAGTCCATAGGGCGTAAGTCCTCGGTTTCAGTGATAACTGACGATAGTTGTTAATGAAACCAGCGTGCCTGGACGCATAGCAAACCGTTTTTGGTTTGTTCCGGGCGAAGGAATTTTTTCAATGGCCAAGAAATTGTATGTCGGTAATCTTTCCTACAACACAACAGAGGATGGTCTGCGCAGCCTTTTTTCAGGTTTCGGCACAGTCGCATCAGCCAAGATCATTTTCGATCGAGAGACCGGCAACTCCAAAGGGTTCGGCTTTATCGAAATGGGAAGCGATGACGAGGCAAACGCGGCAATCGCGGGCACTAACGGACGTGAGTTCGAAGGCCGTCAATTGCGTGTAAATGAGGCAATGGACAAACCCCGCCGTGAAAGAGGCGGCGGAAATTGGTAATCTGATTTCTAAATCAGATTTTAGAGTGAAAATGACGCGCAGAGATTAAAAACCCCTGTGCGTCTTTGATCTTTAACTTAAATTAACCCTAATTTAAAAGTTTCTGTCTTTTCTCTTCCGCTGTTATGTGCATTTTTTCCAGTTCGTCCATTATAGCGTCAGCGACAGCCTGTTTTTTATCTCCGTCTTCACCTGCCGCGGCTTTTGCTTTTTCGCGGAACTTGTCGCAGGATATTACCGGACTTGCCGTAACACGGACCAGGTCTTTGCTGACCGCGTCATTCAGCATATCTGTTTTCTGCACATTTAAAATTTGACCGTTAAGCGCGATAAAACACATGTATTCAAAAGAACGTATGTATGAATCAATTTCACGGACGCCTTTTTTGCTTTCCGGGTCCCACGGGCGGTACCGGGTTCCTGACGGGAAAACAAGCACAATGTTGCCTTTGTATTTATGCCTGATTATCGCTTTTAATGCCGCACGGTTAATGCTGTTTCCGCGCGTAATCTCCGCTTTATCGTTTTCCGGATCCATTTCCTGCAATGAACGGCTTGGATAAATTACGATTCTTGAATAGGCGCCCGCAAACGCCGCGACTCCGGGGTTATCTTCGTTCAGTTTCATTCCGGCAATCGCTATGATCGCCTTTCCAATTTCTTCTCCCCGGCCTCCCGCTCTGCGAACCAGCGTGGAAACAATTGAAAGGTCCAGATTGCTGTAATGCTCCACCAGCAAAAGGCATGGTTTACCCGCTTCGGCTTTCGCGTACAGTTCTTCAAGATTGTCCAGCCCGTCAATACCGCTTCCGGGGAGGATCAACGCTTCTACCATTTCGTCCAGAATTGGCAGTATGTTTGGATCTCCCTCCTGAAACACATTTTCTTCCGTTACAACAGAAGGAACCTTTGACGCTTTTACCGCCCTTCTGATATGATCCGGAAAAAATGTGTTTAATGTCTCTACCATTGCTTATTCTCCCCAAAGCCTGATCAGCTCAATGACTACCTTGCTTGCGGCGCACATTTCGCTCACGCTGACCCATTCCAGACGGCTGTGAAAATTCCGTCCTCCTGTAAAAATGTTCGGAGTGGGAATGCCAAGCTCTGTCAGCCTGGAACCGTCAGTCCCGCCCCTTATTGGTTTCAACTGCCACTCGATGCCAAGATTATCCAAAGCTGTTTTCAGCTTCTTCATCACATCAGGCTTTTCATCGATTTTTGATTTCATATTATAGTATTGCGGCCATGTTTTAACAATTACCCGGCCGCCGGGGAACTGAGTCTCCACTGTTTTCGCGTAAGTTTCAAGCGCCGAAAGTTTATGTTTCATGTTTTCGGAGTCAAAGTCACGCAGAAATACTTCCAAAGCGGCGCTTTCCAGATCGCCTGAAATTTCCATCGGACAATAATAGCCGTAATAGCCGTCTGTGGCTTCCGGGCTTTCGCTTCGCGGCAGAAGCACAGCGTAGGAGGCCGCCATCAGCGCGGCGTTCGCCAGTATGCCTCTTGCCGCCCCAATGTGGATCACATTTCCCTTAAACTCAATATCGGCTTTCCATGCGTTGAAACACTCTGTTTCAATTTCGCCCATTGCACCGCCGTCCAGGGTGTAACACGCCGCAGACTTAATTTCGCCGAGCGGTAATTCCGGCAGCCCTTTGCCGGTTTCTTCATCCGGGGTAAAAATTATTTCAACAGGTCCATGTTTTATGGACGGATTTGTTGCCAGATATTCCAAAGCTCCCAGAATTTCGGCGATACCGGCTTTATCATCCGCCCCCAGCAGGGTAGACCCGTCACTGTGGATAATGTCTTTTCCCCTCTGAGCGGCCAAATCTGGTTCCTTTGCCGGGTCCAGGTACAGATCATCGGCTAGTTTAATTTTTCTGCCGTTATAGTTCCGAACATACTGAGGCTGCACATCTTTTCCCGATACATCGCTTGCCGTATCCATATGCGCGAGAAAGCCGATACACGGCGCGGTCTCTTTTCCCTCCGATGCCGGTAAAAACGCAAGCACGTAACAATGGCTTGTTATCCGTACATTTTTAAGTCCAAGAACCAGAAGCTCATCGCGCAGGATTTTCGCCAAATCCCATTGCCCCTGAGTTGAAGGCGTCTCTTCACAATGGCGGTTGCTTTCGGTATCGTAACGCACAAAATTCAAAAAACGCGGAACTACCAGCTTCTCAATTTCCCGATCATTCATAAAATACAGTATAGCAAATTTGCCCTTTTATTGCACGAACGCGGCGCTGGTAGGTAGATGAATAATTCAAAAAATTATAAGTTTAGATATGCAGGAATTATCAAAAGAACAAGTTCTAAAAATAATGGAACATTACGGGAATGATCCTCAGCAGGTCATTGCCATCTTGCTTGATATTCAGGTTTCTTCCGGCAGGAACTACCTGGATAAAAAATGGGCCGTGCTTGCATCGGAAGTTTTAAATATCCCGCTGTCTAAAATTTACGATATAATTACTTTTTATGAAATGTTCAGCCTGCAGCCGCGCGGCGAGTATGTAATTGAAATATGCAAAAGTCCGCCGTGCTATTATACTTACACAAAAGAAGTAGTAAAGTGGTTTGAAGAAGCGGCGGGCATTAAAATGGGCGAAACAACGGCGGACGGCAAAATCTCGCTTGTTTTTACCAACTGCGTTGGCGCGTGCGACATTGGGCCGGCTGTAAAAATCGGCGATGCCGTTTTCGGCGAGCTTACGGTAAACAGGGTGCATACGCTTATACACCGCTGCCTGAGCGATAATATTAAACCTCTGGTTCATGAGGAGCTGTAGGTAATGTCAAAATTAACGAACATGCTGACAAAGGGCGTGAACATTTATAATCCGCGCAATGTTTTATTCTATGAAGAAGCGGGCGGTTTTACAGCGTTAAAAAAAGCCGCCGCCGCAAACCCCCAGGATATAATTGCTGAAATAAAAAAGGCAAAACTTCTTGGACGGGGCGGAGCGGCATATCCTGCGGGAAGCAAGTGGGATCATCTTTTTCACATTTCAGAAACCCCGAAATACATTGTCTGCAATGCGGATGAAGGAGAACCCGGCACTTTCAAAGACAGGCTCATTATGGAAGACCTTCCTCTTAAATTACTGGAAGGCATAATTATCGCCGGCGTGGTATTCAGAGCGAAGGCCGGATACATTTATGTCCGGGGCGAATACCGCAAACTGCAAAAGCGGCTTCTTGCGGCGATCAGGAATGTTCACGACGCAGGGTACCTGGGCGAAAACATAGCCGGTACCGGCTTTGATTTTGATATACATGTAATATCGGGGGCGGGCGCGTATGTCTGCGGCGAAAACTCGGCGCTTTTAAATTCCACGGAGGGCAAGGTAGGCCGTCCGCGCATCAAACCGCCGCACCTTGCGGAGGTCGGGCTCTTCCTTAACCCGACTCTTGTAAATAATGTTGAGACGTTCGCCAACATTCCGCTTATTGTTAACATGGGCGGAGACGCGTTTTTGCAGGCGGGACACCCCGACTCAGGCGGAAGCAAACTTGTCTGCATTTCCGGGCACTGCCGCAACAGGGGCGTTTATGAAATTCCCCTGGGCAGCGTTACGTTACGTGACATTATCTACGATCCGGAGCTTGGCGGCGGCTTTACCGGCGGCAGGAAACTCAAGTTCTTTCATATCGGAGGGCAAAGCGGAGCCATCGGCGGTCCAGGTCAGTTGGATACCGTTTACAGTTACACCGATTTAAAAAAAGCCGGTTTGTCTGTCGGGTCCGGGGCTGTAGTTGTTTATGACGAGAGCGTCTCTGTTATAGAATACCTTAAAAGCGTGACTGAATTCTTTGTCAGCGAATCCTGCGGCAAGTGCGTACCCTGCCGCGAAGGAAACCGCCAGCTTTTAAAGATCATGAGGGAATTTTCTGATGTTGCCGCAAATCACAAAGACCGGCTTCCGGCGTACGCCCAATCGGTTAAGCCGGTTATGCAGCGTCTTATTCAGACAATGACGGACGCTTCTTTCTGCGGACTGGGGCAAACCGCCGCAGCAGCCCTTAACAGCGCGGCGAAACTCTTCGCGGATGAATTTGAAGGAGTGTCCAGGTGAGTCATCATCAGCCGAATCCGAATATCAGCGTTAATTTGACAATAGACGGAATGCCTGTAACCGTTCCTGAAGGGACAAGAATCCTGGATGCCGCCAAAAAACTGAATATCAGCATTCCAACTCTTTGCGAACACCCCGATCTGTGTAAGCGCGGTTTGTGCAGAATTTGCGTGGTTGAATGTGACGGCCGCGGTAAACTGGCCGCCGCCTGCGCGAATGACGTATGGGAAGGCGTTAATATTGTCACTGTGAACAAGCGTCTATCCAATATACGAAGAACAATCATAGAGCTGATACTGGCCAATCACCCGCAGGACTGCCTCTTTTGCGTTCGCAGCAAAAACTGCGAATTGCAGAAACTCGCCAAGATATACGGGGTTCTGGATACGCCATTCGCGAATGTCTGTGATGAGCACGTTCCACGGACAGAATGCAATACGCTTGTCCGCGACATGGGTAAATGCGTAAAATGCAGTCGCTGCGTAGAGGTTTGTCAGGAAATCCAGACAATCAGGGCGATTAACACATCGCACCGCGGCATTGAATACTATGTCAGCGCCGCTTACAATCAGGCTCTTGAAGACGGGCCCTGCGTTTTCTGCGGCCAGTGCGCGAAGGTCTGCCCTGTCGGCGCGATTTATGTTTATGACCAAAGCGAAGAAGTATTGGCGGCTGTTGCCGCGCGCGCTGTTGCGCACGCGATAGCGCAGGTTTCTCCTTCTCTCGCGCCTGTATTGGAGAGCGAACTTGCCCTGAGCGCCGCGCATGAATGCGCAGCGCTTCCACGCGCAGTCAGTGCCGGAAAAATGATCGCCGCGATAAAACTGCTCGGCTTTGACAGGGTTTATGACGCTGACATTGCAGCTAACGCGGGTAATTCGGAAATTTGCGGCGAAGTTAAACAGCGTATAAACAGCGGCGGGAAACTGCCCCTCATCAGCGGATGTTCGCAGGGCGTG
>JAIRQN010000040.1 GCA_031256445.1 Treponema sp. | reverse complement strand
TCAGCAGTCAGCAGTCAGCAGTCAGCAGTCAGCAGTCAGCAGTCAGCAGTCAGCAGTCAGCAGTCAGCAGTCAGCAGTCAGCAGTCAGCAGTCATTATACACACTCTCTAAATAACCATGTCAATCAACTAACAGTTAAGTATTACCAAACAGTACATTTTACTCAATTCCCACGGAAAAACACCGGAGAACTATTTGTTCGATTTCCCCGCAAGAGGGAAATATCGGCTTTTCATATAAAACGCATAGAAAAGGAGTTATCACCATGAACAAAGTCTTTAGTATCGCCGTTCTGATTCTGCTGATCCCTGCCCTCAGTTGGGCGGGGGGAAGCAAGGATAACAGTGCGCCGGCGCAGCCTCAAACACAGCCGTCACCGGCTCCCGTGGCGCAGCCTCAAACACCTCAAGCGCAGCAAACGCCAACACCACCGGCTCCCGTTTCCCCATTCTTTACCGGAAACGGCGGAAAAGACATCAGTCTGACTATCCTTGCTCCAAAGGCAAGCGGCCTTGCGGATAACCAGAGCTATCTGCCCTCATTGGTGCAGGGCGAGTTTGTAAGCAACTTTTCCGGCTTCTCCGCTGTCTCCGTATTGGATCGTGTCCGTCTTGACGAGCAGTACGCGGAATTGCTGTCCGGCTATTATTCAGATAACGCGGAAGCGGGAATGGATTTAGGCCATCTTATACCTACAACACACCTGATGACCGGGACGATAACCAGAACCGCGACCGGTTTCGCCCTGCAAATGCAAATCACGAGAAACGCAGACAAAATGACCCAGGCTTCGTATTCAGGTACATTTACCTTTGCCGAATTGGACAATCTGACCGGCATACGGCGGGCATCGCTTGATCTGCTGGAAAAAATGGGCGTAACGCCGACCGAACGCACACGGACAGAACTTTCCGTAGCGGCAACGGCAAATTACGCAAACGCCCAGACCGCGCTGGCGCAGGGAATTACGGCGCAGCGGCAGGGAACTGTGGTAGAAGCCCTTTCGCATTTTATCCAGTCGGTGAATGTTGACCCCGGCCTTGCGGAGGCAGCAAGCCGCATGAATATTCTGTCCGCCAGTATTTCAAGCGGCAATATCGGCGCAGACACCCGCAATGACATAGCCTGGCGAAGACAATGGACAGAACGCCTGCAGGAAGCCGAGGCTTATTATACTAATTATGTCAACCAGGGACAGCCATACAATCTGGTGTATGATGCCCATATCAAACAGGGTGATATAAACTATCAAACAGAAACGGTAAATCTCAGTTTTTGGATGGGATTTATAGCGGATATTCAATGGTCAAATACTATAAACGAAGTAATAGCGACCGTCGCAAGCGGCCTGTCCGCAACAGGAAGGGCTGCAACATGGGGCTTTGACTGGCCGGATAAAAGCGTCCGCGCATCCTCGCCATTCACGAATAAAACAGTCAGCCATGTCGTGGTTGCGGAAATCATAAACGGAAACGGAACGAGCATTGGCAGGCAGACCGTTACTATACCCACCGGATATAATATCAGTGAAGGTACCCTTGATCCAATAGAATGGGAAGGGAGAATGTCTTTTCCGTCGGTGAACGTTAATGCAATCACCGATCAGCTCACGATACGAATAAGCAGCATTGACAATCTTTCTGCGGAAAGCGCCGCCCGGCAGCACAGGATTAATATTTTGCCGGCAGATGAATTTTTTCAGCTTGCCGCTTACCCTACAGCCACCGATGAATCTTTTTTTACCATTGACAGCAACGGCACCTTAATCAGGTTCAGTGGAAACCAAAGCAGCATTGTTATACCTTCCCGAGTGAATGGAATATTGGTAACCGCAATCGGGAGGGATGTTTTTAAATCAAAAAACCTGCGTAGCGTAACCATCCCCAATAGCGTGAGAACTATTGGAGAAGAGGCGTTTAGCATCAATCAACTGACCAGAGTAACCATCCCCAATAGCGTGAGAACTATCGCGCGGATGGCGTTTAGCATCAATCAACTGACCAGAGTAACCATCCCCAATAGCGTGAGAACTATTGGAGAAGGAGTGTTTATCGTCAATCAACTGACCAGCGTAACCATCCCCAATAGCGTAAAAACTATCGAGCGGGCTGCGTTTGGCAACAATCAACTGACCAGCGTAACCATCCCCAGCAGCGTGAGAACTATCACGTCTGCGTTTGCATCCAATCGACTGACCAGCGTAACCATTCCCAATAGCGTGAGAACTATTGAAGCAGGGGCGTTTCAGAGTAATCAACTGACCAGCATAACCATCCCCAATAGCGTGAGAACTATCAAGGAACGTGCGTTTTTGAGCAATCGATTGACCAGCATAACCATAGGGGCTGGTGTAAAAATTATTGGGGATAATTTTGGTAGTTTTGATGAATTTTACAAAGGCGGTCAAAGAGCTGGCACATACACAAGTATCAACAATGCATGGAACTATTCGCCGCAATAACGTACGGCGGTCAGAGTAACAATAGAAAGGCAGGAACATATACGTATGGCGGAAATCAGCGTTGGAATTTTACGCCGAGGTAAAGAGAGATGCAAACAAACGGGGTAAAACGGGCTGTCAGTCCGCCCCGTTTCAAAAAATACAGAGGAGAGAAAGATGGCAAATAAAGGACAATTTGATATACCCGGAAATACCCGCGTAAAATGTGAATTTCCCTGTCCAAAATGCGGAGCAAAAGTAGAGGGCACATTTAAAATTAAACCGGATCCACACGCGGATGAAACAGCCGTTTGTTCTGCATGCGGCAAATCTTCTGATATTATTATAACGCATGATGCCGGAACCGGAACAGTCGATATTCCGGCTCTTGGAAAAGATCAAAGCGCAGTAAAAGCGCGGGGATTGCCTTGAAAGCGGTGGCGCGGCGTGCCTGTCACCCCAAAGTGTCTAGTGTAGTATGAAGCTGATGTACACCGCCTGTAGCGTAGAGAGAGCTTTCCCATAAAACCGGAGATCTCTTAAACAACACTAACTTCTTAACAATTTCAGTTTTTTATGTATTGGGCTCTAAAAAAGTTTAAATTTGGTAATAAAAATACAGCATCAGAAACAGATCCATTATATAGCTCAAAATCATCTGAAATTCCGCTTCCATTTTGAGGTTCATTATTTAAAACAAGATCATACCAAATTTCAAACTGCGAATAAAAATTTCCTTTTTCATATTCAATATTTATTCTTTTAACCTCATCATCTTTAAGAAATCTTTCAATAATAATGTAATAATGAATGTACTTACCGTCTCCCTCAGCTTGTTTTACTGATAATGGTACACTCATTTTTGAAAGTAATATTTTACCGTTTTTTTCCGAATAAACCAGATCAAATCCACTATCTAAACTTCCACTCTCATCTGTTTCTTCATTAAGGTAAACATAAATATTAATATCATCTCTTTCCAATAAAATCTCATAATCACCGATTACAATGAATCCATTGGTATAATCAAAACAACCAATATGATCATGACCAAGATACTGAATGGGTATACAGAAAAAAGAAGCTGAATCATTTTTCAAAAGAAATATTGATAAAGTATTTTTTAACGAAATATTATATTGACGTTTGGCTGTATTGTTACAATTAGAGAGAATAATTGCCATAAATAATAAAAAAATACATAAACAGATATCCTTTTTTATTTTCATTAAAATATTAGAGTTGTTCGATAACTTCAGCTTATCGAACAAGTTCATTATTTGGTATTTTTTAATTATTATCAAGATGTTTCAATAGAATTGTTCAATATGTGAAATTTTTAATTTTTATTTACAACTGTATTTTCCATGTTATAATATCACTGAGAACTATTCTCAAAAATATGAATGAAAAGGAGATTATTATGAACGATTTATATACATCAATTGTCAGACTGGATTTTCAGTACGCCCACCGGTTTATGAACTGGCCAAGGGAAGCCAAACATCTTCACGGGCATTCCGGTCTTTTGGAAATTGAACTGGAAGACAAAGTAGACCCTGTTACCGGTTACGCGCTCGCCTGTAAGGAAGGTTTTAAAAAAGCATGGGAAATTGTTGACCACTTCCACCACGCGACATTGTTTCAGGAAGGAGACCCGCTTCTTGACGCGGTTCTTGCCGTATATAAAAAAGAAGGAATAAACAATGATCCTGTTAATTGCGTTCCTCTTAAAAAGATAGACAATCCTCTTGCATGGTCGTACCCTGAATACCGCATAATTGTTACAAAAAAAGTTTCTACCTGCGAGAACCTTTGCGAACTTTTTTACGCGCTTCTTAAAGACAGAATGCCCATCAAAAAAATTACAATGCGTTCTTCAAGCATAAACGCGGCAAGTAAAGTTTTTAATTAAGGGACACCAGTCACTTTACCGACGCTATTGCTTCCTGGGTCATGCTGTCGCAGATTTCATTGTATTCGTTTCCGGCGTGGCCCTTGATCCATTCCCATTTAACTGAAAGAGCGCCGGCAAGGGAATCCAGTTCTTCCCAAAGATCTTTGTTTTTTACAGGCTTTTTATCGGCTGTTCTCCATGCATTGCGTTTCCATGTGTGTATCCAGCTTGTTATGCCTTTTTGCACATACTGCGAGTCTGTGTACAGTGTAATAAAGCGCCGCGCCTCAGGCGGCAAATCCGCTGTTTTAATTACGCGTAACGCAGAAATTACGGCGGTTAATTCCATCCTGTTGTTTGTTGTGTTTTTCTCCGAGCCTTTTTCCTGCGCGGTGACTTTTTCTCCTTCTGATGACTGTAGCACCATTACATACGCCCAGCCGCCTGGTCCCGGATTGCCGGAGCAGCCGCCGTCTGTGAATATTTTTAATTCAGTTCCCACAAATCATCTCCTTTGCCGGCTTTCGCGCCATTTTTCTATCCTGTCATATGCGGCGTTCAGTTTTGCGGATTTTTCCGTTGCCTTTTTATAATTTCCCTCGTGACCCGTGTGGCGGTCAGGATGGTGAATTTTTAGCAGTTTTTTATACGCAGCCTTGCATTCGTCAGCGTCAGCGCCGAAGGATACGCCCAGAAGTTCAAAATCGGCCCTTAATTCCTCCGGCGGAATTTTTGATTTGGAAGAAGCTCCCGCGCTTTCAAAATCCTGCCAATCGTTTTTTGCGTTTTCTTTTTTCGTGTAACCGGTATCCTTCTGGTTCAGGAAATCGTTTAACTCGTCAAAAGCGGCGTCCAAATCCGGGTCTCTTGAGGAAAACCTGCCGGAAGAAGGGCTTTCTCCGGTTTTCTCCCCTGCCATGTCATTGATGTAGCTGTTTATTACGCTGCCTAACCTGTCCCATATTCCCATTTACAAATACCCTGTTACGGTTCTTTAATTAGAGTTGCCAGCATAACCGCCTTAATCGTGTGTTTGCGGTTTTCCGCCTCATCCCACGCTCTGCTCTGAGGGCCGTCAAGCACCTCATCTGTTACTTCCTGATTCCTGACGGCGGGAAGGCAGTGCAGGAAAATACTTTCCTTTTTGCCGGTTTTTTCCATCAACGTCTGATTTACCTGATAAGGGCTTAAAAGCCTGATGCGTTCTTCCTTTTTATCCTCTTCACCCATTGAAATCCAGACATCGGTATAGACCGCGTCAGCTCCTTCGATGCTGTTTTTATCCGGTGAGACTGTAATTACCGCGCCGGAGGATTTCGCAATCTCTTCGCATCTGCGTTTAAGGGCGTCATCCGGGTTAAGCTGTGCCGGGGCGATTATCGTAAAATGAACCCCCAGTTTAGAACTGATTATCATGAGCGAATTTGCCACATTATTGCGTCCGTCCCCAATATAGCAGAGTTTTTTTCCTTTTAGCTCGCCGAAATTTTCTCTTAATGTCAAAAAATCCGCCAGAGCCTGGGTTGGATGATAAAGATCTGTCAGTCCGTTATAAACGGGAATGTTTGAATATTTTGACAGGATTTCGGCTGTTTCCTGCTTAAATCCGCGGAATTGGATTGCGCTGAACATTCTGCCGAGGACGCGGGCTGTATCTTCAAGGGATTCTTTGCCTCCAAGCTGAATATCCGCCGTGGAAAGGAATACCGGATGGCCTCCTTCCTCACCAAACGCGGTTTCAAAAGCGCATCTTGTGCGGGTAGAACGTTTCTCAAACAGTAAAGCAAGGGTTTTACCCGTAAATCGTGAAAAAACCCTGCCTGTTTTTGCTTCATTTTTCACTTTTTTAGACAGATCCAACAGGTATTGAATCTCCTCAGGCGAATAATCCAACAGCGTAAGCAGCGAGCGGCCCAATAAAGATACTGACATTTTTTACCCCCTAATAATTTTTTTGCCAATATAACAAAAATATAGTATAATATGAATTCTATTTCTTTTAAAAGAGAGGCTGCTTGAAAACGAAATTTTTATTCAAATTATATGAACTTTACCATTCTGGCAAAGGAAATACCCAGATTCAAGGTAGAATAACGTAAAATAGGCGGTGATATGTTTTTCATTAGTACCTTGATGCAAAAAATCAGAAAAATGCGTTCTGTATATGTTCAGATACTGTTTACAGTGCTTGCGTTTTCGGCAATGGCATTTCTCAGCTATTTTTTTATTCGCAATACTATTCATAGCAATCTGGAACGAAACGCTGAAACCATGCTTGATTTTACTCAATATCAGATTGAAGCCGAACTTAAGGAACCAAAGACGCTGGCGAACGGTTTCGCGCAGACAATCCGCAGTATGATTCTTCGCGGTGACAGCACCGCGGATTTAAATAGTTATATCATAGAGATGACAAGTTACTTCGGCGCAAGCGGAAGTAATATATTGAATTCCAACAGTTTTTTTGGATATTTTGAAACTTATCCTGAAGGCCCGGTTTTCCTGTCCGGTTCCGGCTGGGAACCTCCGGAAAATTTTGATCCCATTTCGCGCCCATGGTATAGCGCCGCTGTTTCAGCCGGCGGCGAAGTTGTAGAAACATTGCCCTATATCAGCATGATAATGCATGATTCAACTTCCCGCGTTATCACATACGCTTGTTCAATTTTTGATGATTACGGCCGCAGGTTGGGAGTTACGTGCCTTAACGTATGGCTGAGGGAAATTGGTAAAACTGTTGTTAATATAGCTTATAACCAGGGCTGTTACGGAATGTTAATAGGCCAGGATTTTTCTATAATCGCCCATGAAAATCCTTTATTTGAAGGTTTAAACCTGTTTGAAAGCCCGGAAGCGCCTCTTTCAGCTTTTGCCGCTGAAATAAAATCCAATTCGAATATTTCAATGCGCCCTATGGTTAACTGGAAAGGCGAAAAAACCGTAGCTTTTGTGCGGAAGCTTTCTAACGGCTGGTATTTAGGTTTATTTATGCTGGAAAGGCCGTTTTATCAAAGCCTTTCCAATATGGCAAGTATTCTTGCCTGGCTGGCTCTATCGTTTTCTGTAGTTCTTATGATAATTCTTGTCCGGATTGACGCGGCAAGGAATAAATCTGACAGGGAAAGCAAGCACAAGAGCGCGTTTCTTGCGAACATGAGTCATGAAATGCGTACGCCGATGAACGCCATTATCGGCATGACGGTAATCGGAAAATCCGCCGGTGATTTTGAACGAAAGGACTACTGTTTTAAAAAAATAGAAGACGCTTCGAACCATCTTCTTGGCGTTATTAATGATATTCTGGATATGTCAAAAATAGAAGCGAACAAATTTGAACTTGCTCCTACGGAGTTTGTTTTTGAGAAAATGCTTCAGCGCGTAGTTAATGTTATTAATTTCCGCATAGATGAAAAACGTCAGAATTTCACGGTACATATTGACAGTTCCATTCCCAGAACCCTGATAAACGACGACCAGAGGCTTGCGCAGGTTATTACCAATCTTCTTAGCAACGCGGTAAAATTTACTCCCGAGTCAGGCTCCATTGCTCTTGATACGCGCTTTATCGAAGAGAAGGATAATATCTGCGTAATTCAAATTTCTGTAACAGATACGGGAATTGGCATTAAACCGGAGCAGCAGCAGCGTCTTTTCATGTCCTTTGAGCAGGCGGAGACCAGCACTACCCGCAAATATGGAGGGACAGGTCTTGGCCTTTCCATTTCCAAAAGCATCGTAGAGATGATGGGCGGGAATATATGGGTAAAGTCTGAAGCAGGCAAAGGCTCAGTTTTCGCGTTTACAATAAAGGCGCAGCGCGGCACTGGTAAAGCTCAGCGCACGCTTTCGAATAAGATCAACTGGGAGAATGTACGAATTCTCGCGGTTGATGATGACAATGACATTCTTTTGTATTTCAGGGAAATCACCAACAATTTAGGAGTTTACTGCGATACCGCGGGAAGCGGAGAGGAAGCTCTCGGGCTTGCGGAACGCTGCGGTTACCATATCTATTTTGTTGACTGGAAAATGCCGGTCATGAACGGCATTGAGCTGGCGCATGAACTGAAGAGCCGGGTTTCCGCGAATTCGGTTGTAATAATGATTTCCGCGTATGAGTGGAGCGCAATTGCGGAAGAAGCGAAAAACAAAGGCGTAGATTTTTTCGTTCCAAAACCCCTGTTTCCGTCTTCTATTGCCGAAGCGATTAATAATTCTCTTGGCATGGGGCAGATAAAGCCGGAAGACAGCAAAAAATCGATAGCTGATGAATTCGCGGGACGGCGCCTGCTGGTGGTCGAAGATGTGGAAATAAACCGTGAAATTTTAATTACGCTTCTTGAGCCGACAGGAATACAGATTGACTGCGCGGAAAACGGCGTGGAAGCGGTGCGTATGTTCAGCGAAGCGCCGGACAAATATGATATGATATTCATGGATGTGCAGATGCCGGAAATGGACGGATATGAAGCTACGCGCCGTATCCGCCAGCTTGACGTTCCGAACGCCAAAGACATAAGGATTGTCGCAATGACAGCTAACGTTTTTCATGAAGACATAGAAAAATGCCTCGATGCCGGCATGGACAATCACCTTAGCAAACCGCTTGATATGGAAGAGGTAATAAATACGCTGTATATTTACCTGCCAAGGAAATAATTAGGAGAAAAAATTATGAAAGACGGAATTATGGAAAAAGCGAAGGATTATATCGCAAGGGAAAAAGACGCTCATTTCAGGGAAGAAGTTGAAAAACTTGCGGCGCAGTGCGCAGAGGAAGCGTCAGATGCGGCTCAAAAAGAACTGGAAGACAGGTTTTATCAGAACCTGGAATTCGGCACAGGAGGGCTCCGCGGCGTTATCGGCGGCGGCTATAACCGCATGAATTCGCTTGTTGTAAAAAGCGCCACGCAGGGGCTTGCTTCTTATCTTATAAAGGCGTTTCCCGAAAAAGCGGTCAAGAAAAACAATGAAGGATTAAAAGCGGTCATCGCTTTTGACAGCCGCCATTACTCGGCTGAGTTTGCCCAGGCTTCGGCCCTGATATTCGCGGCGAATGGCATTAAAACGTATCTTTTTTCGGCATTAAGGCCGACTCCGGAGCTATCCTTCGCCATCCGCTACCTTGGGTGCGACACCGGCATTGTTGTAACCGCGAGCCATAACCCGCCGAAGTACAACGGCTATAAAGCATACTGGAACGATGGTTCCCAGGTTATACCTCCGCATGATGCCGGCATTATAAAAGAGGTAAACGCCGTTAAAGACATTAAGGAAATTTCCAAACAGGAAGCCCTTGAAAAAGGACTGCTGGTAATAATTGACAAGGAAGTCGATGAGCCTTATCAGGAAATGGTAAAGTCCCGTCTTTTCAGGCCGGATTTGATCAAAGAGAAAGCCGGCGAGGTTAAAATCGTCTATACGCCTCTTCACGGAACCGGCGCTTTCCATGTGGAAAAAGTGCTCGGCGATCTTGGCCTTAAGGTAATAACGGTTCCCGAACAGCGCGAAGGAGACGGGAATTTCCCCACTGTTAACTTTCCCAATCCTGAAGAAGCCGCCGCGCTGGATATGGCGATTAAACTCGGCGCCAAAGAAAAGGCCGATGTAGTGATGGCGACAGATCCGGACGCCGATCGTTTTGGAGTTGCGGTTCCTGATAAAAAAGGCGGATTTACCCTTGTTACCGGCAATCAAATGGGCGTTTTAATCGCGGACTATATTTTCCTTTCGCTCAAAGAACTGGGCAGGCTGCCTCCGAAAGCCGCGATGGTAAACTCCATCGTTACTACGGGAATGCAGAAAAAAGTCGCCGAGTATTACGGCGGCAGGTGCGCAGAATGCCTTACCGGCTTTAAATGGATAGCCGATGTTATGCGCAAATGGGAGAACGGACAGGCAGGCGCCTATGATTATGTTTTTGGCACAGAAGAAAGTTATGGATACAATATAGAAACCGAAGTCCGCGACAAGGACGGCGTTTCCGCGGCGGCTATCACCGCGGAACTGACCCTTTACTGGCGCAGCCTGGGAAAGAGCCTTCTTGACCGTCTTGATGAGCTTTACAGTATCTGCGGTTACTGGCAGGAGCTTGGAATTTCAAAATATTTCCAGGGACCGCAGGGACCCGCGATTATGAACGGCATAATGGAAGAATACCGGAAGAACCCTCCGAAGACTCTCGGCGGCATTGACGTAGTGAAAGTCCGTGATATTAAAAACGGCGTCGCGCCTGCAGGAGGCGATGACGGTCTTCCGCCCAGCGATGTTCTGCAGTTCTTCCTTTCAGACGGAACGGTAGTAAGCGCGCGTCCCAGCGGCACTGAACCTAAAATTAAATTTTACGCGACCTGCTGCAGCGAGGTTGGTTCAGGCGGGCTTGCGGCCGCGAAAGCCGAAGCCGGGCGCAAACTTGACGCTATAAACAAGGACATCCGCGCGGTAATAGGCGATTAGCAGGCGCGCCCGGAGTCAGGGGATGTCTATTTTCCCGGCGTAAATTTATACCCTGTTCCGTCTGCGCTTACGCTGCCTGTTCCCGGATAGACAATGTGCATTCCGCCCACTGTAATTTTGTTTTTCGCCGCGTAATCCAGAACCTGCCTGCGTATTGAAGCGGCGGCTTTTTGATCCATGTCGTAAGTGGCGCTGATATCAGGACGCGGAAACTGTACAAGGGCTACATGCAGAAGATCGGCAATTATTAAAAATTTCGCGCCTGAGTTTTCTATCAGAAAAATTGTATGTCCCGGAGTGTGGCCGTATGCCGCGATTGGGGTAATGCCGGGCAGCAGTTCCCTTAGACGCGGGCTGCCCAGATCGCCGGGTTCAAAGGTAATTACCTGGGAACCGTATGGGGCAAGGGCCGCAATGGCGTTTTGGTTGGGAGCTGTTTTTGTAAAATGTTCATGTTCTTTCGCTGAAAGGTAAACCTTTGCCTTTGGGAATACCGCCTTGCCGTTTCTTTGAAGGCTTCCGAAGTGATCGCCGTGCAGATGGGTAATCAGAACCGCCTCTATCTGTTCAGGCTCTACGCCCAGTTTTTTAATTTTTCCGATAATTATATCTCCTGTTCCTGTCCCGCTGTCAACAAGGATATTCCGTCCCCCGGCCCTGATTAAAAAAGCATTTGCTGTGTGTTTAAAACCGGAAGCGGGTATAAGACGCTTCAACAGCGCTTCGTCCGCTCCTACAAGAATCCCCGCATTTCCGTCTCTTTCGGATTCTACGAGCATAAAAATATCAAATTGCCCTGTCTTGAACGAATAAATTCCATCCTGCGGGTCCGCATAACCGGCTGCCGTTATCGCTCCCAGAATTAACCCCATAAACATAACTTTTTTCATTACAGATCTCCTTGTTTAAAGTTATTTACAGAGTATCATTTTTTTGCCATATTTCCCATTAATTTTACTCTTTTTTTTTCTGTTTTTGTGTTATAATTTAGCAGGGTAGAAAAATGAAAAAACATATCCTTTTAACGGCGGTTTTTTGCTGTCTTCTTCTTCCTGCCTGCTCAATAAATAAAATGGCAATGAAGGCAGTGTCTGACGCGCTGACAGGAGACGGCAGCTCTGATGTTTTTACCGGAGACTCTGATCCTCAGTTGGTTGGAGACGCAATCCCCTTCGCCATAAAAATGTACGAGTCGCTTCTTGCCTCAAATCCGGAGCATCAGGGCCTTATTAACATGACAGGTTCCATGTTTGTCATGTATGCCAACGCGTTTGTTCAGGGGCCGGCCGAGAGGCTTCCGTCTTCGATGTACATTGAACGCGAGAATGCGAAGGAGAGGGCGAGAAAACTCTATTTAAGAGGTCTTGAGCTTTTATACCGCGGGCTTGAGCTAAAATATCCAGGATTTAACGGCGCATTTGCAAAGGGTTCTCTTCCGCAGCTTCTCGGAAAAATGAAAAAAGCCGATGTTCCCGCTTTATACTGGTCAGCCGCGGCGGGGCTTTCCGCCTATTCCCTTAATCCTTTTGACATGGATCTTGGAGTGAGAATCCCGGAATTTCACGCGCTTGTCGAGCGCGCATACGCTCTTGACCCGGATTTCAATACCAGCGCCCTTGATGAATTTTTCTTCCTGTTTTACGCGTCTGTTCCCGCCGGGATGGGAGGCGATAAACAAAAAGCGGAAACCTATTATAAAAGAGCGCTGGAAAAAACCAAAGGACTGTCGGCAGGTCCGTATGTCGCGTATGCCCAGACGATATCGATTCCCGCGCAGGATTATGATAAATTCAGGGAGTTACTGGAAACCGCTCTGTCTGTAGATCCGGACAAGGATCCCGCAAACCGCCTGGTCAATGTTATTGCCCGGCAGAAAGCGCGCTACCTTCTGGATTCCGCATCGCTTTATTTTGTCAACGTTGATTCCGGCGGTGACTGGGATGAATGGTAGAAACCGCCGGAAACACCGCTGTAATTAAAGGAGAAGATATGAAAAATATTCGTTATCTGCTTGTTATTCTGCTGTTATTATTTTCAGCTAACACGCTTTTCGCGCAGAGAAGAATTCCCCCGATAAGGCTCGCGTCCCTGGTTCCGGAAAATACTCCCTGGGGCCAGGCTATTAATAAAATGGCGGCTGAATTGTCCCGCGTAACAAACGACGAAGTACAGTTGATTATTTTTCACAATGCCACAGCCGGTGATGAACCGGAAGTGCTTCGCAAGCTGAGAATGAATGAACTGCAGGCGGCTGTCTTTACAAGCGTTGGGCTTAGCTCCGTAATGCCGGAAGTAATGGCTGTCAGTTACCCTTTCCTGATACGCAATGACGCTGAACTTAATGAAGTCATGAGCAAAATCCGCCCTGAACTGGATGTCAAAATCCAGCAGAACGGATTTGTTACTCTGGCCTGGGCGCAGGCCGGCTGGGTGAAATTCTTTTCCAAAGCGCCGATTTACGTGCCGGCGGACCTGCGCAAAATGAAACTCGGCATAGGCAGCGAAGAGGAGATGCTTCAGGCTTTCAGGATTATGGGTTATCAGATGGTATCTACAAGCCTTTCGCAGGTGTTAAGCGATCTAAATTCCGGCAGAATTGATGTCGTATATCAAAGTCCTGTTTACGCGGGGGCAAGCCAGCTTTTCGGCGTGGCGAAAAACATGACAGACCTTAACATCGCTCCGTTTATGGGCGGCATTCTGATGAACGAAACCGCCTGGCGCAGAATTCCGGACAGGCACAAGAATAGCATTCTTGCTGTCTGCAAACAGATTGAAAAAGAGATTGAAACATCTATTATGAATCTGGAAAGGGATACAATAAACACTATGGTCAGGCATGGTCTTCAGATTGTTAAACCAACCGCCGCGCAGGCGCAGGAATGGTATGATGATACCAACAAGTTTGAAACAAGGCTTATTGGGGGAAATTCTCCCGTTTTTAACAGGGAATATTATCAGAAAATCAGCGCTATCCTGGATCAATACCGCAAGAGGCAGTAATTACAGTGGAAACCGGTAAAATTGAAGCTGAAAAAAAATTCGATGAGAATCCTTCTGCGTTAAATAAAATACTTTGCAGCATAGAAGATATTTTTTGCATTGCTTCTTTAACGCTGATGGCTTTGCTTCCTGTTATGGAATCAGTTGTACGTCTGGTTTTTAAAACGGGAGTATCCGGTTCTACAGGGCTTATCAGCCAGATGCTTCTGTTTGTCGCTCTTTTTTCCGGAATGATATGCACAAGAAAAGATTCGCACCTCTCCATTTCGTTTGTGCAGTACCTTCCCGAAGGCTCGGTTAAAATCAGGCTGAAAATTCTTGGCTGTCTTATTTCTGTTTTTATCGCCACGGTTATCGCCTGGAGCTCTGTTTCATTTTTAAAAATTGGCCTGGAAAACAAGGTAATAGGTTTTATTCACAGCCGTGTTTTCGGATTGATTATTCCGGTTGCCTTCGGCGTTATTGCGCTGCGTTTCGCAAGACAGACAAAATTTACCGGCTGGAAAATAGCGCTGCCTGTTTTAAGTATTGTTCTGGGAACAATCGCTTCATTTCCGGTAATCGCGAAAATAATCTGGGGCATAGAGGCCATGCCAGAAGCGATTTTTAACATATGCGACGATTTTTATTATTTTACATGGCTTGCGAAAGCGCCGCTTACAATTATTCTTATTGCATTTGCTCTTGCCGGAACTCCGCTTTTTATAGTTATCGGGGGTTTATCTCTGCTTCTGCTTCACGCTTCAGGCGGACAGATGGATGCGGTTTCCGCCGACATTTACTCTTCGCTTACCAACAGGAATATAATAGCGATTCCGCTGTTTACAGTTGTCGGATTTTTCCTTTCGGAGAGCAGGGCAGGAGAGCGCCTTGTAAATGTTTTCCGCTGTTTTTTCAGTTGGCTTCCCGGCGGGATTATTCTTATGTCTGTTGTGATCTGCGCGTTTTTCACATCATTCACGGGAGCGTCCGGCGTTACAATACTGGCTCTTGGCGGTATTCTTTACGCGATTTTAAGCGAGCATCTTGATTATCCGCAGAAATTTTCAATCGGACTCATTACATCGGTCGGGAGCATAGGGCTTCTTTTCCCGCCAAGCCTTCCGTTGATTCTGGTGGGAACCGTTACGCAGACCAATATTTTTCATCTTTTCCTTGGCGGTATAATACCCGGAATAATTCTCGTGGCGGCGATGATTGTCTTTAGCATTATTATGTCTCATAAGGTTAAAATTCCTGTTGAAAAATTTGACGGGCGTAAGGCGCTTTCAGCGTTTAAAGAGGCGTACCTGGAAATTCTTCTGCCAATCCTGCTTCTTGTCGGTTATTTTTACGGGATCCTTTCGCTGACAGAAATTGGAGCGGCCGCCGTTTTGTATGTGTTCATTGTCGAAGTAATAGTTCATCGCGACATTAAATTCTCCGACATTAAAAAGATTTTTGACAAGGCCATTCCCATTATCGGTGGCGTTCTGCTGATTCTGGCAGTAGCCAAAGCGCTTTCCTATTATGTGGTTGTCACCCAGGCTCCGGCAAATATCGCCGCCTGGATGCATGGCGCTTTTACTTCCAAAATAATATTCCTGCTGCTTTTAAACATTTTCCTTTTAATCATTGGGTTTATTCTGGATATTTTTTCGGCTATTATTGTCGTCCTTCCGCTGATTGTTCCGCTTGGACAGGCTTACGGCATCGATCCTGTGCATCTTGGCATTATTTTTGTCATCAATCTTGAAGTCGGCTATATGACGCCTCCTGTAGGATTAAATCTGTTCCTTGCCTCTTACAGGTTTAAAAGGCCGTTTGTTGAAATTTGCAGATACGTCTTCCCATTCCTGTCGGTCCGCCTGCTGGTAGTTTTCCTTGTAACATATCTGCCCTGGCTCAGCACATGGCTGGTCAGGCTGTTTGGAAAGTAAAAGCGCGGGGAACAGGGAACGTTTAATTTTTACTATCAGTCTCAGCGCTGTTTTTTGCCTTTCAGCAGAATCATGTATGCCAGCAGCAGAATGAAGTACCCCAGACAGCATCCCAGTACCACAAATACCAGTTTGTCTGACATCGGCGCCATGTTGATTAACAGAAGCATCGGCACGCCGAAACCAATGGCAAATGAACTGCCCAGCACAAGATTTGTCGCTGCGGGCGTTTCAAATCTGGGATCAATTTCGCGCAGCAAAAGAATTCCGGAACTGATTACGCCCGTCTGCATTCCGAACATGGAAATAAAGCCTTCGTAATAATATCCGGGATACAGTACCTTGCACATTATCTTGTGATAAAGCAATGTCCCGACAGTTCCGAACAGGCACATCAGTGAAAAAGGAATCCATAAACCGGCAAGTTTCTGAAAGTCGATTGTACAGATGCCGCAGACAATCATAATGTCGAAGGCAAAACCGGAAATGCGCGCGAGCAGATAGTTATTCTGATACTGACGGTTTACCCAGCCGATATTGTGTCCCAGATTGATAATTCCCCGCAGCGCTACAGCCAGCAGAGCGCCGAAGATAAAGTTAAAACCCCAGATTATATCTATCAGGCTGATTGCAAAATCGTTTCCTGTCGCTTTCAGCATCAGGGTAAGAGCGGAAGAAAGCAGCCAAGTTGCAAGGTAGACCATAAGCACAAATGAAACCTGCAATGAAAATTTGTCAATGGATTCTGAAACCGGAATTTCATTGTCATTCTGAAAATCTTCAACTGTAAAATTTTCCTGCGTCATTTCTCTTGAGTTAACCTTTGTAAGTACGCCCCTGCGTCTCAGAATATTCAGGTATATTACGCCGAAAGTGCACGCTACCAGAAAACCTGTCGCGGCAATGCTCAGCGCGAAGGATTTACCTCCTGTAAAACTAAAGGTGTTTTCATATATTCCGCCGATATTGTTCGCCTGCCCGGGACCCTGTCCGAATCCGATAGCCAGAAGAATCCCCGCCGCTTTAAACATATCCGGTTTAATAGTGTAGGCAAGGGTTATGGAAATAATAAGTCCTATTATTCCCTGAATCAGATATCCGCCAACAATTAGCGCTCCGCTTTTTGAGCCTGTAATAACTCTGGAATAATTTTTTTCTTTTTTTGGTATTATCAGCGATAACGCGATAAATCCAATTGCAATTGTGTGATATGTTATCATTTCGAAAAGCGCGGTGTCCATTCTGATAAGGCCCGTAAAACGCAAACCAAGCGCCAAAAATCCCGCGATTACCGCGGTAGGCATAAGCGCCTTTCTTATAAACGGCACCTTACGTCTGATAATGTTTGCCAAAACCAAAATAGTAGCGATTACGCCAAGCTGCAGCATGAAGTTCCATAGACCGATATTGTCCATTGTAAAATCCATTTTCTGCTCCTCCGTAAGCAATTTTTATTATTACACATTTTCAGTTTTTGTAAATCCTTTCCCGGTAAATTTTTCCATTTTTTCAGCGCAGGAAGCCGGGACTGCGACTGTCTTTATCCGTGATTTTTCCCCTTTTATCACATTTACGTCCCGTTTGGCGCACTTCAACCGGGCGGCCAAATACGCGCAAAGGCACTCATTCGCTTTGCCATCCCTGGGAACGGCCGCGACGCGGACGCATATATAATTTTCTTTTATTCCGGAAAACTCAGTCTTTGATGCGCCAGGAATTACTTTAATATTAATGTGAACCCGGCCGTCTTTTATGATAAAATAATTTTCCATGGCATTTCCTTCCAATTTTCCCCTGTTTTCCTTCTTTTACATAACCGTTTGTAATATTTTACCGGTAAACCTGCATTTTTAATTTTATTGAGTTTTCGATGAATCCCATGATACAATAATTATTATGGAGAAGCATCATGAAATATAAGACCAAATTATTGGTAGACCGCTTTACAAAAATTCTTTCTTCATGGAAGGGAGTTGAATGTATCACATTGAATGAAGCGGCAATGCCAGATACCCTGGATCCGTATTTTGCGCTCATTCTTGATGTGTTCTGTTCAGGCACAATTCCGGATACGGAAGAACGGTGCCGCCTGTACGGCGATGATGTAGCCGCTTTTGAAAGTTCCGGTCAAAATGAAAAGGATCGTTTTCTTATTGGGAACATTCCGGTGCGCCTGGAATATAAAAAAACCGGAAAAATAGATGAATTTGTGGATATTGCCTACACCGACCATGAGAAATTATGGCTTATTAAAGATTCAGGTACTTACGGCTTTTACCGGCTGGCAAACTGCGAAATAATTTTTTCACGCACTGACTGGATACACGGCGTAAGGAAAAAACTCACCCAGATTGGGGATAAATTCTGGATACAGATGCGCAGCACTGTACAGTCAAAAATGGAGCATTTTCTGTCAGATCTTGGAGCCGCGTGTTTTCAGGGAGACAGATTTCATTACCTTATCGCCTCCGCCGGGTTCATTAAGACAGCGTGCCTTACTCTTTTTTGCATTAACAAACGGTTTGAGCCGTCTCACCGCGCTTATTTTAACCAGGTATGCGAACTGCCTGTGCTGCCAGAGTCATTTACTGCGGAATTTCAGACTTTCCTTGAAAACAGCGGCAACGGCGATTTGGATTCGCGTTTCCGTCTGGCGAAACTGCTCGCGCAGAGAATTGTTTTGCTGTAGAACCGCTAATTTCGCCTAACAGCTTTAAAGAGCGCGTCTCTGCTGATTTCTGTCCAGATGGGGCGGCCGTGCGGGCAGCGCGGATCCGGCAGTTGAAGGGCTTCTTTCCCAAGCGCGAACGCGGTCTCATCATCGGGATAATCGCCGTCCTTTATGGCGGCGTGGCAGCAGCAGGCAGCCGCCCACTTCTGCGCCATGTTCTCTCCTGCCGTCTTCAGTGAAAGAATTTCTTTTACTGTCGCCGCGTCCCCAAGCCGCCAGTCCGCAGGAAGCGCTTCAATGCGCCATGCGCCTGCATTTTTTCCGCCGCTTTCGTCTTTTTCAATGTCAACGCCAAGGTGGGAAAGTTCCCCGCGCTTTAATTCCAGAAAACGATCATCGTCATCGCTTTCCGTAATGAACGGAATGGGGGAGAGCAGCGGCTGTTTTGGGATATTTTCCGCAAGAAAACGGTTGTAGAGGATTCGTTCATGCGCGGCATGCTGGTCTATAATATAAAGTTTTTGGGCCCATTCAATCAGAATAAAAAGGGAAAAAACCCTGCCTGCGTATTTCATCTCTCCGTAGACCGGCGGCGATTCGTCTGTAAAGGAATGCATATTGCCGAATTTTTCACGGTTAAATGAATAATTTGTACCGGGGATTGAAGATTGGGGATCGCTTTCTCTTGTTTTATTCTTTATGTGCTGCCAACTCTCAGGTTTTTCTTCCCATTCCCTGTTCCATGATCCCTGTTCTCTTTCTTCTTCCGCGTTTTTATGTGAAATGCCAGCGGCTTCCCGTTTATGAAAAAAACTTTTAACAGCGCCTGAGACCGCATGATGAATGGAGCCTGAGTCCCTGAAACGGACTTCGCGTTTCGCCGGATGAATGTTAAAATCGGCCAGAGCCGGATCTATTTCCACAAAGACGGCTCCTATTGGATGTGAGCCGTTGGGGAAAAAACCCTGGACGCCGTATTCCATCGCCTGTATCAGGGAATAATCCTGAACTCTTCTGCCGTTGGCAAACACAAAAAGCTGCCGTCTGTCGCTCCTGAATAATTCCGGTCCGCCGATTACAACCGCCGCGTTAAAACCGTTTCCTGCCGCGTTGATCTCGTTAAGATAAATTTCATCGCCCGCGTTCAGGAACGCGGCGGCAAAGCGCGCTTTTTTTGACGGGACTGCCGGAAAAAAATCTTTTAATCTGCCGTCCTGAGTAAAACGGAAATTAATTTTGTTAAATGCAAGCGTTTTGTCGGTAAAAGACTGGCGGCAAAGGGCGGCTTCGCTTCCTTCTCTTTTTAAAAAACGTTTTCGTGCCGGGATGTTTTCAAAAAGACTGAGCGCCCTGACGCTGGTTCCTTTTGTCCGGCGCGTCTGTTCAAATTTTGGCGGGTGGTTTTCGCCAGGGCCCGTAATTAGCTGCCACGCCTCTCTGCCGTCTGCGCTTGAAATTATTTCCAGCCTGGAAACCGCGGCGGCGGCGGCGAGCGCCTCTCCCCGGAAACCGAGGGTTACAGCGGTATCAAGATCATCAAGGCCGCGTATTTTGCTTGTCGCGTGGGCCAAAGAGCAAAATTCCAGATCTTCGCGGCTCATTCCGCCGCCGTCATCCGTTACTTCAACTTTTTTACAGCCGCCTTCTTCTATTGAAACCTCGATATTTAACGCGAGCGAGTCTATCGCGTTGTCAAGAAATTCCCTGACAAGAGCGGCAGGGCGGTCGACTACTTCGCCCGCTGCGATACGTCTTGCCTCTTCGGGCGGAAGAATGAATATTCTGCGGGGCGTATTTTCCCGCTCATTATTCCGCATCAAAAAGTTCCAGCTCCGGGGATTCCTCTTCGGGCGCGTCAGCGCTGTTCATCAATAATTCGATTCTGTTTTCTATTTTTTCAAGATCGCTTTCCAGAGATCTGGCCAATTTTATCCCTTCTTCAAAAGCGTTCAGAGCTTCGTCAAGAGGAATATCGCTTTTGCGAATCTGCTCTCCCAGCCTTTCAAGACGCTCAAGACGCTGTTCAAAATTCTTCATGCCGCCTGCTTTAGCTGCGCCGCCTGCTTTAACCGCGCCGGTAGCCTTGGCTGCGCCGCCGTTTTTGGCGGACGTTGTTTTCTTTGCCATTTTATCTCCTGAAATTCAATTTGATATATCCTCGACTGTGGCGCTGATTACGCCTTTAAGAGGGCGAACGGTAAGCAAATCGCCTTTTTTTGCGTCAGCGGCGTTTCGAATAACAGCGCCGCTGCTGTCCGTTACCACCGAGAATCCCCTTTCCATTGCAGCTAACGGACTTCCCGCTTCAAGAACAGCGGCCGCAAGCCCAATCCTGCCGCGGAGGACGGCGCATTTTTCACTTACAGCGTCAATAAGGGCTTCTTTCGCGTCGTCAAGGCGCACAAGGCGCGGCTGCAGGATTGAGCGGAAACGGTATTCCATATCCTGCGGAGCGAACGGTTTAAGAAGCAATCCTGCCCTTTCAATCTTTGCCTGAATAATGTTTCTGATGTTATCCGCCATCGCGCTGATCTGATTCGCGACAGAGGAATAGTTCTCGCTTACAAGTTCAGCGGCCGCCGAAGGCGTAGGCGCGCGAAGATCCGCCGCAAAATCGCATAACGCCCAGTCAATTTCGTGCCCTACGGCGCTGACAACGGGAATGTCTGATTCCGCTACGGCGCGGACAACTTCCTCTTCGGAGAAGGGCAGCAGATCTTCAAGAGAGCCTCCGCCCCTGCCCACAATAAGAACGTCTGCAAATTTTAAACCCTGTTTATTCCATTGGTTTGCCTGTCTGATCCGCGAGGCGATGATGCATGCCGCTTCTTCTCCCTGAACAGGAGCGGGAAGAATAACCACTTTTATGCCCGCAGCCCGCCTTTCCAGAATATTCAGAATATCGCGCACTGCGGCTCCCGTGGGAGAGCTTACAACGGCGACAGTCCCGGGAAAACGCGGCAGCGCCTTCTTTCGCTCTGAATCAAAAAGACCTTCGGCGGCGAGTTTCTGTTTACGCTTTTCCAGCATAGCCAGGATTACGCCTGATCCGGCTATTTCCATTTCTTCGCAGACAATGGAATATGTTCCCCTCGGAGCGTAAACGGAGAGACTTCCGCGGATACGCAGCAGCATTCCGTCTTTGGGCTCAAAAGTTAACGTTCTAAGCCTGTTTCTAAACATTACTGCGTCAATTTTCGCCCCGGAATCTTTGAGGCTGAAATACAAATGACCGGAACTCGCGGGTCTGCAATTGGAAATTTCTCCTTCCACGCAGACAACGGAAAAAGATCCTTCAAGGCATGAGCGTATCTGTTCTGTAAGTTCGCTTACGGTTAAATGTTTATTCATAATTCACGCGTTCTGTTACACTCTGATTCATTTTCTGATTATACAACAAATATGTTATAATTCAAATATGAAAATTAACATTATGCTTGGAGTGTCTTCGGCGGCTGCTCAAATTGAAGGAGGCGGGTTTGTCCATACATGGAGCGGCTGGTATGAAAAGGGACGCATTCATGACGGATCAAATCCGGCGCGCGCCAATGACCACCTGAACCGCTGGAAAGAGGATATCGATCTGATGGCGCAAATGGGCATCACAATTTACAGGCTGAGCGTAGAATGGGCGCGCCTTGAGCCTGCCAAAGGACGCTTCGACAAAGAAGCTGTCATGTGGTACAGGCGGTTGCTTGAATATATGAAAAGCAAGGGCATCTCTCCTCTTTTAACGCTTCACCATTTTACAAACCCTCTTTGGTTTGAAGAATCGGGCGGCTTCGCGGAACCTGCCAACATTCCGGTATTTCTTGATTTTGTCGAATTCGCTGTCAGGCAATTCGGCGATTTGGTTAACGAGTATGTAACCATAAACGAACCGAATGTTTTCGCCGTTATGGGCTATCATACCGGAGTGTTCCCTCCGGGGAAAAAATCAGTGATTGCGGCAATGAAAGTGCAGTCTGTTATGGCATGCTGCCACATTCAGGCGTATTCCTTGATTCACAGGCTGCGAAAGGAAATGGGCTACGCGGACACAAAAGCAGGGTTTGCGCATCACGCGCGCGTATTTGTGCCCAAAAACGGCAGGAATATTCGTCACCGTATCTGCGCTTGCGTGTCTTCATGGATGTTTCAGGACGCGCTTACAAGCGCGTGTCTTCTGGGAAAGTTCGCCTTTCCACTGAAAAATTACTCCAAAGCGCCCCGCGGACAGTACGCCGATTTTTTGGGGCTCAATTACTACACGCGCTCTACCGTTACCTCCCTTGCGGACGGCGTCCGGGAAGGATGCGCGCGTAACGATCTGGGATGGGAGATTTATCCCGAAGGAATCGAAACAAGCGCGCGCGGATTGTACAGGCTGCTGGAAAGACCGGTTTACATTACTGAAAACGGAACCTGTGACAATAACGATTCTTTTCGCTGCCGCTATATTTACGATCATCTGAAGATTCTTGAAAACTCTGTTCTTCCTGTGGAACGCTACTACCACTGGTGCTTTACCGATAATTTTGAATGGTGCGAAGGAGAAAGCGCCCGGTTTGGGCTGGTTCATGTTGATTTTGACACGCAGAAGAGGACAATTAAAAAAAGCGGAGACTTTTACCGCGCCATAATTAAAAATAAAAACGTTACAGAAGAAATGTACAACGAGTATGTTAATGCGCAGAAGTATAATGTGCAGTGAATGGCGCGGAGTGAATAAGGAGCTGATATGATAACTGTTAACGATGATATTTTCAGGCTGCAGACGGCTGACAGCGAGTACATATTTCGCGTAACGAAGCGCGGGCACCTTGAACATATTTATTACGGAACTAAACTGTCTTCGCCGGATATAGATGCTGTTTCTCCAAAACGAACGGCGCAGGCTGGATCAGCCGTTGTCTACGACAGGGAAGACCCGCTTTACTGTCTTGATACAATGTGCCTTGAGTGGTCCGGTATCGGTAAGGGCGATTACCGTTTTTCACCGGCGGAACTTAAGATGCCCAATGACGGCTATATTAGCGATTTTGTTTATGAGAGCCACAGCGTTAAAGAGGGGATTATTCCGATGATGGAATTGCCCCAGGCAAAAGCAAGCGAAACGGGATGCGCTGCGCATGAATGCGCCGCGTTGTCGCTCAGGCTGCGTGAAAAATCGTGTAACGCAGCATTAATATTGATCTACACGGTTTTTGAAAAAGCCAGCTGTATAACGCGCCGCGTAATTCTTGAAAATAACGATAATAACCCGCTGGTGATACGCCGCCTTATGAGCATGTCGGTTGATATGCCGAATACGGGGTTTAATTTGGTTACTTTTGACGGAGACTGGGCCAGGGAAGCGCACAGGCACGACCGCTCTCTTCAATACGGCGTTTTTGTAAACGAGAGCCGGACAGGATCAAGCGGCAACAAGCACAATCCGGGCTTTCTGCTCTGCGAAAATTCCGCGAATGAAAACAACGGCAGGGTATACGGCTTTAACCTTGTCTATTCCGGGAATCATTTCGGCTTTGCGGAACTGAACAGTCATGAACTTGTCAGGATTGGAATTGGGATAAGCCCGCACTGTTTTGAATGGACGCTTAAAAAAGGCGAAAGTTTTGAAACGCCGGAGGCTGTAATGACATTCAGCGAAGGCGGTTTTAACGGATTAAGCCGCAATTTTCACACATTTGTTAATGACCACATAACGCCTGTACAATGGCAGGGAAAAGATCGTCCTGTTCTTTATAATTCATGGGAACCGTGTTTTTTTTCTTATAATCAGGGGAAACTGCTTTCCCTTGCGCGAAAATCCAAAAAACTGGGCATGGAACTATTTGTTCTTGACGACGGCTGGTTCGCAGGGCGCGACAGCGACAGGGCGGGTCTTGGCGATTACGCGGTTAACAGGCGCAAGTTCCGCTTTGGTCTTGGAAGGTTCGCACGGAAAATACGCGCTTTGGGTCTTGATTTCGGCATCTGGTTTGAGCCGGAGATGGTTAACGAAGACTCAGATCTCTTCCGCGCCCATCCCGAATATGCGGTGCGCCATCCCGCCTGCGAATCGACATTGGGGCGCAATCAGCTTGTCCTGGATCTGTGTAACCCAAAGGTGCGCGATTACATTGTGTCCAGCGTTGGCAGGGTACTCGATGAGACAGGCGCAGGTTATGTGAAATGGGACATGAACCGCCACATCAGCGAATTCTGGTCTTCGCACATCGCCAGCCAGGGTGAATTTTTCCACCGTTATATACTCGGCCTTTACGATATACTGCGCCGGATATTTGACAGTCGTCCGGGTATTTTGCTTGAATCCTGTTCCTCAGGCGGCAACCGT
Organism: Treponema sp.; assembly: GCA_031256445.1. Taxonomy (GTDB): domain Bacteria; phylum Spirochaetota; class Spirochaetia; order Treponematales; family Breznakiellaceae; genus WQXQ01. The sequence continues at coordinate 31,546 of JAIRQN010000040.1, read as the reverse complement.
TTCGATTTGGGTATGCTTTGCTTTTCCCCGCAGATTTGGACATCAGATAACACAGACCCTGTAACACGCCTTTCCATTCAGGGAGGCTTGTCCTACCTGTACCCTCAGTCAGCAATGGGCGCGCATGTATCAGATTCTCCGCATCAGCAGACATTACGCGAAACGCCGCTTTCCACGCGCTACAATGCCGCCTGCTTCGGATGCCTTGGATACGAACTGGATGTGCGTTTTCTCTCTCCTGCGGAAAAGCGTGAAATAAAAGAACAGATTGCTTTTTATAAAGCGCACAGGAAAACCTTTCAGTACGGGACATTTGAAAGGCAGTCCGGATTTTCGCATACCAGAGAAGCAAACAAGACCTTCTGGCTGTGCAGGGGAGAAAATGAAACAATCGCCGGGTTTTTTCAGGGAAAATCAGGCGCGGGAGAAGAGCCGGACGCGCTTAGGGTCGGCGGTCTTGATAAAGATAAAAAGTATCGCGTAACAACCCGTCCGCAGAGGCTGTATATCAGGCGTTTCGGAGGACTCGTTAAACACCTTCTTCCCGTAACGCTGAACCCGGCAGGTTTTATTCTGCGCAGTATTAACCGCTTCTACGCGCTGACTGACTGCGTTGAAACATACGAATGCTGCGCAGAAACGCTTGCAAGCGGAGTTTTGCTCAACAATCAGTTCACGGGAAGCTATTATAATAACAAAACAAGACTGTTAGGTGATTACGGGTCGAGTCTGTATACAATACATGCGGTTAATTAGAGCCTGTCTGCAAAGTAACCGGCTTTGCGGACAGACACTAATTAAGTCCAATATTGAAAAATTTCATATAAATATTGACAAAATAAATGAATAATATTAACATTTGTGATACCAACTGTCAGTTGGAAAAAATACGCTGTCAGGCGGAGACAAAAAACGCCAAAAATTCTGGAGTAAATTATGAAAAAAGCCGCTGTCTTTTTTTTATTTGTTGTTGTTTTTCCGTTTTTTGTTCATTCGCAGGATGCTGTAGCGATTGATACCGCATTGAAAAATTCTGTCAGCTATCTTAACGGAAGAATGACCGCCGGCGCAAAAGTTGTTGTGCTTAACTTTTCTTCAAGCTGGCCGCAATTAACCGATTATATAATCGAGGAACTGATCGGTTACATTGTAAACGAAGGCACATTGACTGTTGTAGACAGGGCCAATCTGGAGATGATTCGCAAAGAAATGGATTTTCAGTTATCGGGCGAGGTAAGCGACGCTACGGCGCAGTCCATAGGACAGAAACTTGGCGCGCAGAATATCATTTCCGGCTCGATAGTGGCGATAGGAAGCTCTTACCGCCTGAGGATTAGGGCAATTTCCGTTGAGACCGCGCAGATAGTCGGAATGCAGAATATTGACGTAGTGCAGGACAGCCGGATTGCTGCCTTAACAGGGACCGCGTTTGCCGCCGCTCCTGCGGTAAGACCCGCCTCAAATGCAGCTTCTGTAACTCCAGCCACGGACAAAACGGTTCCTGCCGTATCCGCAGCTTCATCAAGTTTATTTGCAAGTCTTAAGTGGGATATCCATGCTGACGCGGAAAACGCCGCGGTAAAAAGGGAGACAGCCGCTAATATTAATATGGGCAGGGAATTTATTGACGGCAGGGAACGGGATATTCTAACCCTGATAGTTGACCTTGGCAGGGGAAACGGCTGGAAAACCGGTATTATTTCTACCGTTAACCCGGAATTTGTGCATAAATTAAAAAATGGTTCCGGGGTGCGGTTTAAAGTACAGGGTGATGGAAAAGCCGGCTGGAGAGTGCGTATCAGGACATCTGATGTAACAGATAATCAATACCATGAACAGGTTTTTTCAACCAGAAGCGGCAGAGTTACCGATGTCAATCTACAGTTCAACCGTTTGAAACAGCCGGAATGGGTAAAGGGAGTTACATTCAATAAGAGCAAAATTACCGGTTTTGAATTTCAAAGAATATGCCTCGGCCATGAAACAATTTCCGGACCTTCTACCATAAAGATTTTTGATATTGAAGCATATTAAAGTCAATTTCTCCATTCTTGACACACAATCTTAAAAAATATTATAAAAAACATGGAGGAATTATGAGTTACATAGACAATATTATCGCGGTTATCGAAAGAAGAGACGCAGGGCAGCCTGAATTTTTACAGGCCGCGAAGGAAGTTCTGGATTCGCTTCGGATTATTACAGATCAAGACAGCGTTTATGAAAAAGCCGGACTTCTGGAAAGACTGATAGAGCCTGAGCGCGCTATTGTTTTCAGGGTTCCATGGATCGATGACGCAGGCAAAGTCCAGGTAAACCGGGGTTTCCGCGTACAGTTCAGTTCCGCAATCGGTCCGTATAAGGGAGGCTTGCGTTTTCATCCTTCAGTAAATCTAAGCATTATCAAGTTCCTCGGGTTTGAACAGATTTTCAAGAACTCCCTAACGGGGCTTCCAATTGGCGGCGGCAAAGGCGGCAGCGATTTTGATCCCAAAGGCAAGAGCGATAACGAAGTGATGCGTTTCTGCCAGTCCTTTATGACGGAATTGTACCGCCACATCGGTCCTGATACCGATGTCCCTGCGGGAGACATTGGCGTCGGCGGCAGGGAAATCGGTTTTATGTACGGTCAGTACAAGCGGATAGTGAACGCCTTCGAAGGCGTGCTTACCGGAAAAGGAATCGGCTGGGGCGGAAGCCTTGCGAGAACGGAAGCTACCGGTTACGGACTTGTTTACATTGTAGATGAATACCTTAAAGTTAACGGAGACGGTTTTAAAGGCAAAAAAGTCGCAATCTCCGGAAGCGGCAATGTCGCGATTTTCGCGGCGGAGAAAGCTTACGCCCTTGGCGCGACTGTTGTCAGCATGACGGACAGCAACGGATTTGTGTATCATAAAGAAGGCATCAATCTTGAAACGATAAAAGACATTAAACTTTTAAACAGAGAGAGGCTTTCCAAATACGCCGAAGTCCATAAAGACTCGGTTTATACAGACGCCGCGAAAGGAAGGGTATGGGACATCGCCTGCGATATCGCGCTTCCATGCGCTACGCAGAATGAGCTTCTCCTTGAAGACGCAAAGAATCTCGCCGCTAACGGCTGTAAAATAGTGGCCGAAGGCGCGAATATGCCCACGTCCATGGACGCTACAGAGTACCTGCTCAGCAAGGGAATCGCGTTCTTCCCCGGCAAGGCCGCCAACGCTGGCGGCGTTGCGACATCCGCTCTGGAAATGTCTCAGAACAGCGCGCGCCTTTCCTGGTCATTTGAAGAAGTGGACGCCAAACTTAAAAATATAATGGCCGGCATTTTCCAGAGTATCGACAGCGCTTCCAAAGAATACGGCAAGCCCGGTAATTTTATGGTCGGCGCAAATATTGCCGGCTTTAAGAAAGTCGCGAAAGCCATGCTCGATCAGGGAGTTATTTAGAGTCTGTATCTCTCCGCATTACTCACTGTTTACAGGAGTAAGCGTTACAGGCGGTTCCAGCAGATCCTGAATTCCGTTTGTTCCCAGACGGACACGGGACAGGATCAAACCGCCTGCGAACGCGTCAATTTGATAAACCAGGCGTTCCTGTGAATCCGGAAACGAAGGCGCCCTGTTTTCCGGATTATTACTTTCAGAATCATCTGAAGGCCGCAGTTCCAAAAGATCATTATTGTTTAATTTAAAAAACACATAGCGGCCTTTTCTGATTGAGCCGCCGGATGTAATTATGTACTCCCCTGAATTATTAAATTGCAGCTTCCCCCATGTTGAGTCATAAACAGCGTCAGACGCAGGCCTTATGGATGTTTTCGGTTCTCTGACATTCGGAGCTCCGGCGCGTCTGTAAGATCCGTCCCAGGATGTGTTTACCGTTATTTTCAGCCGGACATCTTCAAACACCCGCAGTCTTATACTGTCAAGGGATTCCAGTTCAATATCAATAAAACGCAATAATGTGCTGATCGAAATATTCTGACTTTTAATATACAAGCCGTAACGGGTTGTCGTTGAATTCTGCCATTGGAAAACCTGCTGGGTTTCGTCGCCGAAGAAAATAATTTCCTTGCCTGACGGATTAAAATAAAGATACTGTCTTGAATCAACTGTTCCCTGCGGGCTGACATAGTACCAGAGGTCATTTATAAATTCCTCAAAAACTCCGCTTTCGCCGCTTAGCAGTTCCCTCAGCCGCCTCTGTTCAATCTGGGAACCGGGGATCCTTGCGACATTGGATCTTTCATACTGTCCGGTCTGCTGGTTATAGGCGTAAATGGTTTCCAGCTGATCCAGAATGTTGCTGGAAGAGCTGTCGTGCCCGTAAGCGGCGATATTAAAACTGCGTCCGGTTGTTATGCCCTGCTGGTAGGCAATGGACCGGGCTGTCTCCTGAATAACAATTGAACCGTCAATCTGCAGTTCAAGTATTTTTGAAAAAGCATCGCCGCTCTGTTTTGCGGAATTTCTTTTGAATACCGTCATTGTATGTTCGTTTCGGGCGTTCATCCCTGTAACAATAATGCAGATATTCCTGTCGCCTATCAGATCCTGGGTAAAAAGAGATGTAGTTTCCGCCCGGGAAGCTGCGGTGGAACTATCCCATATTCTTCTGTATTCCCTGTAATTATCGTCATACCTGATGCAGGTAATATAAACAGGACCGGACGCTTCGTCCGCGTTCCGGTAAGCGACAATCTGTTCTTCTGCAAGCCCGTCTTCGCTCTCATAAGCCAAAACGGTAACCGCGATTTCTCCGCGTTCCAGCGGGATTTTTGTTCCGGGGCTTTCCGTCCATGAAGCCTGCCGCGCTCCCTCTGAATCAAAAAATAAACCGGCTTCTCCCGGAGTTACTATCCGCGTCCTTATCTGTTCAACTGTTTCCTGCCTGGTAAATCTCTCCCAGAAATTTGTAGCCAGAGAAATAATAATTAAAATGCAAATCAGCGCGACAAGTATCGAAAAAACAATATACCCTTTCTTTTTTTTCATTTTGCTTCAGACGTTTGCCAGTTTTTCTTCCAATATGCAAAGCAGTTTATTCAATGTTTTTTCCATACTTAGAGAACTCCTGAAACCCGCGGCGGTTACATGCCCGCCGCCGCCAAATTCCTGGGCGATTTTGGATACATTTACCTTTCCTTTGGAGCGCATGGAACAGCGTATCTCGCCTGTTGGTTTTTCCTTGATAAGCATGGATATTTCCACTTCTTTTGCCTTAAGCGGAATGTTGACAATTGATTCTGCTTCTTCATAACCGGCTCCGGTCATTAATAAATCATCTTTGCTCAGAGTCATTACGGCGATTTTTTTCCTGGCGTGAAATTCCAGATTGGCAAGCGCCTGCTTCTGGAGAAGCAAAGACTGGTAAGAAGCGCTTTCCATCAGCTGCCTGTAAACAAAATTGGGGTCGGCTCCCCATTCAAGAGTTTTGATTGCGTTCCGGAAAGTTCTGACGCTGGTTTTTGGATAGGCAAAGAACCCGGTATCGTAAACAATTCCGGCATACGCGGCTGTCGCGGTTTTGGGATCCAGTTCCAGTTCCATGTAGCTGGCAAGCTCAACAACCAGTTCAGAAGCCGAAGCCGCGCTTGTATCTATAAAGCCGGGAAGATTCGAATGCGGTCCCTGTTCATGATGGTCAAGAATGAACATCTCTTTTGCGCTTTTAATTACATCCCACATCTGACCGATATGGTATTCATCTGAGGTATCAAGAGCGATAAGCGCGTATTTGCTTACAAGAGGGGAATGTTTTTTATTATCCCAGCATTCAATAATTGATTCATGATCCATGAACCGCAGGTAAGAGGGGATAACTGTGGAATTGATAATTCTGAAAGTTTTTCCCTTTGCTTTTAAAATCGCCGAAAGAACAATCTGCGCTCCAATGCCGTCTGCGTCAGGGGAGTCATGGGTAGTTAACAGGAATGAATCATGTTTGTTTATAAACGACACGACGTTTTTGAACATCTGTATATTCTTCTGTCAGGGAGCCGGGAAAGCCGCGGCGGCTCTTTTTACTTTGGCGTCAATATCCAGGCCGACGACAAATGCCCGCCATCCGGAAAATTCTTCTGTTCTTGAATAACGCAGCAGGTTTGCGTTTGATCCGGAGAGTAAATTATAAAGCGCTTCCTGCGATACGCTGACTAAAAGCGTGTAGCTGTAGCCTTGCCCTTTTACTCCTGCCGCTTCCCTTAAAGCGGCTGATAAATCCGCGTTTCCGGAGGAAGCGGAAATTTCCCGGATTGTGTTTTTTACTGATTCTTTGTCCGGGTCTCCGGATATTTTACCGGAGTAGACAACCTTTACTGACGATCCCGCGTTCCAGACTGTGACCATATCTCCCTGCACAAAAATCTGATCCAGATGGTCTGTGATCCATGAGGTAATATTTTCCTTTACGCCCGCATAGGCTGCGGAACTGTCAATAATAACATTTACATTTATGGGAGGCCTTTGAGGATCGGCAGCATACAGCGGCTGGAAGCATAAAAAAATTATCAAGACAGCCGTCATTGAAAAAATTAGCCGGGGTTTCCCGGTGATTTCGCAGGGAGGTAAAATCCCCGCTTTCCTGATTTTCTTCATGTTATAAATATAGCATATTTGCAAAATACTGGCTATTATTTTTGAAAAGAAAAAAAAGCCTTTACTATACGGAAAACATATGTTAAAGTGTATTGAAGAAGTAATAAAATCAAATTTGTAAGGAGATTTATATGGGATCTATAGACCTGCCCAAAAGCCCGAATGTGTTTCATCCGGAGAAACCAAGCGCCGTTGGTTCACGTAATTCATTGGCACAGGAATACCGTGACCAGCAGGCTGAAGTAAACCTGCTGCTGGAGGAGGAAACCAACAAGGTAATCCATCACCTGTCAGCAAAACTGCCCAAAGACGTTCTTGAACGCCTTGATGTAATGGGCGGCCTTAAAGAAAAATTATATAACTACTTTAATCAGAATTATCAGAACATGTTTAATCGGTACATGGTGACCAGTGAAGACGAGATGGTAAAGAAAGTCAGGAACTTTATTGACAAGGAAGAAACAAAAGTTCTGACAAGGTACACGCCGAAAGAAATCGCGGATCTTCTTGACGCCGTAGGAGGAGCCGACAAGTTTAACACGGGCGAGGTTGAAAAATCCGTAGTTAATATGTACGGCCACCTGCAGGGCCATATCCAGAGAGGCGTAAATGAGCTCGAGACGCATACAAACAGCATCCTCAGGCAAAAGACGGATACCGGCGCTTTCGTCCGCGGCGAGAACGCGTATTCAATTGTAAAGTGCGCGTTCAAAGACAATCAGTTAAAACCCAAAACCGTTACCGATGTAAAGCTTTCGGTTAATATTCTGGACTCGGAACTAATCAGTCCGATTTTCCATTATCAGGTTACTGTAGAATATCTCATTAAGGATCTTATTTCCAAATATATCATTGACAGTATCGACAAGCTTATTGAGCAGATCAAAGACGAGAGAATCGACAAGAGCGAGGAAGAACTTACAGACAGCGAGATCATTTTCTCCAAGATTAACAAAGTTGACACCTTCACGGATGATGATACTGAAAACACCAAATCCAAACGCTATAACTATATCGCCAAAGTGCTGATGGAAAGAATTGCCGATCTCCGCGCGGAGATTGACCCTGAAAATTTTGACGCCCTGAATGTCCGCGAGAATATCAAGAAAATTGTCGACATGGAAAACATCAGAAACCGCGGCTTTAACACCGCCATTAACTCCATCACCTCAATCCTTGATACTTCCAAAATGGGATATCAATACATCGAAAACCTTAAAAACGGGCGCGAAGTAATTATCCGCGAATATGAAGATACCGATGTTTCCAATATGCCGGACGAGCGTTATCAGATTAAAATGCGCTACTTTGACAATGCCCAGCTTATTGAAGACCGCAAAGCCTATGATGTTCAGATAAAGAGTTTTGAAACTGAAATTCAGCATCTCTGGGATGTTCTGGAAGTAATTTATCAGGATACCTGGAAGAACTCATGGAAGGTAAACGATTTTGAGGATTTGGCCAGGAAGAACAAAGGCAAGATCAGGAAGCTCATTAAAGACAAAACCGGAGAGCCCCTGTACGAAGACATTGCCAAGGTTTGGGACGAGATTTCCTTTGTTAAATCAGCCGAGACCGAAGTCGAAAGCTCCAACCGCAATTATGTTTATGAAAAAGACAGAATTCGCACCCGGATTATCCTGATGCGCAAAAGGCTTAAAATGATGTATGACTTTATGTTCCCAATCGAGAGGCGCGTAATGGAAGAGCGGCTTGCGTTCCTTGAGAAGGAATATTACAGATTCGATTACATGATCAATCCGTACCACCTGCAGCCAGGCCTTCTTCTGGATGTTGATATTACATCAATCAAACGGAAGAAAGTCACTCTGGACGCAATGGCTAACGTACTCAATGAATTCCTCCACGGTGTTTCCAAGGGCTTCCAGGATGCGGCTTTCGCTTCGTTCAGCCGCAGAAGATCAACTGTCCGCGAAGATATCAATCAATCCTTCAGCAGCATCTCAGCCGAAGCTCCCTCTACCGAAGAGGCCGCCGTCGCTTCTGCTGTTCCAAAGCAAAAAGCGATCGCGGCTCCCAAGAATGAGCCCAAGCCTGCCGCAAAGAAGAAGGGAGTTGTAGATACCAAGGCAAAAGCGAAAAAACCTGCCCGCGGCGAAGCAGGAGTTAAGGAATTATAAATTAGGGATCGATAAGGGAAGGTAGTGATTCATTCGCCCCCGGTGTAATCTCGGGGGCGTTTTTTTCGATCTATAAATGAACAGGAGTTTGTATGGCAGATAATGTCAATTTGGAAGTGCTTTCTACCCGCTCTGGTTTTAATACGGCGGTCAGGCATATAAAAAAAACAATTGATTTGGCTTCGCAGGCCGGCGCCGGCAATCTGGGCGATATTGTTCATCAGATGGAAGATGAAGAGATGACAAGCGCCAGGGTTGGTTTGCTTTTAAGAATGCTGTTGGTTGATAAAATGGGATACAAAACAGCGTCGGCCAATCTTGCCGCCGCTGTTGATGATTTAGATAAACTGTCTTCTGAATTTCAAAAATGGAATGGAGTTGATCTTGTAGCGGCGTATTATCACCCGGAACTTGGTCTTTTAATAGCGAATCCAAAATCTGCCGAAGACCTTTCTGGTTTCGGCGAGTTGCGCAAGCGCGAACTTTTGGTTGTGTACGCGGGCCTTCAGGGCAGGGAAACTGACGATAGTTGCCAGAAAGCGGCTGAGCTTGCGCTTGGCCTGTTCGAGGGTGCGAAGGTAACAGTTCCCGCGTCTCTTACAAAAGGAAAATTTATAACAAAGAAAACCGCCAAACCTAAAAAAGCGGCGGAAAATATACCGGCGAAAACTGAGGCAGTCAGTCAGAAAGCAAAGACTGAAAAAAATGAAAAATCCGATGTAAAGGGATCTGCTCCCGCAGTTAAAACGGCAGCAGTACAGGCTGCGGCGGTCAGCGGTCCTGTGAAAATGACGCCAAGATACGCTGTCGTTGTTCAGAATGAACTTTTTCATAATGGAAATGTTGAAGCGTGGAAAAGGATAATTGCCAGTTACAAGGCAAAACATCCAAATCTGGAAGTGTACATTTATTATGAAGGTGAAAGAATCCTTGATATTAATTCGTTGTTTAAATGGGGAAAGGTTAAACACGGCAGCGCCATAGAATTCGCGGTAGCCGGAAACGAGATTCACGATGTTGCAAAATTGCAGCGTTACCTTGCGCAGGGAGCCAGCCATATGTTCGAGGCGTTTCTGCGCGGGCCTGTCAACGCGGTATTAAAATTATTTTAAATAAGGAAGAAATATGGAATCTAATATACATTTTTTCAGCGAGAAAGACATTATTCCGCAAAAAGTGCAGCCTGAGCTATTGGGTATCCGGGGCAGGCAGGCAAATGAATTTGCGGAACTTGGCTTTCCAATTCTGCCGGGATTTATTCTTGATACCGGGATTGCCTCGGAACTTGATACAAAAGCCACAAGGAAGAATGTTCTGGAAAATTTGGCAAAATGCGCAGAATTGACAGGCAAGAAATTCGGAGATCCGGAAAACCCCATGCTGTTAAAAACTGTTATTTCATCCAACCTTGCGATTAGCGCCTACCCCGCCCTGCATAATTTCGGTCTTGTAAAGACAACCCTGGACGGTTTCGCCAAATGGGTCGGCGTTGATTTTGCCGTCAATGAACTGCTTTTCATGATCAAGGGCATAATGATAATCGAAGAGCGAATCAGGGAACTTGAAAACAAGCCAAAAGAGAAAGAAGAAATCTCCGGAAAGCTAAAGCTTCTTGGCCGCATGCTCGGCATTAAAGCACCTTCAAATGAACTCCGCCAAAAGGAAGAATCTCCTCTGCCAAAGAGGAAATCCGCCAGAGAATACATGGATGAGTATGCAAAGTATCTTCCCAAAGGTTACTTTGATGACGCCGAAACCCAGCTCTTTTGCACGCTTGATGAAATTTCCAGAATGTTGAATATGGACGAGCAGAATGACAATGATACGGCGATTTTAATTCAGCCTATGGTATACGGCAACTACGGAAAAGATTCCTGTTACGGAAATTTTTTCAGCCGTAATATAGTCACGGGCGAAAAGAAACTGCAGGGCAATTTTTACACAGGCAAGTTCAACGAGATTGGCGCCGCAGGACACGAGATTAACAAGATAGATCCTGAGCATCTGAAACAGCTTGAAAAAATTGCCTGGACTCTCGAAGACCGTTTTAAGGAAATCCGTTCTGTCCGTTTTACTGTAGAAAACAGCAAACTGTGGCTGATTGAACAAAAGAGCGTGGATCAGAAATCTACCCAGGCCGATATCAAACTTCTTCTTGATCTTGCAAACCGCAAGATTGTGGATACCGCTCATGTAGTTAAGTCGATAGATCCGTTAAGGCTTAATGAGATTCTTCACCCTGTGATAAATATGCCAAGCGTAAAGAATTTTAAAAGCTGGAAAGGCGGTATAGCCGGAGCTCCGGGGGCGGCGATAGGCCGCGTATTCTTCAGTACGGACAGGCTTCTTGAGGCGAAAAAGATTGCCGCGCAGCGCGGTGAAGACGACCGCTGTATCCTTGTTTTGGAATCATCTTTCGCCGAGGACGTAAAGGCTATTGAGGTGAGTACCGGCGTATTGACCGCGGAGGGAGGATACTCGGCTCATGCGTCTGTAGTCGCGCGGCAATACGGAAAAGTGTCTCTTGTTTCACCTGATTTAAAGATTAAGGGAACAAAGGCGACATTGGGAGAATTTGGTTTTTCCGAAGGCGAATACATAACCGTTAATGTTCCTTTCTACGGTGAGTCTACGGTGTACAAGGGAGTCGCTGAATTAATAGAACCAAATCCCAAAGAATCAGGGCTGCTGGATTTAATTGAGCTGTCAAAAAGTTTTACCAAAAAATTCCATGTGCGCTGCAACGCCGATACGCCGCGGGATGTCGCTCTTGCTTTAAGCTTTGGAGCGGAAGGGGTAGGGCTGTGCCGTACTGAGCATATGTTTTTTAAAGCCGAACGGATCAATGTGTTCCGGGAGATGTTGCTCTCTGATGATCCCAAAGAAAGAAAAAAATCCCTTGATAAACTGCAGGTCATGCAGAGAGAGGATTTCTACGGCATCATGAAAGTAATGAACGGCAGGGAAGTGACAATTCGTCTTTTGGATTCGCCTCTTCATGAATTTATGCCTCATAATAATGACGAACTGACCGCTTACATGGATTATATCGGCAAGACCAAAAAGACAAAGCCGTCAAAAACGGATATAACCGCCCGTATAGACGCGCTTCATGAATTTAACCCGATGCTTGGACACCGCGGCTGCCGCATCGCTGTTTCCTACCCGGAAATTTACGCTATGCAGGTAAAGGCGATTTTCGAAGCCGCATATAAACTGCACGCAGAAAAAATAGATGTCCGTCCGGAAATAATGGTTCCCATTGTAATGAATGTTTCCGAATTGAAACTTATCGCTTACGGAAAAAAGATAGAAGGTTCAAGTTACACCGGCATTGTTGATATCGAAGAAGCGCTGCGAAAGGAAAAGAAAGCAAAAGAAATCGAATATAAAATCGGCACAATGATAGAGCTGCCGGCTGCCGCTCTTGGCGCAGGGGAAATTGCCCGTTATGGGCGTTTCTTCAGTTTTGGCACCAACGATCTTACACAGACTACTTTGGGCATTTCTAGAGATGATTTTACCGCTTTTATGCCGGATTATACCCTATTTGATCTCATTGACGGCAATCCGTTCAGTACCCTGGACCCAAGAGTAAAGGAATTGATCTCTATCGCGGCGGAAAGAGGAAGGCTTACAAGACCGGACCTTGTCTGCGGCTTGTGCGGCGAACATGGAGCTAATCCTGAAAATGTCAGGTTTTGCATTGAAACAGGCCTTGACTATGTATCCTGTTCGCCGTATTCGGTGCCGATTGCGTTATTGGCGGTTGCACAGGCGGAAATAGAAAAATCGCAATCCGGCAGTTAAATGTATTTTGCATAAAAAAACAAAGGCTGTCCGTGAAGTAACCAACTTCCCGGACAGCCCCTCTTTTTATTCTTTTTCGCAGCTTATTCGAACTCGCCTTTAAAGCCCATTGATTTTTCAATTATTGATGAGATTAACTGAGCCGCTTTTCTTGCGTCAGACTGGGGAACTCTTCTTTGTTTGTTAAGCGAATCCTCAAAGAATGCTGCAATAGAGCTGAATAAATCCGGCAGATCGTAGAATATTACCGCAAAATTAACGCCTTGCGGTTTAAGAATTGTAAATGATCCGTATGTTTCGTTGGGATCTTTTGACACCATTATTCTGGTTTGATTCTTGGCGATGATTGTTTCAAGCTCGTTGAAACGTTTTGGAATTCTTTCTCCTTCAGCTCTGCTTACAGGTTCAACCGGTTTTTGGTGATATGTATCGGGTTCCACCAAAACATAAAGTTTTTTGCCGCCTGTGATAAATTGAAGACCTGTGTCAGTAACGAAAATTTCCTTTACGCCGGCATAGGACACTACTTCGTAGATTGAATAAGCGGTTGCAGGATGGAAAAACGATGAAATAATATATCCCTGTGCGAACGGAAGTTTTCCCAGGGCGAAAGCGTCAAACAAATTGCGGAATTTTATGTTTGGGTCCAGCGCTTCAACAGATTTGGATTCTGATGGTTTTGCAGGCGCGGATTTTCCGGATGCCGGTTTCTTCTCGGCCGGTTTTGTTACCGCCTCGACTGTCGCGACAGGTTTTACTTCCGCGGGTTTTTTAACCGCCGGTTTCTCTGCGGCTTCTTTTTTTACAGCTTTAACTGCCGGTTTTTTTTCGATTGTTTTCTTAACTGGTTTTTTTACTTCTGATTTTTTAGCCGCCGGCTTTTTTACCGCGGGTTTTTTGGCTGCGGGTTTTTTTACCGCCGGTTTTTTTGCTACTGGCTTTTTAGCTGCGGGTTTTTTAGCCGCAGGCTTTTTAGCCGCCGGTTTTTTAGCCGCAGGTTTCTTGGCCGCGGGTTTTTTTGCCGCGGGTTTTTTTACAGGTGCCATAATTCCTCCTATCAGGATAACATTATTTTATAAATAGATTATAAACTACTATTTGCAAAATACGCAACAATTTTATTTTGCCCGCGATAATGTTACTGCGCATGTAGTAACAATATCATCTACAGAAGCGCCCCTTGAAAGATCGCTTACAGGTTTCGCGAATCCCTGAAGGAACGGACCGTAAGCCTGAACCTTTCCAAGACGCTGGACAAGTTTATAACTGATATTGCCGGATCCCAAATCCGGGAAAATTAAAACATTTACCTTTCCTTTTACCGGGCTGCCAGGAGCTTTTTTATCCAATACAGACGGAACAAGAGCTGCGTCAGCCTGAAGTTCGCCGTCAAAAACAAAATTGACATTCCTGTTTTTTAATGATTCCATGGCCGTTTGAATTTTTGTCACATCATCATGCTTTGCCGATCCTTTTGTAGAAAAAGACAGCAGCGCCACAACAGGTTCGATATTAAGGAATTCACGGCATGATAACGCGGCGCTTTCCGTAATATCCGCAATCTGCTCCGCAGACGGATCAGGCACAACAGCGCAGTCGGCGAAAATCATTGAGCCGTTTGAGCCGTATTGAGGATCGATTTCTGTCATTACAAAGCACGAAGAAGCGGTTTTTAAACCCTGCAATGTGCCGATTATTGCCAGGCCCGCTCTTAAAACATCGCCCGTTGTCTTTTCCGCTCCCGCGACCATCGCATCGGCATCACCCAGATGCACCATCATCGCGCCCCACCTGAGGGTATCCGTAATATCAATTCTTGCCTGTTCCGGCGTCATCCCTTTAAGTTTTCGCAAATCGTAATATATATCTGCATATTTGCCCAAATTCGGATCCGCGCCGGGAGATATAATCTGAATTCCGCTAAGTTCAACGCCTTCTTTCCTTGCCGCATCCTGAATCTCCACTATTTTTCCCAAAAGGGTGACGCTTACTGCCATTTTCTCATCCATTAAAATTCTCGCTGCTCTGATTATTCTGGGATCCGTACCTTCCGGTAATACCAGTCTCTTTGGAGCGGAGACGGCTTTAGCCCTCATCTCTGATACAAAATTCATATTTCCTCCTAATGTTTTATAATTATTAAGATAATCCCTTTCCTGAAAATTCGCAAGATAAATTTTTTAAACACGGGATTATTTCGTATAAAAGCGAATCCATGGCAAAATGTTTTGGAACAGCTTTACCTTTAAAAACTCCGGCCGGATTGTTGACTGCCTTCTTCCCATATTTACATGAAAATGATATAATTTTTTTCTAATGACAGACGCATATAATGACTATATGGAAGATACGGACTTCGATACCATTCTGTCTCCGGATATTGATTTTACAGGCACATTACACTCGGAAAAACCTTTTTTAATCAGAGGCAAGGTTTCGGGGGAAATTAACGCTACAGGCATACTGGTAATTGATGAAAACGCGGTTGTAAACGCCAATATTTACGCTTTAAGGGTTCTTATACGGGGTCAGGTAAAAGGCGACGTTACCGCGGTTGAAAAAGTTGAAGTTACCGTTACCGGAAAATTATCCGGCAATGTTACCGCTCCCGAGATTTTTATGGAAACCGGCTGTGTATTTAACGGCCGCTGTACCATGGTTGGGAAGAACTTTGAATGAAAATATTATTAAAATATCTGTTAGTCTGTATTATTTTATTTTGCGCGGCCGATGTATTCGCGCAAAACAGGCCTCCTGACGCTCTTGCCGAGTACCGCGCCGGAAATTTTGATCGCGCTGTGCAAATATGCCTTGGCGAACTGAATGATAATCCGAATAATCTGGAATCGCATGTTGTTTTATGCTGGGCTCTGCTTCGTCTTAACCGTTATGAGGAAGCCTTGAGATACGCAAGGGCAGGCCGCTCCATTCACAGATACGACATGCGGATTACCGAAATATTAGGTGAAATCTATTATTTTCAGGGACTTAATAACGAAGCGTTATCCTATTTTCAGGAATACGCGAGCCTTGCGCCGGAAGGGCAGCGGATCGAAATGGTATATTATTTTATGGGTGAGATTTATATCCGTCAGGGGAAATTCCGCCACGCAGATATCGCGCTTACCACCGCTGTTCACAGGCTGCCGGGCAATGCGGCATGGTGGGTCAGGCTTGCGTATACGCGTGAAAACGCGGGCGATCTGAACACCGCGATAGAAGCGTACGAAAGGGCGCTTTCCCTGAATTCCCAATTGACTGACGCGCAGCGGGGGCTGGAACGAATCAGGCGGGCGCTGGGAGTTCAGCAATAGCGGCTGGCTGCCAGTGTGTAATGAGTATTTTTCAGTCCTGACATTGGGCTGCAAACTCAATCAGCTTGAAAGCGAAGCTGTCGCAGACGCTTTTACTCAGGCAGGGTTTGAACAATTAACAGCCAACAACGAACAATCACGGGAAAACGGCGCGAAAAATTCGCCCGCTGTGGTTGTTGTAAATACCTGTACCGTAACATCAAAAGCCGATCAGAAAGCCAGGCGCGTTATCTGCAAGGCATTGCGTGATAATCCTGATTCCGCCGTGCTGGTTACTGGCTGTTACGCTCAGCTGAACCGCGGCGATCTTCTTAAACTGGACGCCGGAACCAAACGCCGGCTTTTTGTTATTGAAAAAGATAATGTTTTAAATTTAATACATTTGCTCGGCGCCCGGCACTGCGTACTCGATACTTTATCCACGTTCCGCGCCCGGCATTCCGCGCCGGATAATTCCAGCGCGCTTGACACTCAGTTTTCGTTTAATCCGGAACGGTTTTCGCGGCATACAAGAAGTTTTTTAAAAATACAGGATGGATGCAATAATCACTGCTCTTACTGCAGAATACGCCTTGCGCGGGGGCCGGGCATAAGTCTTGACGCGCAGGAGGCGCTGTCGCGGCTGAGAATCCTTGAAAAAAACCACGCCGAGGCAGTGCTTACGGGAGTAAATATTTGCCAATATAAGGAACAATTAACAATTAACGGTGAAAATGCGGCAGGGATGGGGCTTGCTGAGCTTTTGGAATATCTGCTTGGAGGGACAGAGAATATTAAACTGCGTTTGTCATCGCTGGAGCCGGATTTTATAGATGAAAAGCTTGTAAAAATTCTTGCCAATAAGCGCATAAGGCCCCATTTTCACCTGTCAATTCAAAGCGGCAGCGAAAAAATCCTTAAAAAAATGGGCAGAAGTTATAACAATGATACAATTGAAAAAGCTGTCAATTTATTGCGGAGCGCAAAGGATGATCCGTTCCTGGCCTGCGATATTATTGCCGGGTTTCCCGGAGAAACCGGAACGGAATTTGATGAAACACTGAGTATGTGTAAAAAATTGGATTTCGCCTGGATACATGTGTTTCCTTATTCCAAAAGACCGGGAACTCCCGCATGGCATTTTAACGGTACCGTGCGGGAGAGCGATGTTTCACAGCGTGTTCAGATTTTAGGCGGATTGTCCGCGCATGGCAGAGAACGTTATGTGAAACGGTGGCTTGGCCGTGAAGTAGAGGCTATGGCGGAGAGCGGGACAGCGCGCGGCAGTAAAACAGAACGCGGTTGTCGGGGCATATCGGAGAATTATCTTAAATTGCTCATCCGGCATCAGGGGGGGAATGTTCCCGCGCCCGGAACCGTACTGCGGTGTGAACTGCTTGAGGCCGGAAATTTTAAAGACTACGATGCGAAGGCTGCTGTTGTCCCGAAGTTAAATTAAACTCCTTCTTTGATTATTTCGATCTTTATGCCGTCGCTTTGATCCGGTTCTTCTTTGGGAGGAATGCTAACGCGCAAAATTCCGTTTTTATATACAGCTTTTACCTTATCCTGTGCGTATTTGTCCAGGGGGACATAGTATTTCTGCTTTTCGATGTCTTTCATTTTCAAACGGCGTTTGAAATAACGGACATTTTCCTGGGTATATAATTTTGCCGGATTTTCGGAAAACCGGCTGTCCGGCGTGTCATCCATCTTTGCCGAGAAAACCATATAATCGCCCTGGAAAGAGAGACTGATATCTTTTTCATCAAAGCCTGCCAGAGCGAATTCAAAAACCAGCGTCCTGTTTTCGGTCATTAAGACATTCATGGGCGGGTACGAGTAGTTCGGATAAAAATCCGTGTTTTCGTCGAAGAACTGTTTTGTGAAATTAAACGGGCTGTTTGTAAAAGAGGTTCCCTCTGTTTCGCATTGGTTAAATTTTCGGCTGAACTCGTCTTTGAAATCCTGGGCCGCTTCGAAAATTTCATCGAAGATGCTGCCCATGTCCATGTAATTTCTTGATCCTTTCATGATAAACTCCTGCGCGCGTTATGCTGCGCCTGTAAGCCAAAGAACGCTTTTACCCGCGCTTCCCGGCTTTGATTGGAATAAGGAATCCCCGTGCGGGCGGTTCCCGGAAACGCAACGGCCTCCTGATTAAAATTTACATATGTTTTACAAAAAAGTCAAATTAAATTATTTTTATTTTTACCCGTTCAATGGAATGCGCCCGGCCGTCTTTGCCTAAATCAAGATACACTCCTTGCAGTTCAAGAGCGTCCCATGCTTCTTTTGTCCAGTCAGGAATGCCGTTCAAATATTCATTTATACGGGAATTTACTTCACAGCCGCCCACAGATTGCAGGCTGCCGGTCCTCCCGGCATCGCTTATAACGGCTGTTCCTCCGCGCAGGATGGTTTCGTCGGAGGTTTGTACTCTCGTATGCGAACCGATTACCGCGGAGCAAAGGCCGTCTGCGGCGTAAAAAAGGGTCTTTTTTTCGGCGCTTGCCTGCGCATGGAAATCCACAATTACATAGGGCGTTTGATTTCTCAGCCGTTCCAGAGAGGAGGGAAGGGAAGCGAAAGGATTGTTTGCATGAAGCCTGTTAAAGCAATTCTGCCCAATAAGCGCCATTACCGCTATTTTATCTTTGCCTTTTTTAAAAATTTTTGATCCTGCGCCTGGAGCTTCGCTGTTTAAATTATCAGGCCGCAGCGCGTACGGGGTTTTATCCATATTTTCCGTTAAATCTTTTTTATAAAAGCAGCATTCGCCCAGCGTTATAACATCAGCGCCAAGCTTATGAATATAGGCTGCATGGCTGCGGCCGAGGCCGTTTCCTCCCGTAGCTCCATCGGCGCAGGCAATCATAAAATCCCAGGGATAGCGGTTTTTCAGTTCATTCAGGGCTTTTCTGAAAGCGTAGACTCCAGACTTCCCGACAAGCTCGGCTACATAAAGTACTTTCATTGCGGATGCATAATCTGTTTATCGAATAAATCAAGTCCGGAAATAATTCTCTCAAATTCCGCAGAGGCCCGGTAATCGCCGAGTTCCCTGCATGTATCCCGCAGATTGACAAGCGCGTCAAAATAATGAGGGCACAGGCTTACCGACCTTTCAAAACAATTGCGCGCTTCTTCCATATTTTGCCCGTTAAAATACAGAACTCCAAGGTTATTCCACGCTTTTGGATCATTATCATTGCGCGATACTGATGACAGATAACACTCTTCCGCCATTGTAAAATCATTTAACTCATAATAAATAAGACCCAGGGACAGCCAGGCTTCCGCAAGATCATCTTCGATTAAAATGGCCCGTTTAAAACTTGTAATTGCTTCGTTATAGTCTCCGGTTCGCTGCTGGGCGATGCCCAGATTAAGCCAAAGCAGCGGGTTTTCCGGTTCCAGCGTCAGAGCCTGATGAAAAAGCGGAATTGCTTCAAATGGACGGTTTGCTTCAGTCAGCGCAATACCTGAATTGTTCAAAATCGCGGCATTTTCCATATATAATACATTATACCTCAATATTAACGGTAAAACAACAAATATCAGAGTTTTAAAAAGCATAAAATCCCCTGTATTTTATCTTTTCAATGCTATATAATGATTTAAATTTATTAAAAGTGGAAATAATCAAGTGAAAGATATCATTGAATACAACAAAGGTATGACCGAATATGAATTGTTTTATTTCCTCTACGAAAAGATTGCATCCAGGGAAATAACCGTTTTCTCTGATTTAAAAGAGCTGGTTACGCCTGTAATCCGGGATAAACAGACGCACCCTGTAATAATGAGGGCATTTGAGCTTTTGAAACGCATAAATTGGGGTTTTTTTGCCAATATATGCCCGGGTACGCATATAAAATTATGGAAAGAGCTGGTAATTCCTGACAAGGAATTCCCGGAAGCGGGCGATTTAAAAAGAACTCTGCAAATTTCCAACCTGTATGTCGCGATGGTTGATATACACGGTTATACGCGATTCTGTATGGATTCAAGAAAAAATCTTTCCATGATGCATACTCTGGATTGGGCGATTGAAAACGAAATTAAACGCATTTCTACCCAATGCGGCGCCATAAGCCAAAGGGAGCGCGGAGATGAAATGGTTGTTGTCGCCGCAAGCGCTACCGATGTTCTTATGGTTACGCTCTGCATAATTGATTATTTTGGTAAAACAAATATTGTTAACAATTCTTCCATATCGACAAAACGCACAGGGAATGCGGAAAATTTGCCGTCCTTTAAAATAACAGCCGGAATAACAGGCGGTAACACGCAGAGTCCTTTAATAATTACAGAGAGGGGAAATCTTGCAGGATTCCTTCTTAATTCCGGCGCAAGGCTGCAAACAAGAGCAAATGAACTTTCGCCGAGGGAATCCAGAGTTATGATTGCCAAACAGGTAATGATGAATTATGAAAAGGAAAACTCCATTAGTCAGAGTTTTCTGGCGTTAAAAGACACGATTTATTTCTTTGATACGGGACATATTGAATTCAAGGGAGTGATGATCCCAACCTGCGAAGTGGTGTTTGACAGGAAGGAGAGGTATAAGGAACGCTTCAGCGAAGAAATGACAAAACTCCTTGGGTCTATAAGGGATAATCTTTGGGAACAGCGTATTTATCAGGATTTAATGGAATTGCTGATTCAGATTTCACATAACATACCGAAATTTTCCATTACGCCTTCCCGGCCAATTCATGGTATGCAGGTAATTAACAATGATTCTTACGGGCAGTTATGCCGTCTTGCGATGAAGGCGTATTCGGCTGATGAAGATTATTATCTTGCGGTGGAGATTTTACGCCAATTAATTGAAACAAGCGGGATGATACCCCTGTTTGACAGACTGGTTCTTGACTATATGAAAGGCATAAGCGATAAATACGCGTTTCTTCTTGACGCTTTCAGCGGACAGATGGAAAAAGAAGTTGATGAGAAAGCCGCGCATATTTTTAACGGAAATCATTATAAAACATGGCTTGCCGCCAAAAATGGTTCGCATGTTTATGGTAAAATGAAAATTATTGGCCGCAAGAGCCGTGAAATTACCAAGAAAAAAACAATGTGGCTCGGCCTGATTGCGCAGTATAAAGAACAGATGGAATTTACCCTGTATTCCGGGAAAAAATAAACAGGAAATAAACCGCGAAGCCGCAGACCTCCGCGGTTTTTGTTATTTCTACGGTTTGTTCGGGCCTCCTGGAGACGCGCCGTTTTGAGCGGTTACATACCAGTCCGCGGCGCTGCGGGTATTCTTTGCCGATTCTTTGCGTGAAATGCTTTTGGTAACCGATGTTTTAATCGTTGCGGAACTTGCCGCGTCCGCCTGGGTAGGCAATGAACCGTCAGCGGATCTCCATGCGTCTTTGCTATGCAGAAATTCGGCATGCGCGGGAAAACAATTGTTGCGGGATACCAGTTTCCACACAGGATCTGAAGACTCTGCAATCATCACAGCGTCAAGCGCTTCGTCATCCTGATCCAGCACATAGACAATATCCGTCTGTCTTAGATATTTTTCCGAACCCGGCTTCCAGAAATCACGCGCGGCAGGAGACGCGAATGTTCCGCCTGATTCTTCAAGGTTTTCGCCGTATTCATCCCTGTTTGTGTCTTCTAACATACGCAGATGAAGAACCACATATTCGCCTTCGTTCACATCTACCGGCGCAAATTCGTAAATAAGGGGCTGCTTGTAATTGCTTGCGGCATATACCCGTATTGCGCCCATGTTTCCGGCGGAAAGCATTTTAAATTCAATATATTCCGTTCTTGACGAACCCTTGTCGTATTCTGTAAACAGTTCGTTGATCAGCATTAACGGAACTCTTGTATTTCTGCCTTTAAATTGCGCCGTTACTTCCAGTAAATTTCCGTACTCATCCATCGCTGTAATGTCAGCCGTGACATTCAATCCTATTGGAATGTTTTCTGCCAGTGTCACTTTTACCGCGTCTCCTTCCTCAATCGATTCAATTTCATGTTCAGGGAAAAAACATAGGCTGATAATACTTACCGGAAGAGAGAACTCAAATATTACTTCCCTTTCCGATACCGCCCGGCACTCAAGGAAAACCGGCGCTGGTGATTGAGCGGCTGTTTCTTCCTCTTCGCCCTGTGAAGATGCCTCGGGCGGATATTCCTGATCTTCATCTTCCTCATCCTGATCCTCCTCCTCTTCCTGTTCATGATAATGATCTTCATAATGATTCTCATGGTGTTCCCCATAATGTTCTCCATAATGCTCCTCATAATCGTCTTCATCATCTTCATACTGATACAGGTTTTCCTCCTGTTGATTGGTTTCTTCTGTATTATTTTCAGGTTCCGGAATCTGGCTGTCAGAACAGGAACCTAAAAGATAAACCAGAAGGATCATCCCCGAAAGGATAAAATAAAAATTTTTCATAATATAACCTCCGCAGTATATTGGGCGCGCCTGTGCATTTTGCTTTGGTTAAATGAAAAAAATCTGAAGAAATTCGCCTACAGCGGAATGATTATATGCTCATGGCATTACTAATGCGTCATTATTGAGGATTTTATTAATTTTCTATATAATTTCACTATGGTAAATGCTGCATTCACCGGCGGAGGCACCGGAGGGCATATTTTCCCCGGACTGGCGGTAGCCGCTGAACTGAAAAACCGGTTTACAGGACGCGATTTCCGGTTATTCTGGATAGGATCCTGCGCTGGAATAGATCGCGGTATTGTCGAAGAAGCCGGGGTTGAGTTTTTCGGCGTGCCATCGGGGAAACTGAGGCGTTATTTTTCATTAAGGACAATTCTGGATTTTTTCAGGATTATCGCTTCTTTCTTCGCGGCGCGGAAAATCCTTAAAAGGGAAAAAGCGAATGTGCTTTTTTCAAAGGGAGGTTTTGTCAGCGTTCCTCCATGCGCGGCGGCGGCTTCCCTGGGTATTCCGGTTTATACACATGAGTCGGATTTCAGTCCGGGACTTGCGACCAGGCTCAACGCGCGCTATGTTTCACGGACGGGAGGGAAGATATTTACAGCTTATGAGGAAACCGGCTCTTTTTTCCCCAGGAAGGCACGTTCCTTTGTAACGGTCAGCGGTAACCCCATTCGCGCTGTTTTTCGCGGCGCAAACGCTGCGCAGGGCAGGGAATTTTTAAAAGCCGGAGAAAAAGAAAGGATTTTGCTTGTTCTTGGCGGCAGTCAGGGGTCTCATGAAATAAACGCTTTAATCCGCGCCGTGTTACACGATCTATCAGAAATATATACAGTGGTGCATCAGAGCGGACCCGGTCAATCGTGGGATTTGCCGAATACGGAAAAATATAAAACTTTTCCTTTTATAAAAGAGGAAATGCCGCATGTATTGGCGGCCGCTGAAATAGTCGCAGGCCGAAGCGGCGCAGGCATCTGGGAGTGGGCCGCGCTTGGAAAGCCGATGGTGTTAATTCCCCTGAGCGGCAGCGGAACAAGGGGCGATCAGATGGAAAACGCGCGTTTCTTTGAGAAAGCGGGCGCCGCTATTGTTATTATGGGCGATGTTGACAAACCGCAGGAACTGGTCCGCGCTGTCAGAACGCTTGCTTGTGACGCGCAAAAAAGACAGGCAATGGCCGACGCATCGCGGAAAATCGGGAAACTGGACAGCGCGGACATTATCGCAGGCGCGATAGAAAATGATCTTGGGCAAAGAACAAAAAATATTGGTTCTGCTAAAATAAAAAGTTTTAAGTAAAAACAGGAGGCGAATTGTGACTTTCGCGGCGATTGATTATATTTTTATTGCTCTTACGGCGCTTTTTACAATTCGCTGTTTTTTAAAAGGATTTATCAGTGAAATATTTTCCATGGCCGGCATTGTATTCGGCCTTCTTGCCGCTTTGCTT
This sequence comes from Treponema sp., assembly GCA_031256445.1. Classification (GTDB taxonomy): domain Bacteria; phylum Spirochaetota; class Spirochaetia; order Treponematales; family Breznakiellaceae; genus WQXQ01. The sequence goes on along the minus strand of JAIRQN010000040.1, from coordinate 7,829 downwards.
TTCTTTAAAAACGGAGCCGAATTCCTGCGAAACCAGCTTATGCCGGATGTAAAAATTGTTCCTGAAATACTTGCCTTTATTGGGATTCTTGTAATTGTATTTCTTGCCGCGAAACTGGTTGAAGGACTGCTGAAAAATATCATCAAGGGAATACAGCTGGGCAGTTTGGATAAGCTGCTGGGAATAGGCTTTGGACTGGCCGAAGGCATTATTGTAGTAAGTCTGATTCTGTTCCTGCTGAAGGTTCAGCCTCTCTTTAATCCTTCCGCTATTTTATCGGACAGTTTTTTCGCCCGGATAATTCTTCCCCTGATTACAGGAAAGGAGCCGATGCAGGGTGTTTGAGAATATTATTGAACAAGGTGCTGTTCTCCAGCTGCGCTCTGATATTCTTCACGGGAAGAACGCTCCTTCAATGCTGTTTTTCGGGCCTTCAAATTCCGGGAAGAGCAGCGCCGCGCTTGAACTTGCGCGGAGCCTTTCCTGCGAATCGGACGCATTGTGGAAATGCTCATGCGCCGCCTGTGAAAGTCATCGTTATCTGCAACATCCCGATCTTTTAATAATGGGTTCTGTTTCATCCACCGCGCAAATAGCGGCAGCCTGCGGAGCTTTTTTACGCAACCCTTCAAACCCCGCGGCAAAAATGGTTTTTATCCGTTCTTTGCGTAAACTCCAGATTCGTTTTTCTCCTGTTTTACTGGAAGATGATCCCAAACTTTCTAAAATTTCCGGCGTTTTGCAGTCTCTGGAAGAGGAATTAAGCGGGTTCTGGAATGCGTGCGCATCCAGTAGGAGCGGCGCATCCAGTAGGAGCGGCGCATCCGGCATTGAAAAACTGGCGGACAAGCTGCTTAAAAACGCAATCAAGCTGGAAAATGACGGATACAGCGACATTATTCCAATCGGGCGGATAAGGCGCGCGGCATGGTGGTGCAGGTTAGCGCCTAACGGAAAACATAAAACGCTTTTAATAGAAAACGCCGAATGCATGAGGGACGAAGGCCGCAATTCGCTTCTTAAGCTGCTTGAAGAACCGCCGCCGTCCGTAAGCATTGTTCTTACAGCGCAAAGGCGCGAAGCTGTTATGCCGACAATTTTATCGCGACTGCGTCCGTACCGTTTTTTAAAGAGGAGCGCGTCCAGCGAAAAAGACGTTATTCGCAGGGTTTTTCAGGATTCTCTTGAAGCAAGATCGATAGATGAAAAATCCGTTTCTTCAGGAAACAGCCTGATAGGGGCGTATATTGATTCGTTTCTTTCACAGAATACGGAAAAATTATTTCCGCTCGCGGCATGGTTTATCGTCTCGTTGGCGCGGATAACGGCAGTTTCCGCCAAAAAAAACGGCATGGCTTTGCCCTGTGCCGTAAAAACCCTGGGGGAACGTTTGGCGCCGCTTGCAGAGTCATCAGATCTTGAGCGTTCAGTAAAAACAAGGGATGTTGTTAAAATTCTGCATGAAAAAAGCGGTAATTTTGAAGATAATACATTTCCGCGATTCCTTAAAATTTGTCTGGAAATGACCGCTTCCTGTGCGAAAGAGACAGGAGATCCGCAGTTTATTGCGTTATGTGAAATATTCAGAAAACATACCGGCGGCGCCATAAACGCGGCTGATGTATTAAATCAAAGCACAACTCTGGCGATGGAATCGTTTGTCTATAATTTAAAAACAGACTTGCTTAAAACGCGGCATAAGAGGCGCGTATGATTGATTTTTACCGGCGTGCGCTTGATAAGCTGGATAAACTTAATCCGCAGCAGCGCAGAGAGCTTTTGCTTTCAGCCGTAGAAGAAATAAATCTTCTGGAAACTGTTTTGGACTCTATAGATGTTGGTATTCTTGTATGCAATGAAGAAGATAACATTGTCCTTGTAAACAAAAGCGCCAGGAGAATGCTGCCCCTGAGTTCCAATGCGGATTTGCATCCGGCAGGAGCGGCGCATACTGAAGGAGGATCGGCGAATCTTGCAATTAATGATGAACAGGTTGCGGGTTTTTTCAGGGAAATCCTTGTTAACAGGGAAAAAGTGGCGGACAGGGAGGTTGACGTAGAGAAAGCGGGGCAGACCAGATTGCTTTCCGTGAATATGGTGCCTCTTGTGCGGGACAGAAAAATCACGGGATCTTTGATATACATGGAAGATATTACTGATAAAAGAAAAGTGGAAATGCGGCTGAGACGTGCGGAAAATCTGGCGAGTCTTACAACTTTGGCGGCCGGGGTCGCGCATGATATTAAAAACCCCCTGGGTTCTATATCCATTCATCTTCAGCTTCTTCAAAAGGCATTGGTGAAAAAAAATAAAATTTTTGATGCCGCGATGGATAAATATTTTAAAATAATCAAGGAAGAAATAAACAGGCTTAACCGTATTGTAGTGGATTTTCTTTTTGCGGTGCGCCCGATGAACCTGGAATTGCGGATGGGCGATATTAACAGGCTTCTTTCGCAGATAATGGATTTTTTCCGGATTGAACTTGAACAGTCAAATATTTTATGTCTTTCTGAGTTAGACGAAAGCGTTCCTTTGGTTTTAATGGATGAACGTTTTATGAAACAGGCTCTTTTGAATCTTATAAAAAACGCCCAGAGCGCGATGCATGAAGGCGGGGTATTAACCATCGCTACCAAATGCGCTGACGACGAGGTAAGAATATTGATATGTGATACAGGCTGCGGGATAAGCAAAGAAAATCTCGCCAGGATTTTTGAACCGTATTTTACTACAAGAGAAACGGGAACCGGACTTGGTCTTACGCAGGTTTTTAAAATTATTAAGGAACATCAGGGAGAAATAACAGTGGATTCAACGCCGGGGACAGGCGCGGAATTCAGGATAATTCTGCCGGTTCCCAGGAAAAATACGCGCATGATTGCATATAACGCCGCCGGCCGGGAGAAAGCCGCGTCTTCAATAAATTCCGAATTAACCGAAGGAGAAAAAAATGAAATTCCGTCTTCTTGTTATTGATGATGAAAAAAATATCCGCGAAGGCCTGGCTGAATCTCTTAAAATGGACGGTTACGATGTTATATGCGCTTCTGACGGCGAAGAAGGGTATGAACTCTTCTGTACCGGGGATATTGACCTTGTTATAACAGACTTAAAAATGCCCGGAATGTCCGGAGATGAACTCCTGCGCCGCGTTCTCGCCCAGGTTCCCGGGTTTCCGGTGATAATACTTACGGGGCACGGCTCTGTTGAAAGCGCTGTAACCGCAATGCAGGACGGCGCGTGGGATTTCCTGACAAAGCCTGTGGAACTGGATCATCTTTCCCTGAAAGTAAAACGCGCTCTTGATAACCGTGAACTTGTTTTTCAGCACCGCAGAATGGAAGAAGAACTCGGCCGCCAAAAGCAGTTTAAATCAATAATAGGAAATTCGCGTAACATGCGCGAAGTATTCAACACAATAAACAAAGCCGCTCCCACAAAAGCTTCAATTTTAATCACAGGCGAATCCGGCGTGGGGAAAGAACTGGTCGCTGACGCGATTCACGAACTGTCCCCGCGCAAGGAAAAGCCGCTGATAAAAGTTCATTGCGCGGCGCTTTCGGCAACTCTCCTTGAGAGCGAACTTTTCGGTCATGAAAAGGGAGCGTTCACGGGAGCGGTTTCGCGCAGAAGGGGCCGTTTTGAACTTGCATCCGGCGGGACGCTCTTTCTGGATGAGATTGGCGAAATAGATCAGAATATACAGATTAAACTTCTGCGCGTTCTTCAGGAAAAGAAGTTCGAGAGGGTAGGGGGAGAGGAAACGGTAGAGACCGACGTGCGCATTATCGCGGCGACAAACAAGGATTTAAAGGCAGAAACAGAAAAAGGCGGTTTCCGCGAAGACCTGTACTTCCGTCTGAATGTTGTGAACATACTTGTCCCTCCGTTACGCGAAAGAAAAGACGATATTCCCCTTCTGGCCGCCGCCTTTTTAAGGGAATTCGCGCAGGAAAACGGAAAAAAAATCGAAGGCATACACGAAAAAGTAAGAGCCGGTCTTTACACATATGAATGGCCGGGCAATATCCGCGAACTGCGCAATTGTATCGAGAGCGCTGTTGTTATGTGCCAATCAAATGTAATAACAGTCGATGATCTTCCTCCGGCCCTGCGTTCAATAGACACTGACGGCTGCATTAATATCCGTCTTGGCGCATCCATGAACGAATGCGAGAAAATTATTATCCGCGACACTCTTTCTTTTTATCATGGCAACAAAAGTAAAACCGCAGAAACGCTTGAAATTGGCAGAAAAACGCTGTTGCGTAAACTTGCCGATTACGGGCTTTCCGCAAAGGAAGAAACTGAAGGTTAATTTACATGCTTTTCCATTACCGCGTCAGGAAAATCTTCTTCAGGTTTATCGCTGGCCGCATTTTTATATCAATTCTTCCAAAATGTATTTACCATTTCTATAAATTGTTCGGCCGGAAATAACGGTTCATTTATTTTTTGCAGAACGTTTTCTGAAAAATGTCCCTGCTTGATATATTCCTTTCCCGCTTCCGTAACATTTAATAGATATTTTTCTGTCAGAGCGGATAGCTGCGGAATATTAAACAGTTCTCCTTGCGGGCATAATATTTTTATAAATCTGTCTCCAAACATAATTTCATATTGCTTAACCAATGCGTCATAATTATATTTAACAGTAAAAAAACCGCATGTTGAAATTAAAACATGTTTCTGTTTTTCTTTATTGTGCCGCTGCGGATGTCTTGCGCGTCCGTCATCATTAATTATATCCGGATAATTATTGGGCATTAGGCGATCCACAAGCGCTTTTACCTGTGACGGCATGCCATAATAATACAAGGGGAAACTCCATATTATTAGTTCTGAATCAAAATATTTTATGTATATTTCATCCATATCGTCGGAAATTACGCATTTTCCGGGAGTTTTTTTCCAGCAGCCAAAACAGCCCTGACAGGGTTTAATATTTTTATTATAAACATTGATTTTTTCGATTGAATTTTTTTCCGCTTCATTCAGTCCATTAATAAAAGCATTTGCAAGTTTTATTGAATTGCTTTTTTCAAATCTTGGACTTCCATTAATAACAAGTACTTTCATTTTAATTCTCCTTTTATCATATTATTTTCCTAAACCATTATTTTTAAAAAATAAACGCTGATGGTATTAAGCAGAAAATTTGCGCCCGCGGCCGGAATACAGAGGAAACCCAGCTTCAAATTCCAAATGGCGCGCTCTTTCTGCATTCAATAAGTCTATCACAAAAGACAGGCAAATTAAAGAGCGGCATGAAAGCCCGCTAATAATCTGTAAAAGGCATAAACCGGTTTTTCGGTGTTTTTGATCAGGCGTTTAAATATGCAGAGTAACCGGCGTGAGTTATTTCCCAAACGCATTATAAAAATTAGTCTCGATCAGCGATTCCATATCTTTCATATCAATACTGTTCCCCGCTTCGCCGCGTAAGGAGGAAGCGGCTTGCAGGATGAGGGGCAGATCATGCCAATGCGAATATTTTTGGCCGCGGCGCGGCTGATAAGGAGCGTCAGTTTCTGTCAGCAGTCTGTCCGCCGGAAGCAGGGCGCAGCTTCTTTGTGCCTGTTTATGATTAAGTAAAATGGCGTTGCCGAATGAAAACCATGCGTTTACGCCGCGGCCGAGGAGCGAACGCGCTTCTTCATAAGCGCCGGGCCATGAATGAAAGACAACAGCTTTGCATTTTGCGAGCGTTTTGGAGGCGGCGAAAATTTTGTGCATTGCGCGGCGGACATGAAGGATAACAGGCAGACTGTAACGCAGCGCGGTTTCCAATTGAGAGGCGAAGATGGTATCCTGAATAGCTTCTGTTTCTCTGAACGCCGCATTGTAAAGATCAAAACCGAATTCGCCGACTGCCGCAATATGTCCCTGCGCCGCGAGCGTATCAAGTGTTTGAAGCATGGTTTCCATGCCTGTCCGCGGCGCGGGGAATTTCGCCGCAAGCTGCGGGTGGGCGGCGAAACACAGGAGCAGGGTATTGCAGGACGCTGTGTTATGCGCCATCTTTTCGTTAAACGAAAACTCTTCCATATCGCAGGCGCTGGCGGCGGCCTTGACAGAAAGGCGCTCCTTTTCAAATTCATTATAGACGCGGGATAAGTCCTGCGGGTGGCAATGCGCGTCAGTAAGCATTTAAAAACCGAGAATAACTTTCGCGAATGAAAAATATATGACAAGCGAAAGAGCGTCCACTATTGTAGTTAATAACGGCGCGGAAACAATCGCCGGGTCAATTTTAAGGCGCTTGGCGAAAATCGGCAGAATGCTGCCTATTGTTTTTGCCATAATTACAGTGCAGAACAATGACACGGTAATGGTCAGGCACAGCGTCACATTCTTGTTGTTCATGATCATAACCCTGATAAAATTGACAATCCCAAGCCCCAGGCCGCATAATAATCCTACGCGAATTTCTTTCCATACTACGATAAATATGTCTCTTAACCCAATTTCACCTACCGCCATACCGCGGATGATAAGGGTAGAAGACTGCGAACCCGCTATACCGCCTGTATTCATCAGCATCGGTATGAATGACATAAGGATTGGCAGAACCATCAGCTTTTCTTCAAAACCGGAAATAATTGTTCCTGTTATGGTCGCGGAAAGCATAAGGATAAGCATCCACAAGAAACGGTTTTTCGCGTGCTGGAAAATACTTGTTTTTAAATAGGGATCTTCGGACGGGACAAGAGCTGCCATCTTGTGAATGTCTTCTGTGTTTTCCTCTACGATTACGTCTACGATGTCGTCTACCGTGATAATGCCGACAAGCCGCCGTTCCTTGTCAACAACCGGCATTGCCAGAAGAGAGTACTTTTTAAACTGATCCGCTATGGTTTCCCTGTCTTCCGTGGTGTAGGCAAAGACGACATTTGTATCCATAATATCGCCGATATTTTCCTGCGGACGCGAAAGCATCAGTGTTTTGGCGGATATTACGCCTGTAAGCAGCCTGTCCCTGCGTATCACATAACAGTTGTAAATTGTCTCCTTGTTAAGGCCGGTGCTGCGGATGGAATCAAAGGCTTCCCGCACCGTAAAATCTTCACGTAAGTCCGCGTACTCGGTCGTCATGATGCTGCCGGCCGAATCATCGGGATACTGCAGAATCTGGTTTATCAGTTTGCGCTTTTCGTGATGGACATTCTCAAGTATGCGTTTTACTACCGTGGCGGGCATTTCTTCGATAAAATCAACGGCATCGTCAACAAAGAGCTTGTTCATGATTTCGCCGATTTCCGCGTCTGTAAGGACTGTGACAATGGCCTCCTGATGAACGCTGTCCATATAGGCGAAAATATCCGATGCCATTGCCTTGGGCAGAATTCTGAATAACTGGATAATTTTTTCCTTTTCCAGTTCGTCAAAAATTTCAGCGATGTCTACAGTATTCATATCAGACAGCAATGGTTTCAACCTGGTAATGTCCATTATGCCGTCTTTAATAAGAGTCAATATTTCTTCTTTGTTCATTTTGGCATCCTTCTTTGTTCTTTGATAAGGACACCGGACAATCAGGCTTAAATACGCAAAAAACTTTTACGCAAATGCTTTTTCAGCGGGCAAGGGCACAGGACAAGCCCGCGGCGTTCTTCTTACTACCGTAAGGGTCGCTGTCCGTGTCGCAATTCTTTCGCAAGCTCACCTATACCTCCAGTCATAAATTTTGGATTTATATATTGGACTTGTTCGACAACTCTGTCAGTTGTCTCACAAGTCCTGCATTTTTTCAGGCTAAAGCCTTGCAAAAATGCATTTTTATAAGGAAGTTGTTTAATAACTGAAGTTATCGAACAACTCTATTA
>JAIRQN010000015.1 GCA_031256445.1 Treponema sp. | reverse complement strand
ACATTTTAAGGAGAATTTTATGAGCGGTGGAAACATAACAAAGTTGGAAGGAATCAATAAGGTTTTACGGTTTACCAGCATTTTCTGGTGTGTCGGAATTCTTTTGTTTTTGATCTCATTTATCGGTATTAATTATTTACCTAGTATGAGAATGAGCAAAACACCTCTTTTATTAATGGCAATTGGCTGGGGAATTATAGGTTTGCCAAAGATTATAGCAGTATTGTTTGGCGGAATTGGAGATGCTCTTTTCGGTCCTCTCAAAGCTGATTATGCGGTTGTAACCGTAGACGGTTTAGGAAGAACAATATCATCAGACGGCGGTGCGCAATCAATAACGACAAATTTTATAGGCAGGATTGTTCAGTTAATCGTGATATACATAATTGGCGGTTTTGTAACAATTATACATCTGATTATCCTTTCTATCATGTATGTTATAACGAGTATTGCGGCAAAAGAAAAATCTACAGTTGTTCCAAACGGTTTTATCATCATTTTAATAAACATAGCAGCATTTGTTGTAGGTGTTATTATTGCAGCGCTTATTCAGCAGGTTGCTTGGGCTCAAGAGGAACGAATATCTGCTGCCAACGCCATTGAACGAGGAGTAGCAACAACAGGAGATTTTCAGCACGCCTTAAATAAAAGAAAAGACGGAATAATTATTGAAAAATACACAGGTAAGGGAAGCATTGTCGTAATACCAGACGAATTTAACGGTATACCTGTAGTGGGAATCGATAACTGGGGTCGGAGTATTTTTGATGATAGCGCAAAAATTACACAAATAACTTTGCCGAAAACCCTTAAAACCATTGGCTCTGTAGTTTTCAGCGGAAGCAAAATAACATCTATTATCATACCCGAAGGAGTAACGGATATTGGAACAAGCGCTTTTCTAGATTGCGCTAATCTTACTTCTGTAACATTTCCTCGCAGTCTCGAAAGAATAGGTACAAAATCATTTGGAAATTGTACTTCGCTTGTAGATGTGATAATACCCTCAGGAAGCACAATAATGTATGGCAGCTATCTTAGAGGCAATACTGGTATGCCTAATGCTATTCCTGTCGAAGATATGGGTCATGCTGCTTATTTTAATGAAAAACAGGAGGAATGGGATCATACTTTCGAAGGTTGCTCAAATCTGTCAGCCGCTTCTCAACAAGCCATAAGGAATTCGGGTTACACAGGGGATTTTTAACAAGTTACGAAATAGCACCTAATAAATAATATAGTTAGGTGCATAAAATATATAAGGGAGATAGAAGATGAGAAGATTGTTTTGCTTTACAAAAATATTCACTGCGATTATTTTTTTATCTTTATCAATATTTACGACATGCGCCACAGTCGCTACATCGCAAGTCCCCGATGAACTCGATATTGCCATTAGGGACGCTTCCGATTACCTGAACGACAATATCCCAAGAAGCAGTAAAATTGTTATCCTCAACATTCAATCTGATTCTGCGGCGTTATCTGATTATATTATTGATGAACTTATTGCCAATGCCGTAAACGACAGAAATTTTACAGTTGTAGATCGTGCGCAGTTGGAATTGATAAGAACGGAGCAGAATTTTCAATGGTCGGGCGAAGTAGACGACAGGCAAGCCCTTGAAGTCGGGCGTTTTTTCGGAGCGCAGTATATTATATCGGGAGCGTTCAGCGAGTTAGGCGAAAGATACCGTATGGGTTAATTAACAGGTGACAGGCACGGAATTATAACATTTTAAGGAGTTTTTTATGGACATTTTGAAGATAATCTTTGATCTGGCGACTCTTGGCGTTTTTATCTTTATGGTAATACGAAATAAAAGACGCGCGTTAAATGTATACGCCGCTTACTATAAAAATAAACGTCAGCAGTTTCAGTGGCTTGATAATTGGATCAACAAAAATGTTGACCCCGCGCCGGTAAGAGCAAAAAATGAATCATTCGGAAAAAACTTCCTTTCAATTATCGTATATCTGGCTATCGTTTTTCTCGCGAACTTTATTTTCGGCAACAAGATAATTGTCCATGTTATTTCTACAATTATCGCTGTTTTGGTTATGGAATTAATGTCAAGGGGAAAAATCAAACCAGGATCCGACACCCGCGTAAGCGGCCTGACGCTTGAATGTCCCAAATGCGGCTGTCCCCATTCCTGGGTAATGCTTAAAAGCGTAAACGTAGTTGAGGGAAAACGAACAACAACAAGTAAAACTACCACTACTGTAAAAGGCGGCGGCACTGACTGGGGTTTTGGAGCGGGTGATACACAAAGCACTAAAATAAACTCCGTTGTTATTGTTTATCATGGAAAAGCAACAAGAGATTTCAAATGCCTTAATTGCGGCCACACTCATCAACAGGAATACCCGGAGATCTGGCATGACAGTAAACCATCAAGCATTGAAGAATTTGATCCGCCGAAACCCGCATGGGGGCAGCAAATTGATTTTGAGAACTATGTAAAAGCCAACAAATCAAAGCAGGCGGATATTGTTCATGAAAAAAATAATAAGTCGGTAAAAGAAGCTCACCCTGAACGATTTAAAAGCTACAGTAAAGAACACACAAAAGAAGAATGGGCAAAAGTAGCAATAGGCGAGTCATATATGGAAAAAGAAGATTATAAAGAAGCGATTAATCATTTTTCCAAAATATTACCAATTTGCACATTATACTACTACGATGTTCTTGAAAAACGGGCAAAATGCTATTTGGAGATTGGCAGTTATGATGAAGCGATCAAGGATTGTGATGAGTATCTGTTGGCTTATGGAGATGAAGAAGAACAGGAAATACATGAAATACGAGAAACCGCGTTAAAAAAGAAAGGTTAAATCACGCGAAATTTGGGATTTTTTCCATGAGAGCAATGATGCGGTAACGACCGCTAAGGAGATATATATGCCGGAACAAGATGATACATTTTCAGGCAGTTACAAAGATTCACGAGGCAATATTCACGCAAGTGAAAATGACGCAAAAATTGCGGATAACAATTATCTGAATCCGGGTAGTGCCGCCGGAGGGAATTGGGGCGGAATGTCCGGTTTAGGCGGCATGATTGCATGGACAATTGTGTCCGCGGTAAAAATTACAATATTTTTGATTAAGTACGGCATACTCCAGTGTTTAGCCATCGGCGTAGGTTTAGCGTTTACGGCAGGGATCATTTACACAATAATTACAGGTATACCGCTAATCAATAATTTAGTTCTTTAT
>JAIRQN010000066.1 GCA_031256445.1 Treponema sp. | reverse complement strand
GATCCGCCGGGTCTACGGAATTGCGCCGTATCTTCGCGTCAAAATTAAGACCGCCTGTGGTAAAGCCGCCGATCTTAAGGATTGTATACATTGCCAGCGCGGTTTCGTAATAACTGATTGGGAACTGGTCTGTGTCCCAGCCGTTCATTGTGTCGCCGCGGTTAGCGTCTACAGAACCGAAGAAGCCTGAGACGGCGGCCGTTTCCAGTTCATGAACAAAATCGTGGCCAGCAAGTTCCGCGTGATTTGCTTCGATGTTCATGCGGAAATCCTTATCCAGGCCGTAATAACGCAAAAAGCCGATAACAGTTTCTGTATCAAAATCATACTGATGTTTTGTCGGTTCCATCGGTTTTGGTTCAATATAAAAAACGCCTTTAAAACCCTGTTTGCGCGCGTAATCCCTTGCCAGTGTAAGGAAGCGCGCAAGGTTATCTTTTTCTCTTTTAAGATCTGTATTTATCAGGCTCATGTAGCCTTCGCGTCCGCCCCAGAAAGTATAACCTGCGCCGCCCAGCTCAATGGTCGCGTCTATAGCGGCTTTTACCTGGGTAGCGGCAAGGGCGACAACGCCGAATTCGGGATTAGTCGCCGCTCCGTTCATAAAACGCGGGTTGCTGAAGACATTCGCTGTTCCCCACAGTAGTTTCACTCCGGTGGCTTTTTGCAGTTTTTTCGCTTTTTTAACCAGCGTCATAAGGTTGTTTTCGCTTTCAGCCGGGTCTTTGCCTTCCGGAGCGACATCCCTGTCATGGAAAGCGTAAAATTCGGCGCCTATCTTGGTGAAGAACTCGAAAGCCGCGTCCATTTTGTTGTCCGCCGCTTCCATCGGAGTTTTCGCATCTGTATTCCATGGAAAAATGTGAGTAGCCGCGCCAAACGGATCCGCGCCGTCACCGCAGAAACTGTGCCAGTAGGCGATTGCAAAGCGAAGATGATCTTTCATTTTCTTTTTGCCTACTTTTTTCTCCGCGTCATAATACTTGAACGCAAGAGGGTTATCGCTCTTTGGCCCTTCGTATTTGATTTTGGGGATTTTTGGGAAATATTCTTTTTTCCCAACATAAAAATCTGCCATTTTAGCCTCCAAAAAGTACTGTTATTTATATAAGGAGCTTAAAGCCCCAAGATACCTTGAATATACCGCGTAGGCCTTATCATACATTTGCGCGTCTTTCTTGTCCGGTTTAATCGTAGCTCCCATTTCAATATGTTCATCCGCTAAATCTTCAATTTTCGCCGCTTTTCCGCCCGGCATGGATGTTTTAAGACACCATAACGCCTGAATAGCGCCTCCCATCGCGGCGGCTTCCGAACCGGCGGGAATCCGCACCGGCAGGTTCATTACGTTAGCTGCAATGTTCTGCCATATCTTGCTTTTTGAACCGCCGCCGGTCAGGCGGATTTCTTTTGGTTTAAATCCCAGCTCTTTAAATCCGTCCAGTCCAATCCTCATTCCGAAAATAGCCGACTCAAGGGCGGCGCGCGCAAGATTTTCTTTTTTGAAATTCGCCGCCGTTATGCCGTTTACGCTCGCCCTCCCGTTGGGAAGGTTTGGAGTTCTCTCACCGTTAAAGAAGGGCAGTATCACTATACCGTCAGCACCGATAGGAGCTTTGGCTCCTTCCATATCGAAGGCTTTTACATCCAGCCCCAAAAGGCCGCGGAACTCTTCGCTTGCGACTGTGCAGTTCATGGTGCAAAGCAGAGGCAGCCAGCCACCTGACGACGAACAGAACGCGGCCAGGTTTCCTGTTGGATCAATTACCGGCTTTTTTGAAAAACCGAAAAGAGTGCCCGATGTGCCAAGGCTCATAGCGAGGAAACCGTCACGGACGGTACCCGTGCCTATTGCGCTCATCATGTTGTCTCCGCCGCCTGATGAGACAATAACGCCTTCGTTAATACCGTACAGTTCAGCGGCGGCTTTGCTTACCTTACCCGCTGTTTTTTCCGAAGATGTCAGCGGCGGAAGCCATTTTTCCAAATCGGGGGAGATATGTTTACAGACGGAGGAGGCCCATTTACGCTCCCGCACGTCAAAAAGAGCGGTGCCCGAAGCGTCTCCGTATTCAGCCCAATATTCGCCTGTTAATAAAAAGTTTATATAGTTATGCGGAAGAAGGATATGCCGGAGTTTAGCGAAGGCTTTTGGCTTGTGATTTTTCAGCCATAAAACCTTCGGCGCCGTATAGCCGGGCCGCATGGGAAGGCCGGCTTTTGCAATTAATTTTTTCTCGCTGCCTGCAGCCTTTGTAAGTTCATCGCATTCGGCGGCGGTAGATGTGTCGCACCAGAGTTTAATATTGTAGACAGGTTTTCCCTTTTCATCCAGCGGCACAAAACCATGCTGCTGGCCTGATACGCCGATAGCGGCAATGGTTTTCTTGATGCTTCCTTCGATTTTGTCAAAGCAGGTCTTTACAACATTGTCGTACCATTCGGTTTTTTGTTCTCTTGTGCCGTCATTTTCAGCGATTATATCTACCGGAGCATGGGATTGGGCAACAATTTCCTTTTTTTCAAAATCATAAACAACCAGTTTACAGCTCTGGGTTCCAAGGTCAATTCCGCATACAGTCTGCATATTCCCTCCGCTTTTTTGTTATTCTGAAACACAGGTTTCTGAATAACATCCATTATATTCCATGGTTTTTAAATTGTCTACTTTTATTTCAGACTTGAAAAAGCTCCATATTAAGTTAAAATAAAGTATGGGAATTACGCCTTCTTCCGTTTATTTTGTGGGGATTAAAGGGACAGGAGTCTGCGCCCTGGCCGAACTTATGCATAATTCCGGAATAAAATGCCGCGGCAGCGATACTCCCGAAATTTTTTATACGGATAAAATTCTTAAAGAACTCAATATTCCTTATTATGAAAATTTTGACGCGTCACGCATTGACTCTTCATTTGACATGGTGATACATTCAGCCGCGTACAGTCCTGATTCCAATCCTGAACTTGCGCAGGCTGTAAAATTAAATATTCCTGTTTTAAAATATACCGACGCTCTGGGCGAGTGGTCCAGGAGATTTGATTCAGCTGGAATCTGCGGCGTTCACGGAAAGACTACCACTACGGCAATCTGCGGCGTAATGATGCGCGCCGCCGGTATTCCCGCTCAGATACTCGCCGGCAGCGCGGTTCTTGATTTTAACGGAAGATCAACTTTAAACCTTGGAGAAAAATATTTTATCGCGGAAACCTGCGAATACCGCAGGCATTTTCTCTCTTTTCATCCAAAGCGCATAATACTGACCGCTGTGGAAAGCGATCATCAGGACTGCTTTCCCGACTATGAATCGATCCGCGGTGCGTTCGCAGAGTACTGCCGTCTTCTTCCGGAAGGAGGGCAGCTTATCTACTGCGCCGATGACGCGGGCGCCAGCGAAGTCGCGCGTATCATGGAAGGCGAAAAGCGCGGAATACGGCTTGTTCCCTACGGTTTTACCGCCGAAGGCGGATATAAAATAGTTTCGTATAATGTTGAGAATGAACGGGCTGTTTTTGAAATTGCCGGATTTCCGGGCGTTTTTAAAATGAGAATTCCCGGCCGCCACGAAGCGTTAAACGCTGCGGCGGCTCTTGCTCTTGTTTCGCTGTTATCTGAAATTGAAAACAACGGTTCGTCAGCCGGAGGGAATTCCCCCAATGAAAATCAAATTCAATCCATAAAAAACGCGCTTGAAAATTTCAAGAGCACAAAACGCCGCAGCGAAATAATAGGAGAAGCCGGAGGCGTTCTTTTTATGGATGATTACGGGCATCATCCCACCGCGATTAACTCGACTCTCGGCGGAATTAAAAGTTTTTATCCTGAACGCAGGCTGATTGTAAGTTTTATGTCGCATACATACACGCGCACATCCGCTCTCCTTGAAGAATTCGCGTCCTGTTTCGGCGGCGCGGATGTTATTTTTTTTCATAAAATTTACGCTTCGGCAAGGGAAAATTACAGGGGCGGAGTTAACGGCAGGACGCTTTACGAAAAGACAGCGGCGATTAACAGTGGAAAGACCGTAAATTATATTGAAGAGCCGGATGACGCATATCAGCCGTTATGTGAAATGTTAAAACCTGGCGACATTTTCCTTACTCTTGGAGCTGGAAACAACTGGCCGTTATGTGAAAAACTTTTCACTCATTTTAAAGCAATTGGTGAAAAACATGGAGTATCATCATGACAAGCATGACAGGTTACGCTTACCGTGAAAAGACAGGAAACGATTTATCAGTTTCCGCGGAAATAAGGGGCTGTAACAGCCGTTATCTGGAAATTTCAATCAGCCTTCCGCCCTGGCTTTCCAATCTGGAAGCGAAAGTCCGGGAGCAGATAGCGTCCTGCTGTGGCAGGGGAAAAGTTGAATGTTATATCCGGGTGCGCGAGCATAACGCGCCAATTGCCATCAGCGTTAATAAAAACGCGGCGAAGGCCTATTATGACGCTGTTAATAATCTTGCGGAAGAACTGGGCATGGGCGGGAAATGCAGTCTTGACGCTCTCCTTGGAATGGAGGGAGTTCTTGAAACGGAAAAGAACCGTGACGATGAACGCTACTGGCAGGAGATACAGCCGGTTTTCTCGCAGGCGCTGCAGGCCTTCTGCATTGAGCGCGAAAGAGAAGGGAATCATACTAAAGACGATATTCTGGGTAATTTAAACATAATAGAAACCTCTGTTAAAAATGTGGCTTCTTTCGCTCCTTCCATTGAACAAACCATAAAAGAAAACATTAAATCGCGTTTCACCGAACTTCTGGGAAATCAGGTCGATGAGAACCGCATTCTTGCGGAGACCGCGTCCATGCTGTTAAAGTATACGATTTCTGAAGAAATATCCCGTCTTGTTTCGCACATTGGCGAATTCAGAGCGGAAGCGGAGAGGAACACAACATGCGGTGAATCTTCCCGTGCCAAGCCGGGGAAAAAATGCGATTTTTTATCTCAGGAAATTAACAGGGAAATTAATACTATCGGTTCAAAAAGCGCTGTAATTGAGGTAAGCGGCGAAGTTGTAAAAATGAAAGAAGCTCTGGAAAATATCAGAGAGCAATTACGGAATGTTGAATAGTGAGGTAGGTATGAAAAAGGGAATTAAAATCGCGGTTTCCGGAAGGAGCGGCTGCGGAAACACGACAGTCAGCAGGGTTATCGCTGATATTCTGGGTCTGCATTTTGTCAATTTTACATTTCGTTCTCTCGCGCAGGAACGGGCTATTGATTTTAAGACTATCCTTGAGCTTGCCTCTTCCGATGATTCCTGGGATATCGAAGTAGACACCCGCCAGGTAGCGCTGGCCCGCGAAGAAGGCGGATGTGTTCTTGGCTCGCGCCTCGCCATCTGGATGCTGAAAGAAGCGGATTTAAAGGTGTACCTTGAGGCAAACCCGCAAACAAGAGCGGATCGTATCGTAAAGAGGGAGGGCGGCAATCCTGAGGAAGTCGCCCTTTTTACAGCAGAACGCGACAAGAAAGATCATGACCGCTATCTTCGCATTTACAATATCGACACCAATGATTATTCCTTTGCGGACATGATAATAGAAACCGATAAACTCTCAGTACAGCAGATTTCGGATATGGTTATTGAGAAAGCAAAAAACGTGAGATAGTGAATAGTTTGTAGTGACAAGTAATGAGGGAAAAAATTTTTGAATGTAAAATATTACATAATTTCTTTATATAATACAAAACATATATTTAAAATTTCCTTATAAAACACTTCACCCTCCGCCTTCCTCTCTCCATACTTGTCACTCTCAAAGATATTGACAAAAATCGATATTTTTATAAAAATCATGTGGTAACGCGGCTGTCGTATAACGGCTATTACCCCAGCCTTCCAAGCTGGAGACGTGGGTTCGACTCCCATCAGCCGCTGAAATTCTTAATTAGGAAAAAAATGTAAATATTAAGAATAATTCTGGTTGGAAACAGCAAAAAAACTGAAGTTTTTTTGCGGGATAGCAATTAAAGGGCGTATAGCTCAGCTGGTTAGAGCGCTTGCTTTACACGCAAGATGTCCCTGGTTCGAATCCGGGTATGCCCATTATTTTCACGTAACGCCGCGCTTTGGGCGGGTTTCCAGGAACGGCATAAAAATTAATTTAATTACTACGGAGGAAAATTATGATTAAGAAATTTCTTTACATCGGTTTGGTTCTTGCCATTCTTTTTATGGCCGGTTGTCAGAAAAAAGCTGACGGTAAGGGGCAGGTTACAGGCGGGGAAGTGACAGTTCGTTTACTGACAGACGCCACAGGTATTGATGATAAATCCTTTAACGCGGCGGCATGGCGCGGCATTCTGGAATTTTACGGCGATACATGGAATAACACCCCCAAAAGAGGAACGGTGTATGATTGGGTAACAGCTCAAACACAGGATATGTACATTCCAAATCTCAGGCAGGCGACTGACGAAGGGTACGATCTGATTATCGCCACAGGCTTTACCTGGGACGCGGCTCTGGAAAGGGTAGCCGCCGATAATCCCAATCAGCAATATTTAATTGTTGATGTTGACTGGCTGGAATCCCCGAATGTTATGCAGGCTGTTTACGCAGAGCATGAAGGCTCATATCTTGTCGGAGTCGCCGCCGCGTTAAAGGCGAAAGAAGACGGAATTGCAAATCCGCGTTTTGGTTTTATTGGCGGGGTGCCTGGCGCCGTTATCACGAAATTTGAAGTCGGTTATGTGCAGGGCGTTCTTTCTGTTATTCCAGGCGCGCAAATTGTTGATTATTATGTGAATAGCTGGGGCGAGCCGGCTCTTGCCAAGACGCAGGCGAAAAACTGGTACGATTCCGGGGTATACATTATTTATTCGGCGGCCGGCGGCAGCGGCAACGGAACAATTGCCCAGGCCAAGGAATACCGCGCGTCAGGCAGGAATGTATGGGCAATTGGCGTGGACTCCGATCAGCACGAAGAAGGGTTGTACAATGACAAAGGTGATTCCGCTGTTCTTACTTCCATGCTGAAGAGGGTAGAGATCAGCGTAATTTACGCGCTTAATACCGTTAAAAATAATTCTTTTAAAGGTGAAATTATTACTTTCGATCTTAAAGCTGACGGAGTAGGGTATTCTTCCGCCAATTCCGCGATGAGCAGGGATATAGTCAATCAGCTTGAAGAGGTGAAAAAGGGGATTGCCTCGGGGCAGATAAACGTAGAAGCCACTCTTGCCGGTGCTATGCGGCTGCCTGGTTTTCCGCAGAATTTAAGGGCGATTGACGATTAAAGGCAGGTTTGTTAAAAGTAAATCTGTTAAAGCGGATTTCGGCTTTATTAATGAACTGCCGGGCCGCGTTCTTGAGGCGTTTACAGGTTCCAGCGCGCTTGTTTCCGTCTCAGTCGTCCTTCTTGGTTTTCTTGTCGCGACTTTAATTCTTCTTGTTATCGGGCGGAATCCGTCCGGTATGTATCAGGCGATACTACAGGTTGTAAGCGGGTTTGATTCGCGGCGCGGCACATGGAACGCGCGTTATGTGGGCGAATGGCTTGTCAGCTCAATTCCGCTTATTCTGTGCGGCTTCAGCATGGGTTTTGCGGCGCGATCAGGGCTTTTTAACATAGGAGCGGAAGGACAGTACATCGCCGGATTAACCGCGGCTCAGGCAATCGCGGTTTTTTTTCCGCCGGTACCTGTCCTTCACTGGATTGCGGCTGTAACAGGAGCGGTAATCGCGGGAGCCGCGTGGGGCGGCATTGCCGGTTTTTTTAAGGCGCGGTTCAGGGTATCTGAAGTTGTCGCGACAATCATGATGAACTACATCGCTCTTTACGCGCACCGCCTTGTTATGCTGAAGATTCCTGGAAGCAACACTTTCAGAACTCCCGATTTTAAGCAGACAGCTTCCATTTCCAGCGTGGCTCTGGCTTCCCTTACCAATAATTCAAGACTGCATTACGGTCTCTGGTTTACGTTAGCCGCAATTGTTGTCTATTTTTTAATAATGGAAAAAACAACGCTGGGTTATTCGCTGCGGGCAGCAGGGTTCAGCAGGGACGCGGCTTTTTACGCCGGTATGCGCGTAAAAGCTAATATTACCCTTTCGATGGCGATATCGGGAGCGTTCGCGGGCCTTGCCGGAGCTTCTGTCTGTCTTGGCGCGTTTACCCACGGGAGAGTGCTTGCTGTCTTTGACAACTACGGCTTTGACGGCATCGCGGTTGCTCTTGGAGGAAGCTGCACTGCTGTCGGAATCACTCTTGTGGGACTCCTCTTTGGCATGCTCAAATCCGCACAGCCGCTGATGCAGTCGCGTCAGATACCGCGGGAGATTACTTCGATAATCATGGGTCTTGTAGTAGTTTTTATCTCGCTTCGAGCGGGTGTGCAGCTTATCGCCGAATGGCGGATGAAGGTTAAGATGAGCGGGGAACATCGCCGCGTGTTACGCAAACATGATCATGATATGCGGGATACAGGCTGATGGAACAGGTTTTATTCATGGCCGGAACGCTGCCTTCTACATTTATGATCGTGGCTCCAATTCTGATAGCCGCGACAGGAGGCATGATCTGCGAACGCTCAGGGGTTGTGAACATCGCTCTTGAAGGGCTTATGTCAATAGGAGCCATGACAGCCGCGATTACTCATGTATTTTTGGAATCAAAAACCGGCATATCAATACCTCTTGCCTTGATTTTTTCCGCTCTTGCGGGATGTTTGTTTTCGCTTATTCACGCGTTTGCTTCCATTACCCTAAGGGCGGATCAGATTATATCCGGCACAGGGATAAATATTCTTGCCAACGGGCTTACAGTGTTTATCTGCCAGCTTTTGTTCCGCATGGATCGCAGCATGAATTACAGAATGGGAATGCGCTCAGGCTTGCTCGGAATTTATCCCACTATATGGATTGCCCTCATTATTCTGGCGGCTGTGTGGTTTATGCTGTACAGGCGTCCGTGGGGGCTTCGCCTTCGCGCAGCCGGCGAATATCCGCAGGCGCTTTCTTCGGCAGGCGGAAATGTAATCGGGATACGTTACGCGGCGGTTTTAATTTCCGGGCTGCTCGCGGGTCTTGCCGGCGGCTGTATTGTCCTTACCCAGGACATTCAGTTTACGGTAAGCACGATTAACGGAAAAGGTTTTATCGCGCTTGCCGCGGTTTCTTTCGGCAGATGGCTTCCTTTGGGAATTCTCGGATCAAGTTTCCTCTTTGGAATTTCTTCCAGCCTTGCGGTTAATGTCATCAATATCAAGGGCCTTCAGTTTCTGCCCTCGGAAGTTTTCAGCATGACGCCTTACCTTATCACTTTGCTTACACTTGTACTGTTCAGCGGAAAGGATTACGCTCCAAAAGCCGCCGGACAACCCTATAAGAACGATTAGTGAGTTGACGGGCGTAAGTAATTAGCTGTAATCTGTATTTATGTATAGCACAGGAATAGCGTATCTTCTCTGGCTGTGTTCCGGCTGCGGCGTTCTGGGTCTTCACCGTTTTTATCTGGGAAAGACCGGAACAGGATTGCTGTGGATGCTCACGGGCGGCCTTGGAACGATAGGCGCGTTTTATGATTTGTTCACATTACCGGGGCAGGTAAGGGAAGCGAATATCCGCGAGGCTATTCATGAAGAGTCAATAAGACGGAAAGTGGAAGAGCGGCAGGGAAAAAATTCATGGCGGAATGTTGATGACGGCAAATTCCGCATTATCCCGCAGGAAAAAGAAAAAATAGAGCGCGTAATTCTGCGGTTGGCGAAAGAAAACAAGGGGATTCTCACGGCAAGCGAGCTGGCGTTATCCGCCAATATATCGATTGAAGATGCGAAAAAAGACCTGGACGCGATGGTCTCCAAAGGTTTTGCCGAATTGCGCGTGCGCCAGTCCGGATCTTTGGTTTACACAATTCCCGATTTAATGGACAGCAACGAACCGCTTGTGGACTGAGTTACTTCAGCACCACTTCTGTCCGGCCAAAGCCGCCCATTTCGGGGCGGGAAAAATAGTAATCTTCTACCGCGCTATCCTTTTTTAAATATTCATGTATTCCCTTCTGAAGAATACCGGAGCCCTTTCCGTGGATAACAGAAAATGTTTTAAGACCATTAAGGGAGGCGGCTTCTATCTGGCGGCGAAGCGCGTCTGTGGCTTCATCAAGGCGCATTCCGATAAGTTTTAACTCAAAAACCGCGCCGCGCCTGTCTGATGCGCCGCTGCCGGAATTGAATTCCGCCGCCCATGAGGCGGACTCCCTGGCAGGCGCGTTCTTTTGCGCGGCGGGAATCAGCTCCCCCTGTGCGAAAGTCATTTTTAGCGAACCGATTTTCACTACCCATGTATTTCCGGACGCGCATCCGGCAGGCGTGCATCCGCCGGATGCTGCGCTTTTTTTGCCGCTGCGGACAATTACGCCGCGCTGTTTCGAAGGACCCGCGAAAACTTCCATTCCGGCGCAGAACTGGCCGGTTGCGGCATTTTCAGCGCCTGTCTGATGCGCAATCTGAAATTGCACAGCAATTTCGCTCTCTTCTTCCTCAAGGGCGGCGCTTTCTTTTTCGGCGTTATGTGCAAGATCGTTCAGGAATTCTTTTACCTTTAATGTTTTTTCCCTGTCAACTTCTCCCTCTTTAAGCTCGCGGACAAGGTTTTCAAGCGTTTTTCGGCTTTCTCGCAGGAATACCTGCAGTTTGCCTACAGATTCACGCTTTAATTCCGCCTCTTTCTGGCGCAGCTGCAGTTCCTTAAGGTCGGCTTTTCTTATTTCTTCATTCAGTTTTTTCCGCTGTATTTCGCTGTTTTTCTCGGCGCTGGCAAGTTCTTTGTGTTTCTGTTCAAGCCCTGTGATAAGCGCGGAAATGTCAGATTTTTCTTCGTTAATATAATTCCTCGCCTTTTCCACAATCCGCGCGTCAAGACCGTTAGCTGATGCTATATCAAGCGCCCTGCTTTCGCCCGGCACTCCATTGATAATTCTGTAGGTAGGAGAAAGCGTTCGCGCGTCAAATTCAACAGAGGCGTTTTCCACGCCCTGCCTTGTGTAGCCGTAATTTTTCAATATACCGTGATGAGTCGTAATAATCATCCGTGAATTTCTCGCAATTAAAAAATCCAGAATAGCCATCGCCAGCGCGCCGCCTTCTTGCGGGTCTGTGCCGGAACCGAGCTCGTCAAGGAGGACGAGGGAATTTTCAGTCGCGCAGGAAGCAATAGCCGAAACATTTGTTATGTGCGCTGAAAAAGTGGAAAGAGACTGATCGATTGACTGCTCATCGCCAATGTCGGCGTATATTCCGTCAAAAAACGGAAGGACGCTTCCCTCATCAAGCGGAAGGGCAAGCCCGCTTTGGTTCATCATGGCGAAAAGCCCCAGTGTTTTCAAAGCGACGGTTTTTCCGCCCGTGTTCGGACCCGTGATGATCAATGTGCGCGTAACGCTTTTCATTTCAATGTCGATGGGAACCGCCTTTTTTAACAGCGGATGGCGCGCCTGTTTTAAAACAAGGCTTTCTGTATCATCCTGCGGGTTTTTTAATAACGTGAAATGCCCCTTTATGGACGCGCTGTATTTTGCCCTTGCCCTTAAACATTCCAGCTCTATGACTGCCCGGTGAAATTGTTTTAAATTTTCTGCGTTTGCGGCGATTTTCCCGGTTAATTCCCGGAGTATTTTGTGAATCTCCGCGTCCAGATTGCGTTTTTCAATCAGGATTTCATTGTTCTTTTCCACAACCTCAAGCGGCTCCACAAAAATTGTCTGTCCGCTTGATGACACTTCGTGCACAATGCCGCTGATTCTGCCCCTGAAATTGGATTTTACCGCGAGCACAGTCCTTCCGTCCCTTTGCGAAGGAAGCGGCGACTGGAGCATCCGTCTGTAATCATCTTTACCGGCGTAAAGGGAGACCGCGTTTTTCAGGTCTCTTTCCAGGCTGCTGATGCGTTTCTTTATGGCACGTAACACAGGAATATCGCGCAGCTTTCCTTCCCTGTCAATTATTTTAAAAATTTCGGCGGCGGCAGGCGCGCAATCAGGAATACCTGCGCATAACGCGGCGAAGTATTCTTTTTCATCATTGGTTTTGATAAGCCAATTCTTTAATTCTCCGCCGCGTTCTGCAAAAAGCCCGATTGCAAGAGCTTCGTCTAGATCAAGAACTACGCCCTGGGTTTCAATTTTGGGAAGAAGGAATCCTATGGAAGGCAGCCATGAAGACGGCTCCCCCTGCGCTGATTTTATTGTCATGTAAAGCGTTAAAACTTTTGTTTTTATCTCCTGCGCTTCATCCGCGTCATAGAAAGGAGAAGATTCTTTTATTGCCGCTGCCGCTTCTTCGCTTAAGGCAAAAGACGCGGCTTTCTCCGTAATCTGGGGATATTCAAGCAGAGAAAGGGTTTTTGCGGCAAGCGTATGTTTGTCAATCATTTTTCTGTATGCCTTTAAGGTCTTCCGTTATGCGAAGAAAACTTTCATACCGGTCTTCGTGAATAACTCCGGCTGTAACCGCTTCCATTATTTTGCAGCCGGGCTCCGTTTTATGGGAACAGGATAAGCCGTAACTGCACTTGCCCGCGAGAGGGGCAAATTCCCTTAAATGGGAGATTACTTCATTCGCCTGTATTCCGTCCGGGATAAAAAGCCGCACTCCCGGAGTGTCAATAATGCGCGTGCCGGAAGCGGCGCTTCCGGAAGTTCCGTTTCCCTGCGCGAGTTCAACCATAAAAGAAAGCGTTGTTGTGTGAACTCCGCGGTCATATTTTTCATTTAAACATCCCTCTTTTATATTCTGCCCCGGTGAAAGCGCGTTGATAAGGCTTGATTTTCCGACTCCTGACTGGCCGATTAAAACAGAAGTTTTTCCCGCGATTATACCGCGAAGAGAATCCATGCCTTCTCCTGTTTTCGCCGAAACATAAAGTATTTTATAGCCAATTCGTTTAAAATCTTCCAGCCGCTCATTCACGTCAATGTCGTTATATTCAATGTCTATCTTATTGCAGATAACAAGAGCTTCAATTCCGGCGGCTTCGGCCTGAAGCAGCACCCTGTCAATAAAGCGCGGGCGGAAAGGAGGGGAAACAGGAGTGCACAGGCACAGCACAAGGTCCGCATTCGCGGCAAGAAGCTGGCTGGCGCGGGATGCTTCGCCGGGGGCTGACATTCCTTTCTGGTTAAATCGGCTGAATACATTGCGTCTTTTTTCTACGGAGAGAACAAGAGCGCAGTTTGAATTGTTTTTGCGCTCCACAACAACCACATCTCCGGGAGCGACCGGATTATACTGATTTTCCGCGTCCTTTAATACTTTTCCCTTTATTCTACATTCAAGTTCCGCTGAATCAATCCGCGCTGTTATGATATTGCGCGAACTGCGGATGACAAGGCCTTTTAGAATTTCTGTTTTTTCCGCGTCAGCGGGATGATTTGTGTTTTTCATGTATCTTTCAGCAAATCAAGCTTAAATCCAAGCGCTTGCGCGCGTTTTTGCCAGAAAGAATCAGGAGGCGATTCCCCTGTCAGGAGCAGACGATGGGCAGGTTTGAAATTGGTTTCTGACCGCAGCAGGCTGTCATTTTCATCCAACAGATACTCAATTCTTTTGGTAATTCCCGCGATAGAATCCAAAATTGTTATCTGCGGAGACGCCTCTTTCCTGAATTCTTCCTGAAGATACAAAAAATGAGTGCATGCCAGAACAATCGTATCAACGCCATGCTCATGAAAAATGTTAATATATTTTCTTACTATATCAGTTTTTTCCCTGCCGCTTGCGCTGTCAAAACGCTGTTCGACAAATTCAATCAATTCTGTCGCCGGCACTCCAAGAATGTCGCCGTGAAATCCCAGGCTCTCGGCGAGTTTATGGCTGTAGGTGTCGTTTATCGTACGCTGTGATCCAAGTATGCCGACTTTCCCGCTGTGGCTTGTCATTACCGCGGGCTTCACGGCAGGAACTGTTCCTACAAAAGGAACATGATTGAAACTCCGGCGCAGGTGTTCCAAAGCGCAGATTGTGGCTGTATTGCAGGCTATTACAATTATTTTTGGATCCGCCGCTGTTATTAACTTTTCTGTTAATGCTGACAGAATTGCAATTAATTCTTCCTTGCTGCATAAACCGTAAGGGAAATGTTCGCGATCTGCGATATAGCAGACTTCTTCATTCCCGTTCCTGTCAAGAAAATCCCTGCAATAGGGAATTCCGCCTATGCCTGAATCAAGAAATAGCACCGGTTTGTTATTGAATTTCCGCATGAGATTCTAATTAAATAAATTATCCAGAGCGGCTCTTGCCTCGTCAGCCTTGTTTTTCTCTTTGGATAATGCCGCCGGACCTGACGGATGAGCATTTTCGCCCCGGTATTTCGCGTCAAGAGAAAACCAGTCGCAGAAATTGGCGCGTTCTTTTTCCGCCTGCGGTTCGGCGCTTGTTTCGCGGCAGTCTCCGCGGGCGCCCGGAAGAAAAAACCGGCAGTTTTTGCACACGCGCAGATCTTTTCCGCAGTTTTGACAGCGAAGGGAGCGTCCAATCGGTTCCGGGTCTGTAACAGGCGAACCGCAATACCAGCACATGTCTAACATTGTAACTGCCGAAAGAGTGGTTGTAAAGCCGAAAATGTGCTAATATTGGTAAGGTATGTATTCCATAAATCCCTGTGCTGCAGGATGCGGAAGGCCTGCTATCACAGGAAATAATCTATGTTTCGTTCATTTGGCTAATCCGGAACAGGAATATCTGCGAATTTGCGCATATTTTAAACAAAGCGTATCAATTAAAGATTTTAACGGATCCGGCATACGTTTTGATGACGTAGATTTTTCAAAACGCAGCCTTAACGGCTGCAATTTTAAGGATGCTTCTTTTTTTAATTGCAATTTTGCCGGCGTCAAGATCAGGATGAGTTTTTTTGATTTTGCCAAATTCAACAACTGCAATTTTACCAAATCGGATATACAGTTTATTTCGTTTGCCGGAACCAAATTCGAAGACTGTACTTTTGACAGTTCGGAACTGGTGCATGTTAATTTTGAAGGAACCATAATAATCAACGTTTCATTTAATAATTCCAATCTGTACAATTCCAGATTTATCAGCGCCATTATACAGAAGGCTACCTTTTTTAACTGCAATTTAAAGCGCGTAAATTATATCAACTCAAAGCAGAAAAATGTTTTGTTTAAATCTTCAAACACAGCCGAAGCCATACTGGAGAAGGAAGAGCAATGAAACTTTTTTTTCAGTACTGTTCATATGGTTTCAGCAACTGTTATGTTCTGGGGACGGAAAATACCGATTTGTCGCTGCAGAATACAGCGATACTTATCGATCCGGGAAGCATGGAAAACAGCGTCCTTGAAATAATCGAGAACAACAATTTTGATCTTAAGGCGGTGCTTATAACACACGATCACATGAATCATGTGCGCGGGCTGCGTACGCTGAAACGCGTATATAACGCCGAAATATTTGCCGTAAATCAGTATATAAATGAGCATAAGGCAAATCTTGTTAAAGACAAGGATTGTCTTGTCATTTCCGGTTTTTTGGTAGAAGTAATTTCAATTCCCGGCCATTCTTCTGATTCGGCTGTTTATAAAATAGGCGGAATGCTGTTCACAGGAGACGTGCTTACAGCGGGGCTTGTGGGCAGCACAGCCAGCGCCTACGGAGCCGCCACTCAGATGAACAAGCTCCGCAGCCGCCTTCTTTCGCTTCCCGGCGATTATATTGTGCTGCCCGGGCACGGCCCTCCCTCTACGCTGGAAGCGGAACGCCGTTTTAACGCGGACATTTTCAATTACGATCAGAACCGCACAAAACGCCCTGTTTTTAGGGTGGATGTCTGAACCTACTTCTTGTACTTCATTGTCTCCAGCGAGGATTCTCCCCTTATAATTCCGAACCACATTTCCCTGTCTGTCTTTTCACGTAACGCTTTGAAAAATTCGCCGATATCGCGCACATTTTCTCCGTTAACTGACGTAATTCTGTCTCCCCTGCGCAGGCCCATAATGTCAGCCGGTCCGCCTGATACAATCTGCGCCACATAAAGCCCCTGCGCGTTTTTATCAAGTTCAAGGCTTTCCCTCATCTGATCGTTAAGCGGAACTACGGTAACCCCAGGCCATAGTTTTCTGTTATCTGAAGAAACCTGGTCTGTGCGCGCTTCAATGCGCACTCTTATTTCCATTGTTCTTTTGTCCCTGATGATTGAGAATACCGCCGTATCATTCGGTTTAAGATCGCCGACCATCATTGTCAGTTGATTGGAGCCCCTTGTTTCCCTGCCGTTTACATGCGTGACAAAGTCGCCTGGTTTAATTCCGCCCTTGTCAGCGGGAGAGCCTATGAAAACCTGTGACGCAAGAGCGCCTCTTTTGCCTTCAAGACCCATGGAAGCGATCGTTTCCCTGCCGGGATCTGACAGTAAAACGCCGAGCCATCCGTAACTGGTGGAACCGGTTGTGATAAATTCATCAATGGAGCGTTTCGCGTTATTGATGGGAATGGCGAAACCAAGACCGACATTGCCGCCGCCCGATGTGTTACTAGCAATCCATGTGTTGATGCCTATTACCTCTCCCCTGATATTCACAAGCGGGCCGCCGGAGTTCCCCTGATTGATAGGCGCGTCTGTCTGAATAAAGTCGTTGATATTTCCGCCGGGACCTCCCGTACGCCCTACCGCGCTTACAATGCCCAATGTAACGGAGAATGAAAACTGCTCTCCAAGAGGATTGCCCATCGCGATTGCCCAGTGCCCGACAGCGACTCTATCAGAGTCACCCAATACCGCCAGAGGGTAAACATCGTCTGTTTTGAATGAAATCATCGCAAGGTCTTTGCGTTCGTCTTTTCCGACAAGTTCAGCCGGGTATTCCTGCCCGTCCTTGGTAGCGACCCTGATTTCGGAAGCTCCTTCCACAACATGGTTGTTTGTAAGGGCGTAATAAACGCCGTTAATGTTACGGACAATGATTCCGGAACCAAGGCTTTGCGACCTGTATTCCCGCTCCTGTCCGTTATTGGGCCCTCTTTCCCTGTCACGCGGACCAAAGAAAAAATCCCAGGGAATGCCGGGAATATTGGGCAGCTGATGACGTCTGACCGAAACTGTTTTTACTTCCACAACAGAAGGAAGAACCTTCTCTGACACCGCGTGAAATACGGTCTGCAATCCTTCAGCCGCGGCAAGCGCATCCTGCGGTATGGAAATTGAATTTTGCTGCGCCATTGCGTGTTTGCCGTGAAGGCGCGCCGTTGGCGTGGAACAGGAAAAAGATAAAAATGCCAGAGAAAATCCAAAAATGGCTCCAATAAGAACCAGATTAAAAATTAATAAATTTTTTGATGAAAGTTTTTGTATTACATTCATAACAACTCCTGTAGATTATTTTAGTTAATTCTTATAATAACAAATTAATGAACTTAATGAATAGTTACAAACCTATTCCCTGCATAAATGTTCCAGGGGGTCAGTCAGTATTTCCGTTTTACCGCCGAATATGGCTACTGTATGCTCCCAATGCGAAGAAACCTTTCCATCGGAAGTGACAACCGTCCATTCGTCTTCCAGAATCTCTATGTCCTGCGCGCCGGAATTTATCATGGGTTCAATCGCGATGACCATACCGTTGTTCATTTTGGGATTTGAACCGTGCGGATAGTTCGGCACCTGGGGATCTTCATGAAGGGCAAGCCCGACTCCGTGGCCGCAGTATTCCTGCACGATTCCGTAACCAAAGGATTTTGCGTGGCTTTCTACCGCGCGGGAAATCTGCAAAAGCCTGTCTCCGGCCCTTACCGCCCCGATGCCTTTGTAAAGACATTCTATGGTGACAGTATTCAGTTTCTTCACCTGGGCGTTTACCTTGCCTGTCTCTATACTGACAGCCTGATCGCTGATGAAGCCGCCGTAAGCAATGCCGCAGTCAAGCGAAACCAAATCTCCGCTGTTGACGCGCCTTTTTGACGGAATGCCGTGGATAACCTCATCGTTAATTGAAATGCAGATTGCCGCGGGGAAAGGTTTTTTCTTTACGCAGTATCCCAAAAAAACCGGTTTTCCGCCCGCTTTCTTTATCCAGTCCCTTACCCAATAGTCAATCTCAATTGTCTGAACGCCTGGTTTTACAAGCGGGATAAGCTCGCGGTACATTGCCGAAAGCATCTTGCATGATTTCCTGATGCCGTTAATCTGCTTTTCATTTTTTAAACGAATCATTTTTCTGCCTTTAATTTTTCCAGATCCGCTATAATTTCCATGCAGCGGTTCCAGATTTCTTCGTCTACCTGCGCCTTTAGCCTGTGTTTAACCAGATCGCTGAAATACTTTTCTATCTCGGGAGTAAAAAGCCGGAAATAGGGACGGCGGTACTCTTCGGCAAGAATTTCAGCTAACAATTTGAACGCTTCAAAAGAAAACTCCCTTCTGTCCAGTTCTTCCGCCAGAATGTACAGGCAGTCCATCCAGTCTTCCCTGTCCATATGTTTTTTCATGCGGAAATCAAGGCCGCCGTTTTTCCGCCAGGCCTCAATCGCGCACTCTTCTTCAAGCTGGAGCAGTTCAAAAAATATCAGCTTTGCCTGACTTTCCGGATCATTGCGCCCGGAAAGCCATGTCCGGTAATCAAAACCGATTTTTTTTATAAAGCGCGAGTATGCCTTGTCGTACTCGAACCGGCGCTCAGGACTGGAAAGCACTTCGTATGCGCTTAAAAGTTTGCGCATTGCCTCTGATTTCGAGGAGCCGGCAATATCAGGGTGAAGCTGTTTCGCTTTTTGCCTGAACGCTTTTTTTATCTGAGAGGCTGACGCATCCTGTTTTATTCCGAGCAGATCGTAATGATTATTCAACTATGCGCCGATTTGTTTTCCCATTGCCTGTGCATGCGGGCTGTTAAGTAAAATATCACTCCAGTTAATCCGCATTCCCTCTTTTTCCATAACTTTCATCAGGTTGGAAAGTGCCCTGTTGCTGAAAAGACCTGTCTTCTTTATAAACGCCGCGCTCTTTTTGCCGACAAGAGTGCTTCCTGCCGCCAGTAATTTTGGAATGACCGATGGAATTTTTCCGGATAAAAATGATATTGGCTGTGAAACCACCGCTATATAATCATAGCCGGGAAGCCTGAAACCTTCGTTTTCGCCCGCCCACCCGTCAATAATATCCACATAATGCCCCATCGCTCTCATTCCCTCTGCCAGCGACCGCACATAATCGGGCGGCGCGCTTTTAACAGGCGGCACGCTTACAACCGCTACTCTCATATATTACCTTCTCTGATTTTATGAATGTCTGTATATTTGATCAATATTCGGCTCTTTAACAAGCACAACAGAGCATTTTGCGTTTGCCATTATTTCACGGTGCGAATGACCGATTATATCTCTTGTGTGCGTGTCTTTTTCCCATCCTCCAAGCAGAATTAAGTCGGCTTTTTTTTCTTTCTTTGTTTGCAGTATTTCCGTATAAATCGCACCCTTGCGCATAACCCTGTCTATTTTTACTCCCTTCGCGTTGGCAAGCTCTTCAACAAAATCAAGATATCTGCTGCCGTTTGTCTCCAGGCTTTTCTCATAATCCGCGCCCTCTTCTTTCAGAAAAATTTTGCTAAGCATTAATTGCTTGATTGTCGCCGTATCAACAACATAAACCGCGGTCAGTTTGCAATGGTATTGCTTTGCCAGAACAATGCCGTACTTGGCCGCAAAAATCGAGGCGTCTGTTCCCGTTATCGCTGCGACAATATTTGATACAAGAGGCTTCATTTTACCTGTCCCGAAACTCCTTTCTTTTTTAACAGCTTGCTTGTAAAAAACGAATCTCTGTCCCTTTCTTCCAGCACGGACTCAATGTATGCTTTTGTTTCACTGGCTGTCGGGATTACCATTTTTTCCAGAGCGTTTACCCGTCTTTGCGTGCGCCTTACTTCACGCGCAAGCCGCCAGGCGATTGTCCTGATTGCCGCCAATTCTGTGCATATCTTGAGCAGCTCGAAGAATTCTATCACGGTTTCATCGCATTCTGCAAATGAATTTACCGGTGAATATTTCAGATCAACCTCCGGAAGCCGCACTTCCAGTCCCGGCAGCCTTATTCCGGCCGTGACTACCTGTTTTTCCCTTAAATCAAATTTATATGAAATGTTCTGAGCCAGCCTCTGCGCGCGTTCTCTGCCCACAGCAAGAAGCATCCTTTTAAGGGCCGGGTACGCGGTTTTTACATGCGTGTCCATTTCCCTTTCAAGGAGCTTAACCTGTTCCACTCTTCGCATCAGTTCCGAAACCAGAATTTCCCGTTTTTGCTCCAAAAGGTCATACCCTTCCTGAGCGATATTCAGCCTTTCCTTGACTTTTAGGAGATTGCTTTTTGTTGGAGCTACCTGTTCACGCGCCATACCTAATTTTACACAAAAAAACCGTTAAACTCAAGAATTTCCCTCTGTTTTCCGGGGTATATACGTTAATAATGATGATATCCTTCAAGAGTTAATTAATTTTTTCCGAAATATTAAATAGAGGACAGGTAGAGTTTTATCCAAAAAAATGATAAAATGTTACCTGCTTGATTTGGGAGATTTAAATGATAGGCAGATCAATAGTTCTATTGCTGCTCATTGCGATTTTGGCCGTGGGCGGTATTATTTGGTTCGATTATCTTAATGTAATTGACGCAAAAAGCGTCCTGGCTCCTGTTTATAAATTTATCCCCTTTATACCCGGAGAAGGCAGAACTCAGCCGAAAGTTGATCCGGATGAAATTCTCAATCTTGACGCTGAAAGGCTGGCAATCAGGCTGGAAGCTCTGGAATTACGGAACATGGAAATGGATACCCGCCAAACTTCGCTGGACGCCCGTTATGGCGAAATTGAGCAAATGGCCCAGGAACTTGAAGATCGTCAAAAAGCGCTTGATGAACGGGAAAATTCTCTCAGAGCTCAGGCCGCTGATGCCGAAAATAAGGAGAAGAATGTTGAGCAGAATGCCCGGTATCTGACCGGTATGCCGCCGCAGAACGCGGTTGGCATTTTGGCCGCGCTGGATGATCAGGATGCTATCGACGTTCTCCGGAAGACTGAGGAAATTGCGCAGGCCGAGGGAACAACTTCAGTTGTCGCCTATTGGTTCTCCCTGATGGAACCGGCCCGGGCGGCTGAACTGCAACGTAAAATGGCAGGCAGGCCCCCCAGCCTGTAAGCAATAACCGCCTTCCGGTCCGCTGTTTGCGGTGAAACTTTCTTTATTAGGAGGCCGGATGGTGATGACCATTTCCGCTTATTCAGAACCTGCAAGAGATACTTCGTTCCAGGAAGCGTATCCCGCAGGCGCTGGAAGCTCCGCTGCGAATGCGGCGGCAGCTGCAACAGCCGAAGAACCGTCAAGAGTTGAACAGGAAGAAGACGAAAAATATTCGCAGCGCACAGATGCGCAGCGCATGGATGCGCAACCTTCGGCATTCGCAAAACTCCTTGCCGGATTACTGCGAAAATCAAAAGATGACGGCGAAGTTCAGATAAAACCGGATAGTAAAGGCGAAGAATCCGAAGCGGTAACGGGCGAAAACGTTCTTTTCGGCATTCCGCGTAAAACAGAATTACATGACGCTGAATTATCCGCGGATGAATTGATGGAAGCGGATCTGTTAAAGACTGATTTCCCGCAGGAGCAGTTGAATTTCCTTCATGATTTGGAACATCAATTAATTAATTCTGATGAAATGATTAACGGTGAAGCTGACTTTGACAGTGAACTGTTCAATGGGCTTTCCGCAAAACCGTTAAATGATTCCAGCACCGCTGAATCAGGCGCTGAAGAAACTGAAGGCGCGTTAAGGGTATCCGCCGCAAAGCGTGATGGCGCAAGACTTCACGCTGAAAACACAGCCGGCAGCGCCGCCGGTTTAACAGATGAGGTTAATCAATCCGCAGCCGGTTTTCAGGCGGCGCATCTGAAAGAGTCCGCTTTCGCGGAAGCCAACAGCAAAAAAGGCCGTTCCGGCAACAAGAGCGAAAAAATTGAAGCTAAAACTGAACCCGGCGCAGAGCAGGCTGTTTTAAAGAAAGAGCCTGAAAAAGAAAGCCGCGGCCGGCTGGACGAGATGCGTAACCGTTCCCGCCGCGACAGGGTCGCCTTTGATATCCGTGATTTCAGAACCCCGTCTGCGGCGGACGGAATAAAGGGCGGGGAAATGCGCGTGAACGCGGGAATGGATACAAGGGTACAGGGCGAAAGCGTAAGAGAGATAACCCTTGAACTGCGCCTTCCCAGCCAGGGCTCGCAGGCAAACGCCCAGCCAAATACAAGCTGGGAGGCAAAAGCGGGCTCCGCCCTTGAAAATATGCTCGCAAGAGAGCTGCACCAGAACTTTAACGGCGATATTGTCCGTCACGCTTCAATGGCGCTGCGCAACGGAGGAGAGGGCACAATCCGGCTTGCCTTAAAACCCGAAAGTCTTGGAAATGTAAAGATACATCTGGAAATGGCCGAAAACAAGATTACGGGGCATATTGTCGTTGAAAGCGAAGAAGCCATGAATGCCTTTAAAAAGGAAGTTGCTTCTTTGGAACAGGCTTTCAGGGACTCAGGCTATGAAAACGCGGAACTGGATCTGTCATTGACCGCTGACGGCAGGAACGCGCAGTCTGATAACGCGTCTGGGGACGCATCGAGGTTTGCTCCGGAGAATGTCGCATCACGGTATGACGATAATTCGGCAAGCAGCGCGGAACAGGAAATGTTCCTGGTTGATGTTTTCTTCAGGCGGACGCCTGCATCAATCAATTTGCTCGCGTAAAAACAGGAGATTGTATGGATATTAAACCGTTCATGACTTCGCATGATAAAATTGAAATGGAAAAACAAGTCCGCGATTTTAATCTTCAGTTGAATCCTGCAAGGCAGGCCCAGCAGAATTTGGGCAGAGACGATTTCCTTAAAATCCTAATTCAGCAGCTTAAGTATCAGGACCCGACTGCGCCGATGCAGGACAAGGAATTCATCGCCCAGATGGCGCAGTTCTCCACATTGGAACAGATGACCGGAATGGCGCAGGATTTTTCCAAACTTACGGCGATGTTAAGCGGAAGCGAAGCGTCTTCGTCTCTTGGAAAGAATATTGAGCTGGTTGAAGGCGAACACACGGTACAGGGTATGGTTCAGGCAGTCAGCAGAGGGGAATCTCCCCAGGTGCTGGTTAACGGAACTTTTTATAATTGGGATCAGGTAATCAGGGTTTATGCTGATTAAATACAGAGGAGAGTAATCTTATGATGCGATCATTGTTTTCCGGCGTATCCGGACTTCAAAATCACCAGACCAGAATGGATGTTATCGGCAATAACATTTCCAATATCAACACAACCGGCTTTAAACGCAACCGGGTCAATTTTCAGGACATTATTTACCAGCAGCTGCAGGGCGCGGCGCGTCCGACCGAAGACCTCGGCGGCGTAAACCCCAAAGAAGTCGGTCTTGGAATGTCCATCGCGTCCATTGACACGCTTCACATTCAGGGCAGTATGCAGGCGACCGGAAACCCGACAGACCTGGCTATTCAGGGACAGGGCTTCTTTATCCTTGATGACGCCGGCAAGCAGCTCTTTACAAGAGCCGGCGCGTTCACTGTTGACTCGGAAGGCATCATGGTTAATCCCGCGAACGGCATGAAAGTCCAGGGCTGGATGTCCAGAGAAATTAACGGTTACACAGTCATTGATGTTTCAAGCCCTGTGGAGCAGCTTACGATTCCTGTAGGCGGCAAAGACCCCGCAAGAGCGACTACAATGATCGATTTTGCGTGTAACCTTGATAAACGCATTCCTGAACTGCCCGATAATCCCAGCGCCGATCAGATACTGCGGTCTACATGGTCAACAACCATTGACATTTTTGACAGCTTCGGCGACAGGCACATTTTGCAGGTCGATTTTACAAGGGTGCCCGGAACCGTTAACAGCTGGAACGCAACTGTGGCTGTCGATCCGCAGAATGAAGTTTCCACCAACGCTTCAATCGGGTTCGGCGAAGAAGCGCCTCCCGCCGGCGGGCCTGTAACATTTACGGTTAACTTTTCCAACAGCGGAACTTTGTTATCTGCAATAGACGGAGACGGCAATGAATCCGGAGCAAGCGGGCAGGTGCAGATGAATGTCGCCTATGATGTTCAGACTGCTACCCCCAATGATGACGGCACTTTGGTAAGGCAGGAATTTGTCCTTAACCTCGGCAATGTAGGCGGTTTTACCAATTCAATCACGCAGTACGCGGAATCCAGTTCCACAAAAATGGTAGAACAGGACGGCCGTACAATGGGTTATCTTGATAATTTTAAAATTGACTCTTCCGGCATCATCACCGGCGTTTATTCCAACGGCAGCACCAGAACTTTGGGACAGGTGGCCCTTGCCACATTCCCGAACCAGGGCGGACTTGAGAAATCCGGAGACAATACATTCCGCATGTCGAATAACTCAGGCTCGGCCAACATCGGGCCTACGGGAATTGCCGGGAAAGGCAAAATAATGGCCGGCGCTCTTGAAATGTCCAATGTTGATATGGCTGATCAGTTTGTAGACATGATCGTTACCCAGCGCGGTTTCCAGGCGAATTCGAGAACAATACAGACGGCCGATCAGCTGCTGCAGGAACTGCTGTCGCTTAAGAGGTAAGGAGAAAGGCGGCCAGTGACTAGTGTGTAATGCGCAGTGATTATCCGGCGATGACAACTGCGCTTGACACTGAACACTATACACTGGTCACTAAATCAATTTATGATAAAAGTTACCCGCCTGGACGGGACGGAATATTACATTAATCCGCATCAGATTGAATGTATGGAAATCCGTCCCGATACAGCGCTGGTGATGCTGTCGGGCAAGACGTACATTGTGCGGGAAGAAGCGGACGATGTTTTGCAAAGAATCGACGCCTACCGTAACCGGTTAAGGCCGCATGTGGTACAGGAGTAAAAAGGTATGGATCTAGCAACAATTCTTGGTTTGGTTGGCGCTTTTGGCATGGTTATTTTTACCGCTATCTCTACAGCGGGAAGCATGTTGGGTTTAACCCGTCTTTTAAACCTGCCTTCTTTCGCTCTTGTAGTTCTTGGCTCTTACTTTGCAGTTATGGTCGCCAATAAATGGAATGTCTCTCTTGGCGTTTTCGGCGCTATCAAGCGCACATTCAGCGTGCCGTCTTTTAATGAATCCGCAATCATTCAAAAACTTGTCGCCTTTTCCGAAAAAGCCCGCCGTGAG
Source organism: Treponema sp. (assembly GCA_031256445.1). Classification (GTDB taxonomy): domain Bacteria; phylum Spirochaetota; class Spirochaetia; order Treponematales; family Breznakiellaceae; genus WQXQ01. The sequence continues at coordinate 5,188 of JAIRQN010000066.1, read as the reverse complement.
GGTTTACTGGCTTTGGAAGATGAACTTGAAGACCTTGATGATGAATTTATGAGAAAGGGGCTTCGCCTTGTTGTAGACGGCACAGACGGCGCCATTATCCGCGATCTTCTGGAACTGGAAGTGACTCAAATGCAGTCCCGTCATACCGTTCTTCACGCTCTTTTAATGACATGGGCAGGCGCCGCTCCGGCTTTCGGAATGATGGGAACGGTTATCGGTCTTGTAAACATGTTAAGTAACCTTGAAGATAAATCGTCCATCGGCCCCAACATGGCGATGGCTCTTATTACAACCCTTTACGGTTCATTAATCGCAAACGTAACTGTCGCGCCCTGGAGTACAAAATTAAGAGGGCAATCTACCGCGGAAGCTTCAATAAAAGAAATGGTTATTGAGGGAGTTCTTTCCATTCAGGCCGGCGACAATACCCGTATTCTTGCCATGAAACTGATGGCATACCTGGAACCTTCTCTTCGCAAAACCCTGGAAGCGGAACTGCTCAAAGACTAACTGGTTAAGGTAAAATATGGCGCGTAAGAAAAAAACCGATGAACTAAAGCCGCCCGATTGGATGACGACGTATTCAGACATGATTACGCTTCTTCTATGCTTCTTTATAATTATGTTCAATCCCGATGATGTCACACAGGGACAGTTAGACGCAATTTCCACATCAATGCGCGTGGGCGGCATCGGCTCTCTTGCCGGAGGCCTTACGCTTGCTGCCGGCCGCGCCGCCGATTTGGGCAATACTATTATGTCCCTTCCCTCCATGGAACGCGGCAGGGTAATGGGAACGGCGATGCGCAAGGCAATTTCCGTTTTCGCCCCGGAAATCCGTTCAAATAAAATAAAAGTAACCCAGGACGAGCGCGGCCTTGTTATAACTCTTGCCGCTGACGCGTTTTTCAACTCCGCAAGCGCGCGGATTAATATCGAGGCGACAAGAGACATTCTTTTGCGCCTGGGAACCTATCTGGCTTCCGATGATTTATTGGACAGAATAGACAAGGATGGCAACAGAAGAATATACAAATTCAGAATCGAAGGCCACACAGACGCGGTTGATGTAGACCCCAGCGGCCCGTGGGAAGACAACTGGCAGTTATCGGTAGAACGCTCCAGAGCGATACTGCGCTATCTTGCGGCTCTTGGCCTTGACGAAAACCGTTTCCAGATAGCGGGTTTCGCCGCTACTGTTCCCGTTTCATCCAACGATACCCCCGAAGGCCGCCAGAACAACCGCAGGGTGGATATTATTATTCTGAACGAAGGCCACCTGTAGACGAAATTTCCCGGATATTTTTTTTCCACTTGCCAGATCCAGGGCAGAACTGATACAATGTATGCGTAGTTTTTAAATTTTATTTGCAATTTGTTAAATGCCGGAAGAAGACTTTCCAGAAACCGGGGGTATATGGAGAGGCTTTAGTTCCTTGAGGTTGGCTGGCGGCGGGTTCAGTAATACCCCTACTGTAAAACTTTGGAGGAAAAATGTACAAAAGAGACATAAATTTAATGGACGAGACTGTTTTTCCAAGAGAGTCCATTTATTTGGCAAAGGAAAATCCCAATCCAAATTCAATAAAAATTCCAAGGAAAGAAAAATCAGATGAAGAAATCATTATGGCTGTTACTGCTGATATGAGTAATTCTTTGGGAGAAAATCTTGAGCCATAATTTCTTTAATCATATCTTGTTTGATTATTGTTATCTTCAAAACCCTGATGGTTCTTATAATTTTGATCCTTCAACGGATGATTTTAAACTTAGAGATAAAAACGAAGCCATTGATGCTATACTTGATGTACTAAAGCAGATTTATACCAATATTATTACTCAAAAAAAGATAGAGCTTCGTGAGCCGGATTGTAATATTGTTTTACTTGATCAGGCGTTATTTAAATACTCAAGAGACATTTATGGCGGGAAACGCCTGCAAGCCAGAATTAATAATTCCAGGCAATTATCATCAACGCCAAAAAAGAATTTATTAAAATTTTCAGATTATGGTTTAAAAATTGAATCTACGTCACCTTATATTCACAGGGAAGTGGCGGTGTTGTTATACTGGTTTTCTGTAATAAAGCCATTTTCCATTGAGCTTGCGCATCAATCCATTAAAATTCTTGGTTTTGCAGGAAAATTTCATAATGAATATATTTCATACCTGCTTGCTCAGGCGGCATTAAACCTGTTTGACCGCAGACTGGCAATTCATGAAAATGAATTGGTTTTTGGAGAATTCCTGTATGATCTTCATTACAGGAATCTTTCAAGATCGTCGCTGGAGTTTTTCCTGAACGCATACATAAGACCTGCATAAAAAATAACAGGGTCACGCGCAGGGTCGGGCACCGTTTTTCAGTCCCTTTAGGGCGGGTTTATTGAAAAAACTTTTAAATTTTGATATAATTTTCTAAATAGTGTCTGTCTACAAAATGGACAAACTCTAAATAAAGGGAGAATTTCATCATGAAAAAACCGCTTGCCGTTTTAATGCTTTTATTGGCTGTTACCGCAATATCTTTTGCCCAGCAGAATGCTTCCGTTACGCATAAGTACGCGCTTGTGATAGGCAACGGTTCCTATACAGGCCTGAGCAGGCTCAGCAACCCTGTGAACGACGCAAACGACATAACCGCCGCATTGCAGGAGCTCGGGTTTACCGTAGACACGGTGCTTAACGGGAACCTTGATCAGATGGAAAAAGCCATAATGAGGCTGAAAAACAGGCTTTCCGTTTCCAGGGATTCTTACGGTTTTTTCTTTTACGCCGGACACGGCGTACAGTCGGGAGGCTCCAATTACCTCATTCCTGTGGGAGCGAGCATACCGAGCGAGAACGCGTTACGCGAAAGGGCTGTGTCAGTTCAGTATATGCTAAGCGAACTCAATGACGCCGGGAACGAGCTTAACGTTATCGTACTGGACGCGTGCCGCGACAACCCGTTTGGCTGGGCGCGTTCCGGCAGCAGGGGGCTTACCGTGGTTTCCAACCAGCCTGCCGACAGCATAATAGTGTACGCCACAAGCGCGGGATCTGTTGCGTCTGACGGGACGGGGAGGAACGGCCTGTTCACAAGCCATTTACTGGACAATTTGAAGACGCCCGGACTTGATATAAAAGAAATATTTGATCAGACAGGAGCGGCGGTATCGCGCGCAAGCGAAAGGAGACAGATACCGGCCATATACAGCCAGTACTTCGGGAAGGCTTATTTTAACCCTCAGCCTGCCGCGGTTACCCAGGCGCCGGTTCCCGCTCCCGTGATTCAGCCAGCGCCGGTTCCCGCTCCTTCCGCCGCGCTAAGGCCGGCTCCTGAAACGCAACTGCCGGCGGAAGCCGTACCGGCGGCTCCTGAAGCTGAACCTGCGGTTGAAGCGGTTCCCGCCGTTTCTGCGGCGGCGCGCCCTTCGCCGCAGCCCGCAATTGCGCCCGCCCCAAGGCCGGTTCCCGCGCCGAAACCTTCAGCGCAAAAAAAGGAAGACCCGGCGCGGTATAAGACACTGGGCTTTTCCGCAGGCACCTCTTTCGCTGATCCGGTTTTAGTCGCTACCGTGCACGGGACTATAGCGCCGGCGCGCAATATTTTTATAGAGCTCGGGCTGGACATTGGTTTTGTCAGCATGTATGAAGACGTTAAAAGCTATTTTTCGGTTTACCCCTTTACCCGTTTGGGTTACTTCGCGCCGTTCAGGAACAGGGGCGGCTGGTACATAGGGGCCGGAGCGGGTTTCATGACAGGCAATTATACCTTTGATTACGGGGAAGCCCCTGTGCGCGCGTTTGCCGCCGATGTTGTTACCGGCTTTAATTTCCTTGACATACTGAATATTTCCTATTCGCTTAAAACTGACTTCGGCTCTGCGAGCAGCAAGCTGGCGTTCGGAATTGTGAAACGGTTTAAGTAGTGGGGCTGTCTGCAATGTGTCTGCATTATAGACAGACTTTAAGTGAGGAGTGAATTTATGTTAAAAACTTTCAAAACATCCGCGGTTTTTTTATTCATACTTTTTGTTATATCTACGTTTACATTAACAAATTGTTTGTTAGGTGACGATATTGAGACGCTGCGTTTAATGGCGGGAGGCGGCGTTACTGTCATTTTTGACGCTAACGGCGCGGCAAGCGGGACGGCGCCTGCGCCGGTAAACACAATCAAAAACACAAGCATTACATTGCCTGGTCAGGGAAATCTTACAAGAACCGGATACAGTTTCGGCGGCTGGAATACCGCGGCAAACGGCAGCGGAACGGGTTACGCGGCAGGTTCATCTTATACGGTAACAGAAAATGTAACTCTTTACGCGGAGTGGAATACTGCTGCAACTATCACTTACACAGTTACATTTAACGCCAACGGCTCTACAGGCGGAACTGCTCCCGCCACGATGAGCGCAAATCAGGGTGCAAATATTACATTGCCTGGTCAGGGAAATCTTGTAAAAACCGGATATTTATTTGGCGGCTGGAACACAAGTGTAAACGGCAGCGGAACGACATACGCGGCAGGTTCATCTTATACGGTAACAGGAAATGTAACTCTTTACGCGAAGTGGGATGTTTTCAACATAAACATGGAAATGGTACAGATTGACCCAGGTACTTTTACTAGAAACGGATACACAATAACATTAACCAGCGGTTTCTACATGGGTAAATATGAAGTAACTCAGCAGCAGTATCAGGCGGTTATGGGAAATAATCCAAGTTCCTTTTCATCAAACCAGGCATCCGGCGAAGTGCAAGGCAGACGCCCTGTGGAAAGTGTAAGATGGTATGACGCTATTGTATTCTGCAATAAGCTAAGTATGGCGGAAGGATTGACTCCTGCGTACAGGATTAATAACAGTACAGACCCCTCTGTTTGGGGGGTAGTACCAACGAGCAGTAACGCAACATGGGACGCTGCACAGGTTGTAGCAGGTTCTACAGGTTACAGGCTGCCTACGGAGGCGCAGTGGGAGTATGCATGCAGGGCAGGAACAACAACAACCTGGTCTTTTGGAAACAATGAAAGCGATCTTACCAATTACGCATGGTATGATGCAAATTCAAACAGCATGACGCATGAAGTTGGGAAGAAACTGCCCAACGCATGGGAGTTATATGACATGCACGGGAATGTATGGGAATGGTGCTGGGACTGGTCTGGAAGTTTACCAAATTCAGCGCAGACTGATC
>JAIRQN010000026.1 GCA_031256445.1 Treponema sp. | reverse complement strand
TCAGGCAATGTGGATGACGATACCTTTGTCTCCATCGGCAAATTCATTGGAGCGTCGGTAGTTGTAACGGGAAGCATATCAGGGACAGGTTCGCAAAAACGCCTTGTGATCAAGGCCATAGATGTGCTGACTTCGCAAATACTGGCAATGGGGTCGGTCAGTTTGTAGATGAATAGCTGTCATTATATTCCTGGATTGCGCTTAAGATAGTTTTCTTTACAATCTTTGCCGTTACTTTCTGGTTAATTGTTAATATTTCCTGCCAGCTTTCTTTTGGCACATCGTCAAAAAAACCAAGGCTTCTTTTCGCATTAAAGATATTTTCTGTGCAATATTTTATTTTATAATAATCAAACATTTTATATAGCGGTATTTCCCTTAGTAAATAATAAACATCAATAAAATCTTTTGCTCTGTTGCCGCTGTTTTCAATGGCGTGTAATTTCATTGCGGAAATATCTTTTTTTCCCAGGAATTTGATTTGGCTGTCGTTATAAACAGGCTCAACCAGTTCAAAAGGATGATGAACAAAATCAACTTTTATATCGTTTATCATTACCTGATATATCATATTCCGGGTATTAAGAATTTGATATTTTCCGCTATGGCGCTGTTTTAAATATTTTTCGATTTCCTGTATTCGCAGTTCTTTTTGGGTGAATAAGTCAATGTCATAAGATTTTCGGTGTTTTATCTGTAGGGCAAGCGCTGTGCCGCCCACCAGAAAATAATCTTTAAAGATTTTTTCTGTTTGCAGTTTTCTTAGCAGCTTTAAAAGCCTTTCTGAAACACATCCTTCCTGTAACATGCAAATTCCTTTTTTGGTATCCCATAAAAAACACTCAGATAATTCAATGTCTTTCTGTCAAGCGCCCTGCATTTTATAACTTCTTTTCGTATGCGTTCTTTTCCATAATATTTAATCACTTTCCATTCGTCTTCCTGCATTCCCATTGTAAATACCCGTTCCAGTATAAATGATGCGCGTTTTTCATAATCCAGTTTGCGCGTGTTTGTATCCCAAAATAAAAATTTGGATAAATTGGGTTTTCTTTTTTTGCCGCTGTCAGTGTTTTTTTTCATTTCCGTCACTCGGTGCGCTGTATGCGCGCGCCCAGAGCCGTGAGTCTTTCCGTTAAATGTTCGTAACCGCGCTCTATCTGGTAAACGTTGCGGATAACACTCTTGCCCTGGGCGCACATCGCGGCTATCAGCATTGCCATTCCGGCGCGCACATCGGGGCTGGTCAGTTCCGAGCCGTGCAGTTTTGCAGGACCGGTAACAACGGCGCGGTGCGGATCGCATAACACAATGCGCGCGCCCATTCCAATCAGCTTGTCCACAAAGAACATGCGCGATTCGTACATCTTCTCGTGTATTAATACCGTCCCGTCTATCTGGGTGGCTGTTACAATAATTATGCTTATAAGATCAGGCGGGAAACCCGGCCATGGTGAGTCGTCGATTTTTGGAATCATGCCGCCAAGGTCGTGGTTCACTTCCATCGGCTGATTTTTTGGGACATGGATAATGTTTCCTTCCTGAGCCCAGACAATTCCCAGTTTGCCGAACGCGATTTTCGCCGGCCTCATGTCCTGTGCACGCGCGCCTTCGATATGTAGATCGCCTCCTGTCGCGGCAGCAAGGCCGATAAAAGAGCCGACTTCCATAAAATCCGGGCCGATTTCAAAATCGCAGCCGGAAAGTTTTTTTACACCTGTAATGGTTAAAATGTTGGAGCCTATTCCATCTATCTGCGCGCCCATCTGTACTAACATTCTGCAAAGATCCTGCACATGCGGCTCGCTTGCCGCGTTAGTAAGAATCGTCTTTCCTTTGGCAAGGACAGCCGCCATGATCGCGTTCTCCGTCGCGGTTACTGACGCTTCGTCAAGAAAAATATCGGCGCCTTTAAGTGATTTGGCGGAGAAAGTAAATGAGTCGCCAACCTTTACCTTTGAACCGAGTTCGGTAAGCGCGAGGAAGTGTGTGTCAAGCCTTCTTCTTCCGATTACATCGCCGCCGGGAGGGGGAAGGATCACCTTTCCGGTGCGGGCAAGAAGAGGGCCCGCGAAAAGTATGGACGCTCTGATTTTTTTCGCCTGTTCAGTGGGAATTTCGGAAGATTTTATATCCGGCAGGTGCAGTTTTTTTACGTTTGGCTGCGGAGTTTCGACCTTTCCTCCCAGCGCCTCAAATGTGTCAAGCATTACCCGCACGTCTTCGATTTCGGGGACATTCCTTAATGTGACAGGTTCATCGGTTAAAAGCGCCGCCGCAATGCAGGGAAGAGCGGCGTTTTTATTTCCGCTTACCCTGATTGTTCCGTTTAATGGAATTCCGCCGTCAATCAGATATTCACTCATGTATTAAATGTACTTATTTTACCAAGCAATTGTCAATTGCAGCAATTGTAAATTATGCACTTTTAATGTCAGGCGGTTTTCAGCCGCACAATAACACCTGGTATATTACGATATTGTACAGTTTTAGGAACATTCATCGCATTAAGCATTGATATAATATTATCAACCGGCATTGGCATATTATTAATAAACCAGTCAAAAATGATTCTAAGACTGCCTGTAATCTGATAACAAATTTTATAACGGCATATTAAATAATCTTCCGCTGAAAGTTGTTTTTTATAGCGTTCCGTCAAAGACAATGTATATTTCTGCAATTCATGGTAAATACGGTTTTCGATACTTGCAGTTGAAAGAATTTTTTTTAAATTTTTTTGATGTTTAATTAAATATTTATTATCAAACAATAAAATGATATTATTTTGTTTATCATCGTTTTCTGTTCCAAAAGAATTATTAAGATACTGTAAAACAACCTCGTCTTTATCATCGAAATTGCGGTAAAAAGTCGGGCGAGCAATACCAGCCTTATCAGCAATATCCGAAACAGTAATATTTTCGTATGGTTTCTCATCCATCAGAAGCATAAGAGCGTCAAATATCCATGACTTTGTACGCTGCACCTGCCTGTTGTGTGAACTGGATTTCTGCAACACATTCCCCCTTTTGTAACATCTTTTACTAATTTACTGATCTGTTCATTTTCAATTAAAATACCTGTTCCCTGTGTAATTAATAATTTATCATTTGTTACATATATGTCAAGTGTTTCAAAGGAGTGAACATGAATAAATATAATGTTAAACCGTTCTTGCCAGTGGTGATATTATTTCTCAGCGTCTATTCACTCTTTGCCCGTGATGTACAGATACTAGTTAAAGATTCCGATCTGGGGATTTCGCTTGAAGGAGCGATGATCCATTCATGGGACGGCAGCCGACATTTTTGCGATCGTAACGGTATGGCTATCATCCCTGTACCAGATGACAGGCAGGTCGTGATACAAGCTGGTTATCCGGAGGACATGAGAGCATCATTAGACGGATTTTACATTTTTAATCCTTATTATACTGGCGGCGCTTTTTCTATTTTTGATCCTAAATATGGTACAGAGCGCACAACTTTCCCACGAGTATATTCAAGCTGCTACGGTCATTCTATTTCCGGCAGAACATTTTCACAAACTTCCGCAAATATCTGGTATTACGATACAATGAGCGGCAGATTTGGAAGTTCATATAATATAGACACCTCGCAAACAACAAAACAATCCGATCTGTTTTTTAACGTACAAGGGCGCATTGATTATGATTGGGAATTAGGAAAAGGGTTTCTCATTGCCGCAGGGTTACAGGAAATGTATGTAAAATCGAGCTCAAACGGCGAACACCAGGGGTTAATGGAAAAATTACTTGGTAATTTTAATTCTGAGGAACAAGACGCAATTTTCGGATTTATGAATCTTGGTAATCCTGATGACCCTTTGCGTAATTTTTATAGAGATAATCTAATGATCAGTTTCCCTTTCTCTTATAAAAATGAAAATGGAGAATTTTCCATTATAGCAATGGATTATTTAGGCGGAGGTTTTCACGGTTGGAATGAATATCATTTAGATTTATTGGGCAGCGGGATAATAATTTTTAAAGAAACCGAAGCCGTGCTTTCAATTAACCCTGAAATCGAAACGGTGCAAATTTCATCAGGTCGCATCCGCAGTTACGATACACGCATAACAGGTAATGAAGCATTAACCAGCCTTCGTAATCGCCGCGAACGCATTCTTGTAATTACCAACTGGTTAAATAGCATTGAAGATACTCCGCAATATTCCTCCATCAAAGATTTTGAAGAATACTGGAAACCTTTACTATTTCCAGAAATTACTTATAAAAAGAAACAGCCCATAAGAAGAATTAAATAAGGAGAACATAAATTGATAAATGTTCTTGTCGTTGAAGACGATCTTAAACTCAACAAAATAGTCTGTTCCAGCCTTGATGCGCATGGCTACCGTTCTGTTGGCTGTATCAATGCCAGCGAAGCCTTTGACAGAATGATTGATATAAAAATTGATCTTATCATATCAGATATAATGATGCCCGAAATTGATGGTTTCAAACTGGCTTCTCTTGTAAGAGAACAAAATAAAGACATTCCAATACTATTTATGTCCGCAAGAGATGATATTTCCGCAAAGCAAAAAGGTTTTAATATCGGTATTGATGATTTCATTGTAAAGCCATTTGATATGGAAGAATTAATTCTTCGCATTGGCGCTTTACTTCGCCGCTCAAATATAAAAAATGAAAAGAAGCTTACCGTAGGCAGCCTTATCATGAACGCCGATGAAATGACAGCATATTTCAATGACAAAGAAATACCTTTAACCATAAAAGAATTTCAGGTTCTTTATAAATTACTTTCAAACCCTAAAATCGCTTTTACCCGTAATCAACTCATGGACGATATATGGGGATTGGAAACAGGAACAACACCACGATCCGTAGATGTTTATATCACTTCATTACGTGATAAATTCTCAGAATGTAAAGATTTTGAAATTGTAACCGTTTATAGATTAGGTTACAAGGCAGTATTGTTTCCTGCCAATAAAAAATTGGCAGGAAACTCCGATTAAAATTTTAAGGTGTATAAAATGAAAAAAGAAAAAGACAATCGAATAAACGCAAGACATATTCCTTTTAAGCTATATGCGCTTTTATTTATTTTATTATCAGCATTTAACGGCTTTCATATGTGGATTTATCTGACATTAGAAAAGCAGGGAGTATTGGCAGAAAATACTCATATTGGCATAAATTTACTAATGTTTTTTGTTATGTTTACAGCCGCAATATTAACAACAATTTTCGGTTTTTTCCGTGAACAGAC
>JAIRQN010000103.1 GCA_031256445.1 Treponema sp. | reverse complement strand
CTGATCGGCAAAAACGGCATGTACGATATATATTTTGTGGACTGGAAAATGCCGGACATGGACGGGATAATGCTGGCCAGGGAATTAAAAGCAAAAGCAAAATCACCTGAACACACAATCGTAATAATGATATCCTCCGCTGAATGGAGTACTATCGCGGAAGACGCAAAATCAGCCGGAGTTGACAAGTTCCTGTCCAAGCCGCTTTTCCCATCCTCGATTGCGGACGCCATAACTGAGACAATAGGGTATAACCATATTGCGGATAAAAAACAGACTGCCGGTAATAATAAATTCAAAGGGTACAGAATCCTTCTTGCGGAAGATGTGGAAATAAACAGGGAAATAGTGGAAGCCCTGATAGAGCCTACGCAGCTTGAGATGGACTGCGCCGAGAACGGCGCGCAGGCCGTAGCCATGTTCGCGAATTCACCGTATGCGTACGACATGATTTTTATGGATGTGCAGATGCCCGAGATGGACGGTTACGAGGCTACCCGCAGGATAAGAACCTTTGACCACCCCAGAGCGGGCGCCGTACCAATAGTCGCAATGACAGCCAATGTTTTTATCGAAGATATTACAAAATGTCTGGATGCCGGAATGAACGATCATATAGGCAAGCCGCTTGATGTTGAAGAGTTTTATAATATTATGCACAAATATTTAACGCGGTTACCTGATGACCCCGGGTCTGACCAGCGCGGCGTTTAACGCTCCGCACCGCATTCCTTCGGCGATTGCGGCCTTTAATTCAGCGCCTTCCGCAAGAGCGGCGGCAAGTCCCGCGGTGAACGCGTCTCCGCAGCCGGTGGTGTTAACCGCCTTTACAGGCGTTACATCGGCGGTGAAAATGCCGCCGCCTGCGGTACGCGCGCCGCAAGCGTCCGCTCTGTGAGCACAGCCGGCCGCGATTACCTTGCGGCTGCCGTTTGTAATAATGACGCTGCACCTGTATTTACGCGCCAGTTCCTGAACAAACCCGTTTAAGTCCGTTTCAATATCTGTTCCTGGCCCGAATGTATGAAGAAATTCATCAAGGTTCGGCTTTATCACATCGGGTTCATATTTTAAACTGTTGATTAAATCATTTTCTTTTATATCAAGAATTACCATTAAACCTTTTTCTTTTGCTTTCATGACCATGCCGGGAATTAACATGTCAGAGAATCCTGCCGCTTTTGTGCCGGAAATGATAAGGCAACGCGGGACGCCGCGGGAGGAGGAAGAGTCCTGTACGCGCGCAGGAGCGATAATTTCGTCGAATTTTTCCATCAGGAGTTTTTCTGTATCAGGCGCGACAGGCTGCGTTCCTTCAATTAATTCCGTAACGGCGCCGCTTTTTTCATTCAGCACGGTGTAGCAAAAACGGATTTCACTGCCGCTTTCCGCCCATTCCACAGTAAGCCCGTCCTGTTCACAGAGCGAGAGCAGCAGAGGCCTCATGATACCGCCAAGCTGCGTCAAGTGTACTGTTTTTTTTCCCAATTGCGTAAGAACGCGGGTAACATTAATTCCCTTGCCGGACACGTCAAGGCGGTGAGCGGCTGCCCGGTTAACGGCTCCCGGCGTAATCGAAGAAAAGCAGAGCGTTTTTTGAATTGTAGGATTCAGGCAAACGGTCAGGAAGGACATACAGAAAAATTATTTTATCCTCCTGTAATTCTTTATCTCCTGCCGCAGCCTTGCCGCCAGTTCAGCTCTTGGGACGCGGATCTGCTCCATGGAATCGCGGAAGCGCAGGGTGACAGTCCCGTCTTCTTTGGACTGGTAGTCTACGGTGACGCAGAAGGGAGTGCCCGCTTCATCCTGCCTGCGGTAACGCCGCCCAATCGCCCCCGACTGATCGTAATCGGTAGAGTAATCTTCCTTCAGTTCCGCGCGGATATCCTGCGCAAGTTCCGCAAGCCCGTCTTTTTTCATTAGTGGCAGAATTGCGGCAGTCACAGGCGCAAGATTGGGATGGAAGCGCAGGACAGTGCGCCAGTCATCTGCGCCGTTTGCGGATGAGCTGCCTTCAGAACCGCCTGAATTTTTTTCCGGGGTTACCTGCTCTTCATCATAAGCGTCACAGAGGATCATCAGCAGGTTGCGGGTAAGGCCAGCGGACGTTTCTATTATATAGGGAGTGTAGCGTTCATTTCCCGCGTCCTGGTCTATGTACTGCATATCCTTGCCCGAAAACTGCGAATGCCGCCCCAGATCGTAATCGGTGCGGTTATGCACACCTTCCAGCTCGCGCCAGCCCATCGGAAAAAGGTACTCGATGTCATATGCGTCTTTCGCGTAATGCGCCAGTTCATCCGGGCCGTGCTGGTGCCAGCGCAGGTGATCCATTTTTACGCCGAGCTTTTCGTAATACGCCCAGCGCTGATTGCGCCATTGTGAGAACCATTCTTCGTCCGTACCGGGTTTTACAAAGTACTGCATTTCCATCTGTTCAAATTCGCAGGTGCGGAAAATAAAATTCTTTGTGACAATCTCGTTGCGGAACGCCTTTCCAATCTGCGCTATGCCGAACGGAATCTTCATTCTGTTGGACTGAATAATATTTTTATAATTGACATAAATACCCTGGGCGGTTTCCGGGCGAAGATAAATGACGCTGGCGGTATCCTCGGCAGGGCCGATGTGTGTCTGAAACATCAGGTTGAATTTGCGGGTGTCGGTCAGCTCGCCGCCGCAGTCTGGGCACTTTTTTGCCGCGAGGTTTTCTTCCGGTATCTGATCCGAGCGGAAACGCGACTTGCACTTCTTGCAGTCAACCAGCGGGTCGGTAAAATTTTCCACATGGCCGGACGCTTCCCAGGTGCGCGGGTGCATCAAAATGGCGGCGTCCAAACCGACGATGTTGTCGTGAAGCTGCGTCATCTCTTTCCACCACGCGCCTGCGATTCTGTTCTTTAACTCAATGCCGAGCGGGCCGTAATCCCATGCCCCGTTCTGGCCTCCGTAAATTTCCGATGACTGAAAAACAAAACCCCTGCGCTTTGCCAGCGAAGTGATTTTTTCCATCGTTGCTTTTCCATTGTAAACTGTAAGTTCTGACATAATGGCATTCTACAAAATTTCCACCGGTTATGGAAGGTTATGCTTTGCTCATTCGGCCCTGGATCAAAAGCTGGAACGCGATGGCAAAAATAAATACAAGCCAGGAATATTTAAAACCAATAACAAACCCCAGCAGTAAAAACAGACCGACGGCGAAAATCCATATCGCGCCGCTGAACATTCCAAAACGCGCGGCGGCCGCGGGATTGTTCCATAATTCCATTTCATGCTTTACGGCATTTTCGCGGAAATTTTTTGCCCACGGTTTAAGCCTGTCTTTTTCTGTAAGAACAAGGAAAACCAGCATTCCAATACCGGGCAGTATAAAAGGAATAATCATGGAAACGACAGTCAGCATTTCATAACCGCTTCTGTCAGATTTAACGCTGAAATAAACAACCGGCATCGCCAGAATTCCAAAGGCGATTAAACCCGCGGCCGCGGCGTACCACGCGGCGCGTTTTCCGCTTAGCGGATACATGGAAGACGTTTCCTGCGTTAACCCAAGCCAGGTAAACCCCGCGGCCGCGGCTGTAATGAAAGGCAGCATCGATCCAAAAACCCCGCTCATGTCAGCTTTGCTCCGGGAAAACAGAACGATAAACGCAACCAGGATTCCAAAAAGCGCCGATACTCCAAAAGCCACATAACCCGCTACTCTTTTCGTATTCATAAAATTTCTGATGTCCATGTAAACTTCCTCAAATACTTCCTTCCGCTTTTTCAGCGAGAGTTCGTCTGCCAGCACGGACACATCGCCGAGTTCCGCGCTCGCCTTTGTAAAAGCGTCCCGGTCATCCATGCCCTTTTTTACAAGGCTTTCAATCTTTGCGTTTAGATTTGCCAGCAGCTCTTCCTTAAAATCCGCAAGCGCGGCTGTTTCCTCGTAACCTGTAAACAGCGAATCGACAAATTCTTTCGCGTCCATTTTATTCCTCCAGTAAATCGTTAATGATCTTCTGCGTGAACTTCCAGTCACGCAAATCCTGTTCAAATACCTCCCGCCCTTTTTCGGTAATCCGGTAGTATTTCCGCCGCGCCCCCTGGGTTTCATCGCCCCAGTACGAAACAATGGCCCCATCCGCCTCAAGCCGCTTGTAACTTGAATACAGGGTGGTCTCCTTTGGTTCGTACTGCCCGCCGGTACGCTCGATGATGCGGTTGTAAATCTCGAAGCCGTAAGCATCCGCATTCAGAAGGATACGCAGGACAATAGCGTCCGTATGCCCCCTTAGCAGGTCTGAAGACAGTATCGATTCCATCTATAACCTCCAATAGCGCCTGTTACTAGTTTTGTTTGTCATAATAAATTGTATATCATATTACTACGTCTGTCAAGTATATTTTAAAATTATTATGGTTTTTTTCCCGTACATTGAAAAAAAATTAAAATATGGTATATTTTTCATTAAGTACCAAAAAGGAGTCTTAAATGAAGAAAATTATTATTTCAATGATAATGTTGGTGGCTGTTACGCTGGTTTATGGCCAAGGATTTGATTTCGGCGATATGGGAGGCTTTGGAAATTTTCCCGGCGGCGGAATTATGGGAGGCGGCATCAGCACTGATTCAGGCAAAGCGACAGCCAAATCAGAAGATGCCGTATCAAAGCTGGACGGTAATATCGCGCTGCGCTTTTTCAGCGCCATTGACAGATCGCCTATTCCTGGAGCATCTGTACAAATAACGAATGTCGGGAATTTCACAACAGATCACAGGGGGAGAATTGAATTCCCTTCGATCCAGGACGGAAATTACCTGATGACCGTCAGAAAAGCCGGATTTATAGAAACCCCGATAACTTTAAGGGTAGTTTTAGGATTCGTTGATTTTAACTGGTTTAACATTTCTCCGGTTATTCCGGACAAAGATTACCGCATTGTGCTGGAATGGGGCGAAAGACCCCAGGATCTTGATCTGCATTTTGTAAAATCGGGCGGTTATCACATTTCTTATTACAATATGAAAAGAGCCGAAGACGGGAACGCGGTGCTTGATCGTGATGATATGACGGGATACGGACCTGAAACAATCACTATCGGGAAAATCGACAGAAACGCGGTATATGAATGTTATGTACATGATTACACAAACGGGAACAACACCAGTTCCAATCAATTATCGCGGAGCGGCGCTACAATACGCGTTTACAGCCAAAATGCCCTGTTAAAATCATTTTTTATTCCCTCTGGCGGCAGGGGAACCAGATGGAACGTATTCAAAATTGAACGCGGCGCTCTTGTAGATGTTAACAATGTAGCGCCCAGGTAAAAAAAATAAAGGCTGTTCGTGAAGTAACCAACTTCTCGGACAGCCCTCTATAATCCGGTGAATTACTAATTTCCACTATTTCACAATAGTCCCGCTTATACTTATTGTTGAAGGCGCCCAGATGCCCATAGTCAGGCCGTTCAGGAAAAGCTGTCCAAAACTCGGTCCGTATTTTATTGATACATTTATAGCCGCAGTACCGCCTTTCCTGGTTATTTCTCTTTCTATGGCGTCTCTGAGAAGATTGCTGGTAACATCAGACGTGATATTGGCGAAATTTACCCCGCCTGCAGCTCCTATAAATTTGCTGCTTGATACTTTAATGTCAAAATCGCCCAGAATTTCAAAACTGGATGGGTTTTGAACCGCCACCAGCATTAATCCGTCTGCCGTAAACGCGGTGCAGGCAGCGGCAAAAACGCAGACTAAAACAGCCAAAACAATCAAAAACAACTTACTTTTCACTTTTTTCCTCCTGAAATATAATATAATCCCGCGTATAATAAATTATTAACCATAATTTCACCGGTATCATACCGCAGAATAGAGTGAAAACACTCTTTTTTATAATATATCACAAAATTTTGGAATGTCAATTTATAAGTGGACTTCCGGTCATTGTAAATATATACTAGACTTGTTCGACAACTCGGTTAGTTGTCTCACAAGTCCCGGCATTTTTCGGGCAAAAGCCCTGTAAAATGCCGTTTTATAAGGAAGTTGTTCGATAAACTGAAGTTATCGAACAACTCTACTGAAAAAAATATTACGGCAGGCACGTTTAATAAACCAGCCGGGAGTTCCAAATGAAAAAAATACTGGACAGAATATCCCGCGCAACAGACCGCGCAATCTCCGGCGCTATTGGGAAACAGCTTTTGTTTTTTTCCGTTATTGTAGCCGTTGTTTTCCTGCTGCTGTTCGCGGCGATTTTTATAGTCTTTGCCGTATATTCAACAGGAGAAACATTTAACAGCTGGTTCTGGAATGTGCTTTACAGTTTTATGGATGTCAGCAGTTTCGGGAATACCAGCGTACGCTCCATTCCGCTGGTTTTAATCGCCAATTTGCTGGGCAAGGTGATATTTGTAGGCATAATGGTTTCGATACTTACAAACGCTGTCCTGCACCGTATAAGCCGCGTGAAAA
Source organism: Treponema sp. (assembly GCA_031256445.1). Lineage (GTDB taxonomy): Bacteria > Spirochaetota > Spirochaetia > Treponematales > Breznakiellaceae > WQXQ01. Next base: position 12,022 of record JAIRQN010000103.1, on the reverse strand, counting down.
ACGGCGAGGTATACTACGCGTTTACGGATCATGTCATTATTATCGGTTTTGACCATATCTGCAAAGGACTTGTGGAACAGCTTGCCGCGGATAACGATGTTATTCTGCAGACATCAAGGGATATTCAGAGCGTGCGGCAGAATCTTTTTTCCGGGTTAAGCGCCGGGCTGGCAAAAAAAGTCAATGTCGTAAGCGGAAACAGGGTTTCGCCTGACGATATTAAAAAACTGCGCGCGGAAAAATGCAGACAGGTTTTTCTGTTAGGTGAAACTGACGAAGATGACAGGGATTCCAGAAACATTGAATGTCTCGGCATTATAGGCAAATTCGCAAAAGAAGCGGGAACCAATATCCGCTGTCATGTGCTTTTTGAGCATCAGTCAACTTTTACTGCGTTTCAGCAGCAGGAAATTCCCGGTATACGCGAAAGCATTGATTTTGTCCCGTTTAATTTCTGCGATATGTGGGCGCAGAAAATTTTTGCGGAGAATACATATAACAACGGGGAAATAAACTACACGCCGCTTGATCATCAGCCAATCACGGCAGATTCGGAAAAGAGGGTGCATCTGGCAATACTTGGAATGTCAGACATGGGTATCGCCCTGGGCATTCAGGCGGCGCAGCTCTGCCACTTCCCGAATTTTGTTACAAAGGGAATTAAGACGCGCATAACGTTTATTGACGAAAACGCTGACCGCCGGATGAATCTGTTAAAAAACCAGCTGCAGGGCTTTTTTAATGAAATTGAATATTCATTGCGAAGCGCAGACGGAAGCGTCAATACCGTTCCCGTACAGGAGGGTAAAAAATTTACAGATGTTGAACTGGAGTTTATAAAAGGGCGTTTTGAAGATGACGCGGCGCAGATGTACCTAAAAGAAGCGGCTTTGCAGGAGAACAGTTATCTGACAGTCGCAATAGCGGTAAAAGATTCAGCTGCGGCAATAAAAACCGCCCTGTCCATGCCTGTTTGCGTGTTTGACTGCGGCGCAAGCGTCTTGATCAGACAGGAACATTCCTATGCGATTGTATCCATGCTTTCCCGGAAACAGGAAGGAGTGCATTACCGCAAGTATAAAAATATTCGTCCTTTTGGCATGCTTGATAACGCTTACGATATAAGTCAGTCGGAAAACCTTCTGCCGATGATGATTAAATACGTTTACGACAATACATCAGATGAAAAATTTGTAAAGGAATTCCCTGTAGAAACAATCAGGAAAAACTGGATTGAAAACTGGCGCAAGACTGACAATGTTTCAGCGTTAAAAGCGTCCAACCGTTATGCCGCGAATTTTATATCTGTAAAACAAAGATCGCTGGGGATACAGGAAGGCGCGGATCTGGACAGCAAACAGATAAATCTGGCGGCCAGGATGGAACACAACCGCTGGGTTATGGAAAAACTGCTGATTGGTTTCCGCGCTCCGACGCCCGAAGAAGCCGCCGGTATCGCCCAGGACAAGAAGCGTGAATACTATAAATCCCGGCTAATTCACGAGGATATCAAGGGATATCAGGAACTTGGCGAAGATGACAAAAAAATTGACGTAAAAATTTATGATATAAACATATCGGCTTCTCTCCCTTACATCGTAAAGGCTTACCGGAGCGTTTTACCAACATAATATTTTTACCGAATTTCCTTGACCTGAACGCCATATTTTTGTATTTTTTATTATAGGTGGGGAAAATATACCCAAAAATTAATTAAACGGAAAACGAGAAACAATAATGTCTAAAAAGGAAAAACAGGCGGAAAAGCCAGATGCGCGGCAGGCAGGAGCTGGAAGCTACGCCGAAAATACGGAGCAGCAGGCGGGCGCGGAGCAGTTGATCGATGAAAACGCAGAGCAGGCGGAAAACCAGGCTGAACCGGAAAAACAGGAAGAAAAAGCGGGAAGCGCCTCTGTAGCCGCAGAATTCGCAGAAGCGGCGCAGGCTGCCGTCACGCCGGAAGAAAAAATCGCTGGATTGGAGGCTCAGCTTGCCGATATACGCGATCAATTACTCAGAAAAGCCGCGGATTTTGAAAATTTCCGCAAAAGGATGAATCAGGAAAAGGCAAATTCGATAGAATATGCCAATCAAAGCCTGCTTTTGGATATAATTCCGGTAATTGACGATTTTGAAAGGGCGATTCAGGCGGGAGAAAGCGGCATTCAGGCAAATACCGCGGATTTGCCGGGTTTTCTGGAAGGCATTAAAATGATCGAAAAGAGGCTGATAAGTCAGCTTGAAAGCAAATGGGGGCTGAAACGCTTCTCTTCCGCCGGAGAAGCCTTTGATCCAAACAGGCACGAAGCCCTTATGATGGAAAAATCCCCGGATATCAGCGAAGCTGTAGTGCAGGAAGATTTCCAGAAAGGCTATATGTTAAAAGAGAGGGTAATCCGGGCGGCGAAGGTGAAGGTATTGATGCCGGAAGAAACAGGGACAAGGGATTAGACTCCCTATTCCACAGTTAAAAGAAAATAAATATAATTAAATTATATATGTTAAGGAGACAAAAAAATGGGAAAGATTATTGGGATTGACTTGGGAACGACAAATTCATGCGTATCCGTCCTTGAAGGAGGAGAGCCGATTGTCATTCAAAGTTCCGAAGGGGGGCGAACTACCCCATCTATCGTTGGTTTTACCAGCAAGGGCGAAAGAGTTGTTGGAGCGCCGGCAAAGAACCAGATGATCACCAATCCGGAGAATACCGTTTATTCGATCAAACGTTTCATGGGACGCCGGTATTCGGAGGTTTCCAACGAAATGAAACTGGTTCCGTACCGCGTAACAGAACAGGGCGACGATGTGCGCGTGGACATTGACGGAAAAAAATATTCGCCCCAGGAAATTTCCGCCTTTGTTTTGCAAAAAATGAAAAAAACTGCGGAAGACTATCTGGGCGAATCAGTTACCGAAGCTGTAATAACAGTTCCGGCGTATTTTAACGACGCCCAGCGGCAGGCCACCAAAGACGCGGGAAAAATCGCGGGTCTTGAGGTAAAGCGAATCATCAACGAGCCGACAGCGGCGTCTCTCGCGTTTGGTTTTAACAAGGATTCAAAAAAAGACAAGGTAATCGCCGTTTACGATTTAGGCGGCGGCACTTTTGATATTTCCATTCTGGAACTGGGAGACGGCGTTTTTGAAGTAAAAGCGACCAACGGCGACACTCATCTTGGCGGGGACGATTTTGACCGCCGTGTCATGGAATGGCTCATCGCGGAATTCAAAAAAGACTCAGGCATTGATCTAGGTCAGGACAGAATGGCCCTCCAGCGCCTGCGCGAAGCCGCTGAAAAAGCGAAAATTGAATTGTCCGCAATGCAGACAACGGAAATAAACCTGCCGTTTATCACCGCCGACCAGAGCGGGCCCAAGCATCTGCAAAAATCCCTGACAAGGGCGAAATTTGAACAGATGGTGGAGGACCTGCTTGAACGTTCAAAAGACCCCTGCAAAAAGGCGCTGTCGGACGCAGGGCTTACAGCCGATCAGATTGACGAAGTTATCCTTGTCGGCGGTTCTACGCGCATTCCCGCGGTTCAGCAGATTGTCAAGGATATGTTTAAAAAAGAACCCAACAAGGGCGTTAACCCCGATGAAGCTGTCGCCGTAGGCGCGGCAATCCAGGGCGGTATCCTCGGCGGCGACGTTAAGGACGTGCTTCTGCTGGATGTTACTCCGCTTTCGCTCGGCATTGAAACTCTCGGCGGCGTTATGACAAAACTCATTACGCGCAACACGACCATTCCTACGCGCAAGAGCCAGATATTCTCCACAGCGGCGGACGGACAGACCGCGGTTTCCATTCAGGTGCTGCAGGGCGAACGCGAAATGGCAAACCAGAACCGCATACTCGGCCGTTTCGACCTTGTAGGCATTCCTCCCGCCCCGCGCGGAATTCCGCAAATTGAGGTAACCTTCGATATTGACGCAAACGGCATTGTCCATGTCAGCGCGAAAGATCTCGGCACAGGCAAAGAACAAAAAATCCGAATCGAAAGTTCAAGCGGCTTAAGCGATAACGATATTGACCGTATGGTAAAAGAAGCGGAAATGCACGCCGAAGAAGACAAGAAAGAGCGCGAAAAAGCCGAAGTGCGCAATGAAGCGGACTCGATGATCTACAGCACAGAGAAGAATATCAAAGACCTTGGCGACAAGGTAACCGCGGAAGACAAGTCAAAAACCGAAGAGGCGATTGCCGGACTTCGCAAAGCCCTGGAAGGGGGCGATATACAGACAATCAAGGACAAGACCGAAGCGCTTAAGCAGGTGTCATACAAAATCGCGGAAGAAATTTATAAACAACAGGCGGCTTCAGGGCAGCAGCCCGGCAGTTCAGATTTTGGTATGGGCGGTTTTAATACCGGCGGACAGAGTAATCCCGGCGCAGGCGGCGCAGGTACTATGGGCGGCGATGATAACACCAAAAGCGCGGAAGACGCGGATTACGAAGTGGTAGACGACAAAAAATAGAGATAATAATGGCCAAGAGAGACTACTACGAGGTACTCGGTGTTGATAAAAGTTCTTCCAAAGACGATATAAAAAAAGCGTATCGTAAACTCGCCATTCAATACCATCCCGATAAAAATCCCGGCGACAAGCAGGCGGAAGAAAAATTCAAGGAAGCGACAGAAGCTTACGAGATTCTCGGCGACGATCAGAAGAAAGCCGCTTACGATCAATTTGGTTTTGCCGGCGTAGAGGGAATGGGCGGACAGGGCGATTATTCAAGCGTGTTCCGCGGCTTTGAAGATATTTTCGGAGACGGAGGAATCGGGAATATTTTCGAAAGTTTTTTCGGCGGCGGTTTCGGCAGAAGCAGAGGCGGCGCGGGAGGAGTAAGGCAGGGAGCAAACCTGCGTTACGATATGGAAATCCCGTTCAAGGACGCGGTTTTCGGCACAAAAGTGGAAATTCAGTTTTCACATAACGAATCGTGCGTTACGTGCAAGGGCTCCGGAACAGCGGACGGATCGGGCAAAAAAACCTGCCCTGTCTGCCGCGGTTCGGGACAGGTAAGGCACAGCCAGGGATTTTTCTCGGTAGCGACAACATGCCATAACTGCCGGGGCGAAGGTTCCATTGTGGAAAAACCGTGCCGCGACTGCGGCGGTTCGGGAACGCAGAAAAAACGGCAGAAGATTATGGTGACAATTCCGGCGGGCGTAGAGAACGGCAAACGAGTTGTGATTTCCAGACAGGGCGACGCCGGTTCCAACGGCGGCCCGGCGGGCGATTTGTACGTCTTTATCAGAATCAAGCCGCATGAGTATTTTGAGCGCCAGGGTGCCGATCTTTACTGCGCGGTTCCCGTTTCCGTCAGCCAGGCGGCGCTTGGAGCGGATATTCACATAACAACCCTTGATAATAAAACAATAAAGGTAAAAGTGCCCGCCGGCATACAGAGCGGAAAAATGCTGCGTATCCGCGATGAGGGGGTTCCATCAGGAAGCCACCGGGGCAGTTTATACATAAAACTTATGGTGCAGATTCCCGAAAAACTCTCCCGCAGGGGGAAGGAACTCCTTGAAGAACTTGCCAGAACAGAAGGACAGGACGAAAGTCCCAAACCAATTCCGCTTTCGCAGCTTGGCGAACAATAATGATTAACTGGCTGTTAAGATTTTTAAAAGGCGCGCTTATAGGGATGGACTTTGTCCTTCCGGGAATCAGCGGAGCCGCGCTTGCGGTTGTTTTTGGGTTGTATGAAAAAATTGTCGCGTTCATCGCGAATATCAGGAAAGATTTTTTCAGGAATGTTTTATTTTTTCTTCCGGTAGGGCTTGGCGGATTAATCGGCATTTATCTGGTTACATATCCGATTAGTTTTTTGAAAAACAACTATCAGACGCCTTTTTTATGGTTTTTTGTCGGGGCTATTCTGGGAACAATGCCGGAGCTTTGGCGGAAATCCGGCGAAAAGGGAAGAAAGCCCTTTCATATCGCGTCACTGGTTTTCGTTTTTATAGCAGGGACTGTGTTGTTTATTGTTACGCTGAACAGAACATTGGGTATTGAGCCCAATCCTGTAATGGCGTTTTTTACGGGAGCCGCGGTCGCGTTAATTGTTTTTATTCCCGGTTTCAGCTCATCAACTTTTCTGCTGCTTTTTGGATTGTATGACATAGTGATTCATTCATATAAAAATTTCAGTGAAAATCTCGCTTTTTTAATTCCATTCGCCCTGGGTTTGCTGTTATTTGTTTTTCCATTCTCAAAAGGCATTGAATTTCTGATTAAAAAAATATACTCCGGTTTCTTTCACGTTATAATTGGATTTGTTCTGGCTTCCGCTGTTCTTGTAGCGGTAATTGCTTCCGAAGGATATGATTATCTGCAAATCGGTTCCGCCGCCTGCGCGGTTTCGTTTATGGCCGGCGGCGTTTTTTCCTGGTGGATGTGCCGGATCAGCAAAAAGTATGAAAACAAGGAACAGTCGCGTTAAAAATCAATAACCTGAGAGTAGCGTTATTTTCTGTATTTATCACGGATAAATTTATTAAGCACTATATTCATCTGGCGGATATCGATAGGTTTGGAAATAAAGTCGCTGAAACCGTTTTCCAGGAATAAATTCGCCTGTCCGGACACGGCGTTGGCTGTCAGGGCGACAATAGGATGTATATACCCCATGGCGCGGATAGCCAGCGTCGCTTCTATGCCGTCCATTTGCGGCATCATGTGATCCATAAAAATTATGTCATACACATTGCCCTTCTTTACTTTATCTACCGCTTCAATTCCGCTTTCGGCGGTGTCAATTTGCAGCTCATACGGAGCCAGCAGACCCATGGCGACATAGATATTAATATCGACATCATCAACAATAAGGACTTTTCCGTACGGCATCGGGTCATAAGAGACATGAACCCTGTTTAAACGCGTTTTGCTGCTGGAACGGAATTTTTCCAGATTTTCCGCCATTTCCACGCCAAGCTTCTCATCATCTTCCCGGCCCTGCGGCAGGCGCACAGTGAATGTGGTGCCTTTGCCGGGTTCGCTCTCCACAAAAATGTTTCCGTTCATCAGCCGTATCAAATTCCGCGTAATACTCATGCCAAGGCCGGTGCCTTCCGCCGCAATGTTGGCGCCCTGGTTAAACCGGGCGTATTCGTCAAAGAGCATGTTAATCTGCTCTCTTGTCATTCCCGGACCTGTGTCGCTCACGCTGATAACAAGAATCACTTCGTTTCCAGATTTGGTTTCTTCCGCGGTTATTGATAATTTGACGCTTCCTTCTGTCGTATATTTAAACGCGTTGGACAGCAGATTATTCAGAATTTGCTTGATGCGCAGTTCATCGCCCGACATCTGCGCCGGAATATTCTCGTCTATAAAAAGTTCAAAATCTATGGGTTTGCTGCCTATCCTCATCATATTAAGCTGCGTGGTATCGCTGATAAGGCTGGCGACATCGTAATTTTTATTCGAAAGTTCCAGTTTGCCGGCTTCTATTTTTGAAAGATCGAGAATGTCATTAATGATGCATAGAAGCAAATCGCCGGAATTGTAGATTTTTTCCAGCGCTTCTTTTACGCTTGAATCGAGTTTTTCATTGCGCAGTTGTATTTCCGTAATGCCCAGAATGGCGTTCATCGGGGTGCGGATTTCATGGCTCATTGTGCTTAAGAACGAACTTTTTGCCTTGTTGGCTTTTTCAGCTTCATTCCGCTGTCTTTCCGCTTCCAGAAAAAGGTTTTTCTGTTCCGTTATATTCATTAAAGCGCCGGCGACACGCACCGGATTCCCATCCGCGTCACGGATTGTCGCGCCTGACGCGCGGTAATACCCGTATTCGCCGCTTTTCTTTTGCAGCCGGTATTCGATATCGTAAGGCATTGCGCCGGTTTTATCCATTAAGTGAGCCGCGAATGCGCCGATAACCCTTTCCTTGTCATCCGGGTGTATAAGCGCCTGCAGGGTGCCGATCAGATTTGGAAAATCGTTCTCGTCAGTAAACCCAAGCATATGCCTGACATCGTCAGACCAAATAATACGGTTGCCCAGGTTAACAGGGTCTTCTTTTACCACATCCATGTCCCACAGCGCGATTTTACTTGCCTGAACTACCATGTTCAATTTTGCAAGCTGAAGCTCGTCTTTTTTGCGCATACGGGATAGTTCTTCTTCATGCGCGCGGACATCGGTAAGATCCGAAGCATAAACAACGATGGCAAAACTGTCTTCGTACGGAATTTTTTTCATTTCCAGTTCCAGAGTCCGTGGTAAGCCGTTCCTCAGCAATATTGATTCTACTTTTAGATAGCCGTCTCTTGCCGCTGCGGCAATCCTGTCTTTTACCGTCATGGAAAGACTTCCGTCATTCCCGTAAAATTCCAGCGTATTCTTGTTTACAATTTCTTCAAAATCAGAGATCATTTCTTCTTTCGATTTGCATCCCAAAAAAGAGATTGTCGCGGGATTGCAGTCTATAACTTCAAAATTACTGTTAAAAAGAAGAATTATCCTGGGGCTTGCGTCTATTATAATCTTCAGGCGTTCATATGCGTCCTGTATTTCTTCCACTTTTTTCCTCTATAAATAAAGATAACATAATTTCCCAAAAAGAAGAAGGAAAATCGGGAAACATCAAAAAGAACCGGATCCGTCACATATCCAGGTAACCGGTTATATACTGTACAATTTCATCAAAATCACTGTGCAGTAAATGTCCGGTAATTACCGAAAGACATTCATTAACGGGAACGGGCCATTTTTTATTCATCAAATCCGCTATCGCTTTATCCGCCTTTTGCTCATCGTAATTTTCACACGCCGCTTTAATAACAAGAAGTTTTTCCCGCAAAAACGGCATATCATACTGCGCCGAATCATTCTGATTAATAATACCGGAATCCTTCTTTCCCGGGAAAAGTTCATCAACGCATGACTGAAGCGAATATAAAAACTCCTGCGTTTCGGATTTAATAAAATCAATATTTTTGTCTTTCGCCGATTGTTCCAGCTTAAGCGCTACTGAGCAAAGATCCATCCTTCCTATATTGGCAAGAGCGGACTTTATTCCGTGCGTATATATTACATACATTTGAAGATCGTTCTCGTCGAATATCCCGTTTTTATTTATAATATTTTTCAGCACAGAAATCGTTTTTGAAGCGTCACGGGTAAAAATATCAATGGTGCGCGGATCGTCAGCCAGTATAACGCTGCCCGCAATATATTCTTTTTTAATTTCCGCCATTTGCCTTGCGGCCTCGATTACATCCTGAGGCTGTTTGTCGCGGATAAATTTATTAAGCACAATATTCAACTGGCGGACATCAATTGGTTTGGAAATAAAATAATCAAAGCCGTTTTCCAGGAATATTTGCGCCTGTCCCGATACTGCGTTAGCTGTCAACGCCACAATCGGGGCGCTGTATCCCATCCCGCGGATGATCTTTACAGATTCCACGCCGTCCATTTTCGGCATCATATGATCCATGAATATAATGTCGTAAACATGGCCGTTTTTGATTTTTTCTATTACAGCCAGCCCGCTGTCAACCGTATCTATTTTCAGCTCATAAGGCACCAGCAGCCCTTTAGCGACAAACAGATTCATTTCCACATCGTCAACGACAAGGACGCTGCCGTAAGGCATCGGCTCACGAGAGATTTGCACTCTCTTCATGTGCGCTCTGCTGAGAGCGCGGAATTGACGCAGATTATCCGCCACCTCCCTGCCCACTACGCAGGTTTCGCGCCTGATCTGGGGAATGCGCACGATAAACGCCGTACCTTTGCCGGGTTCGCTTTTTACGCTTATATCCCCGTTCATCAGGTTTATTAAATTCCGAGTGATACTCATGCCAAGCCCGGTGCCTTCCGTTGAAGGGTTTTCTTTTTCATTGAACCTTGCGTATTCGTCAAAGAGCCTGTTAATCTGTTCATCTGTCATTCCCTGCCCTGTATCGGTTACGCTGATAACCAGAATCACTTCGTCAGCGTTTCCGCTTTCTTCCGCAATTATGGAAAGTTTAACGCAGCCTTCCGCCGTGTATTTAAACGCGTTGGAGAGCAGATTATTGAGAATTTGCTTGATACGAATCTCATCTCCTGTCAAATATGCCGGCATATTTTCATGAACATTAACATCAAACTCAATCGGCTTGCTGCCAATCCTCATCATGTTAAGCTGCGCGGTATCGCTGATCATAGAGGCAATTTCGTATCTGCCTTTATTCAGTTCCAGTTTACCGGCTTCTATCCTGGAAAGATCGAGTATATCGTTGATGATGCAAAGCAGCAGATCGCCGGATATGTATATTTTTTCCAGCGCTTCCATTACATTGGGATCCAGATTGTCATTATGAAGCTGTATCTCCGTGATGCCAAGAATTGCATTCATCGGCGTGCGGATTTCATGGCTCATTGTGCTCAGGAAAACGCTTTTCGCATGATTGGCGGCGTCTGCTTTTGCCCGCTGCCTTTCCATTTCCTGCATTATGCTTTTTACTTCCTCGGTATCAAGAACAGCGTTAGCTGTCAATGTTTCGGCTTCCCGTATCCGTTCCTTCAGTTTGTTAACCATGATGTGCAGCGCACCGACAAGCAGTCCTACTTCGTCATTGCTTTTTACATTAAGAGGAATATCAAGATTGCCTCCTGATACCTGCACGGCGTAATTTATCACCTTGCGGATAGGACGGGTAATTCTGCGTCCCAAAAAACCCGCTGTAAAAGCAAGAAGCAGCATGATACCCAGAGAGCAAAAAATTACTATGATTAATACCCTGTCGCTTTCTTTAATATGCTCATTCAGCGAAATGGTAATGGCGCACATTCCTATTGCCTGATCGTCAATGCTTAACACCGGCCAATAAGCTGACATGACAGGTTCGCCCAAAAGATCGCCGCGGACAATCATGTTCCGCCCGTTTACAAGCACCGTATCCGTAATATGCGTATCCGTCAATTTTGTTCCGTTGATGCGCTGGCCGGATTCATCTGTGATGCTTGTCATGATAACGGTATCGCCTTTATAAAAGGTAAAATGCATACCGCTTATATTCTGCAGATTGTCAACATATTTTTCGGTCGCGATATCAGAACCAAGGGTTAAAGCGCCAGCAAGAACGCCCTCTTTATAAATAGGCGCGTAACAGCGGATTGCGTATGGCGCCAGCGCTTCTTCATTCAGGAATATACCGGATATTATCTCCCCGTCCAAGGCCGCGGCCATGGCGGGAAGGATACTCAGATCATCTCCCGTTCTTTCCGCATACTCCCTGTTTAAAGCGACGCCTCTGGCGTTGGTAAAAGTGATCGCGTTAATATCAAGCCGCCGCAATGTCACCTGCGCTATTTCCCTGAGCTTTCCGACATCCGCTCTCTGTACCGCGTCCGCAATCTCCGGCATGGCGGTCAGCAGCTGCATTTCATGCAGCAGGTACGCTTCATCCTGCTTCTGCATCCTTTCGATTACAGATCGCATGGTAGACATTTCCTTCTGAATCGTTTTTGTCAGCAGTCTGCCCATGAGAATTGTGCTTAAACATAAAATGAGTACGCTTGAGGCGATCACGCTCGCCGCGGTATTAAGAATTATCTTGCCGGAAATTGAAAGTTTCATGGCTTCAAATCCGCAGCCGCCGGATACTTCCCATCTTGATACGGCGCTCCGCCGGTATTCAAATGCGTATTTATTTTATTAATCAGCTCCCGCCCCGAATAGGGCTTTGTCATAAAATCTTTGACACCCATCTGATAACCACGGGCTTCGACTTCCGCGTCATATGTTCCGGTAAGCAGAATAACAGGAATATCCGCAAAAGAGCTGTTCTTCTTTAGCTTTTCGAGCGCTTCAAAACCATCCATATCTTCCATGTAAACATCAAGCAATATTAAATCCGGCTTTATCTTTTCCAAAAGTGAAAACATTTTTGTCCCCGAAAGCATGGTTATTACCCGATACAGGTTTTTTAATGTTTCTTTAGCCACAATCAGGTTCATATCGTTATCGTCAACAACAAAAATTATCTTTTGCAACTTGCCACCTCTCGAATGC
>JAIRQN010000091.1 GCA_031256445.1 Treponema sp. | reverse complement strand
AAAAATATTAAATGAATATTTTGTGTATTGTAAAAAAGTAAATAAAAATATATTTTTGGAAGTTTTACAAGGCAATGAAAGAGCATTAAAATATTATAAAAAAATTGGTTTTAAAGAATTTGATGAATGTTCTATATCCAAAACATTGGTATATGAAATAAATGATACAGCAATGGCGCAGACAGTAAAAGAAAAAATAACATTAAAAGACGGCTCAACCTACGAAGGCGAAACCAAAGACGGTAAACCTCACGGCAGAGGGAAGCAAACATGGGTTGACGGTGAAACTTACGAAGGAGATTTTGCCAATAATGTACCCCACGGCAAAGGGAAATCCATAAACGCAAACGGCGATGTATATGAAGGCGGTTTTTCCCATAACAAGTATCATGGTAAAGGAAAAAAGACATACGCTGACGGCGGCGCATCCTCTGGATGCGCAGTTGAAGAAGGAAAATGGAAAGACGGCAAGTTTATGGGAAAAAAATAATGTACAATAATCAAACCATGAATACAGATCCCCAAACACTCTATCAGCAGGGCATGGATTATATAGACAAATTAAAACCTTTTGAAGCCGCCGAATGTTTCCGCAAAGCCGCAGAGCAAGGACACGCCGAAGCGCAATATAATCTTGGCATTTGTTATGAAGACGGAGACGGCGTAGAGTGGAGTTATACCGAAGCCGAAAAATGGTACGCCAAAGCGGCAGCTCAGGGGCATGAAGAATCAAAACTGCTTCTTGATATTCTCAGGGAAATAATGGGAGGTTTATATGAATGATGTCTACTTTTTCATACATCACTAAAACGTGCGAGTTGCTTATTTTTTAAAACAATTTAGCATAAACCCATACAGAATGAAAATAATTTAAGGAGGTTTTTATGGACGGACAATATTGGGACAGATCGGGTGTTGCGCATGACAGCCATGAAGCGATGGTAAGCGCGGATAACGCCAATCAGGCAAGCGGACATTGGGCATATAAAGACAGTACAAGTATGTCATCAGTAATTGGCGGCGGTAAGGCTGGTTTTGGCGGAATTTTATACATACTTAAAATTATTCCCTATATCATTTCATTTTGCGTGTATTTTTTATTCAGTATATTTGAAACATTAAAAGGCGGAAAAGGCAGGCTTTTGCAATCAATAGCTTTTGGAATATTGGCAGGACTTCCTGTTTCAATCCCTTTCAGCGATTTGTTTTTATTGCTTCCCGTTGGATCGCTGTCAGCATCACCAGAGGGCGCTTTGATGCTTATTGTCCAAATCAGTCAGGTTTTTAGTTTTATCGTTATTGCGCTTATAGCAATATGGTATTATAGATCGCATTATTGGGCAGTAAGATGTATGCACATGAATTTTCTGGTTTTATTAATTAATCCATTAACAATATTTGTTTTTGGCGCTGTTCTTATGTTTATTATAACCTTTGTAATGACTGTAAACGGAACAATAGATGGTTATGCTCCGAACTCTGTAGTTATCGGAATTCCTTTTATAATTGCCGCAATTTTTTATTTTAAAACCGCAAAACCGTTTATTGAACAGGCGAAATACCTAAAAAGTCGAAATATGCCTTTTCCTGAATGGGAATCAAAATCTGAAAGGAAACAAAAAAAGAAACAGGAAAAAGCGGCAGAAAAAAAGCAGCAGGAAAATCAAAAGGAAGATCAAGCTTCATCATCTGAATTGAAGCAGCAAACTCCGGCGCAGCAAAGAAATTACCTGGAATATACAGGAGATACAGTGTGGGTAAAATCAAATAATGACGGTAATTTTTATGCGGCGAAAGTAAATATTATATCTGATGATATTGTTGAAGTAACTTACCCTAACGATGAAAAGGAAGAACGGAATAAAAAAGATGTTCTGAACTTTAGTGAAGCAATGAAACGAAAACCTTATACTCCTCATGGTTATTGGGAAGACGATGGCTTATGGTACAAATGCCAAATTTGTAAGGTAATTGATAACGAAACAATTTCTATAAGGTATGAAGACGGAACGAAGAAAAATGTTCCTCCGTTAAATCTGGCTTTTATAAAGAGATAGTCAGCGCAATGAGGAATTATAGCAATAATACAAAGTCCTGATAACGACATGTATAGGGTAAAGTTCCGGTATAAAGACGAAGAAGATACAATAGGGAGAAGGTTTAAATAATTACATAATAGTACCCCACCGGATTTATTTACCGGACACATAGGGAAAACTTGATATTCTAATTTATCCACATTGAGATGTGTGTATTCCGGCAATTGTTTTTTTATCTACTGATGGAGCTTTGAGCTTGTCTCTTATATCAGGTGTGATAGCCGGCATCATTGCGCCGGAATGATTAGCCTGTTTTGTCTATTTTCAAAATAATACGAAAGCGCTGCGTGTTTTGATACAGCCATAATTTATATACCGATTTCCAGGATACTTTTCCCGAATTTCCGTATGGGTATAGACGCGGCAAAAATCCATATTTTGGCGGCATTTAGCAATTGAATTTACAGAGCTTCGTTGGTATAATAATGACAGGAATTACTCCGTAAATTCAACGCAAAGCAATGAGAAGTGAACAATGAGTAAATTTGGGAGGTTTTTATGAATTGGAACAATTATTATCAAATCGCAAAAAAACTGGACGAACTTTACCCTAATTCTCCGGTTGACGCTTTAGCATTATCAAATGATGATCTAATAAAAATGATTGTTAGCTTGCCTGGATTTACAGGAGATAAAAACGATCCCGAAGCTGATTTGCATAGAAAATTCATTCGCAATGAATGGGTTGATATCCGAATACCGAAAACGTACCATAACACTAAAGCGGCTCTTGATTTTTATTATGATGAATATGAATAATTAAATTATGAATACCTATAATGTAGTTGTAAAATGGCATAAATACACGGTAGAAGAAGCTGACGGTGATATAAATTATTACAAAGAAGTATGGAACTGCGTGGCAGCCTGTCCTGAATTGCAATTATCCGCAGAGGACAAAAATCTTGAATCAAAAGCTCTTGAAGGATTAAAAGTAAAAATTTCTGAAACTAACAATATCAAAATAGAAGATATAGAGTTTCAGGTAACAAAAGAAGATGATGATGACGGGAGCGATTGGTAGGAAAAAAGGAGTTTAATTATGTCTGACGGCGCTCTTTCGCAAGACGAAATAAACGCAATGTTAAAAGGGGAAATTGACTTACAAGCGGTCAGCAAAGACGGCGATATTCCCCAGGATGATATTAACCTTTTGTTAAATGCCATTGATGTCCATGAAAAAAAACAAACAAAAGACTATGGTACGGAAAACAGGCAGTTGAAGTTTTCAGGCGAACAGCTTAATAAAATGGCGGTTATATACGGAAACTTCGCGCAAATTGCCGCAAACTGCCTTTCAACCGTTCTTAAATGTCCGGTGCAGATGCGGTTTGATACAATTAATCAGCTTACCGTCGGAGAAGTTTCCCGCTGTATTCCAACGCCCACCACATTGGGGTTTATCAGCATGGAGCCGCTTAAAGGCGAAGCAAACCCTGTTTGCGCGGTAATAGAAATTGACCCCAATGTAACATTTGCCGTAATTGATATTACCCGTCATGGAAGAACCGGAATAACCAGTTCGTATTCTGTATTTACCAATATTGAAGTTAATATTATTAACAATCTTTTTGCCTATATCTTGGAAAATATGAGACTTGCATGGTCTGGAACTATTAACATGCAGCCTAAATTATGCGGACTGGAAACCGACCCAAAATCCATCAAGATTGCTCCTGTACATGAAATGACCGCTTTAGCGACAATAGCGGTAAAAATCATGAACATAGACGGAATGATAAATTTCTGTATTCCGTTTTCTGTTATTGAACCTGTTTTGGGCAAGTAATGGAAAAGGCGGCAATTTACGGCAAATTTTCCTGGTATCTAAAAATATTTTATTATTATTTCTTTGCGGAATTTATCCTTGAGCAATGACGCTATGCGTTTTATTACATTGCGCCGTATGTCAAGCTCCACAGGCATATTGGGGTCCTGGTGAGCTTCGTTGATTGCGGTTCCCACGATAAAAGTAATCCGGTCGCTTTCCATAAACAGTTTAACAATGCGTGTCGCGGCGTTCTGCTTAACGGCGTAAGTATCAGCCTCATTGTAATGTTCAAGCATTGCCGAGACCGCCCCCAGAGTGATAATGCCTTCGGTAACCAAATCAGCCCCTTCCATATCTGACCAGGGCGGAATGTTTTTGTCATAACTTTTCATATTGACTTTGATTTGTTTCCCGAGCTGTTCGCTTATGATGGTAGCTGTCGTTCCTCCTGACAGTATTTTTTTCCCGGTAAAGGAAGCGAATATGCCTGCCATCTCGGAAACGCTCTCGCGGTGCATCGGAGGCCCCGTAAGCACCATCATATCCCTGGGCTTTCGGAAATACACAACGCCGCAGGAAATATCGTCCTTTGGTTTTCCGATGTCGAATAACGAAGCCTGCTGGACAATGGAGTGGGAAAGATCGCGGGCGCTTATATCCGGGTTGCGCATAACTTGTTCTAAAGCAAACGTATGCGCTTTTTTCGCGGTCCAGCCGAAAGGGTTTACCTTTGTGCCCATACCCGCCTGGCTTACACCGTCGGAAAAATAAATCAGCCTGTCGCCGTGCTGGGCGGTAAAAAAGGAAAAAAATACGGAGGTGTCGTTCTTCGGTCCTGTTGTTTTGTCCTGCCTGTGAAAAGCGGTTTTTTCCTTTTCAAGATTCACAACCGTCTTGTGCCGGATAAGCACGCAGGGCGGGTTATCGTACTCCATAACCTTAACCGTCGCGTCCTGTGAAATATCTATCAATGTGAATGTCGCGTAACTAATCCCGCGTTCGCTGCACACGGGCAGGGTGTTCATGATGATTTCGGAGGCGCGTTTTATTGGTATGTTAAAAGAAATGAATTTTACCGCCATTGTCGCGGTAAGGCCGGCGAGTACCCCCGCTTTTATCCCGGAGCCAAGCCCGTCAGAAAGAGCGGTGATTACCCTGCCATCGCTTGGGTTTTTTTGCGTGATGAACATATCACCGGGTGAGTTCTGTTTGTGTTTGCAAAGCTGGGAGTACTCAACCTCGATGAAGGTGTCTTTGATCATCAAATTAACGGCGTTCCCTGCCAGGCTGCCGCGGGAACCTTCGGTTACCGATGTTTCAGGCATCGTGATCTTCCTCTTCCGCAGTGTACGATTCGATGATGGAGTTTAAAATTGCTTCCGATTCCGCCGCGTTTTCGCCTAACAGGAAGGCGATTTGCTGGGTAACGGCGGCGTTCTTTTTGATAACTTCCTGCGCCCGTTCAACAGTATTGTCAATGCGCACCCTTGGCTCTGTGATGTCGTCCACAATGCCTGCCGCAGTCTCGCCTTTTTCAATGGCGAAAACCTTTATATGGAATATTTTTTTACCTTCTCTGACATCGCACTGTATCTGATCGGGACCGTTAGGTTCAATGACGGAAGTAAAATACTGCGCAAAGGGCGCGATTTTGGTTAAGTCCGCTCCTTCCAGCCCCGGTTTGTCGGCGTAAAGCATCTGTGTTTCTTCTCCCATTATGCGGGCAAACGGTTCATTGCAGTCGATAATCTGGAGGCCTTTGTTTACAATGACCGCCCCCGACGGAGTTGATTTCATAAGGCCGTTGGCTGTTTGACTGGCAAGCTGGCGCATATATGAAGCGCACATCGATTTTTCCGCCCAGCCGTTCAATAAAGCAACGGCCAATTCCCGGCAGGTATCATAACCGCAGCTTCCGCAGTTGTGGCGGTCGGCAAGGTTGGACTTTCCTACGAGCTGCAGCGCCTGGGCAATTTCCTGTTCCGAATAAACAGTAACGGGAAGCGCGTTAAGTGGATAATCCGCTTTAATCGAAGGCGAGGCTGAAAGAGTTGAGTCGTCAAGGGTGTCATCCGCAGTTCCGGCATAATTCCGCAGGTTTGTATTACGCAAGATTCCCGGCACATTGCCGGACATACCGGGACCGTTGACACAGCCGCCGGTGCAGGCAAGCAATTCCAGAAACAATGGTTTTTCAAGAGACTCGGGAGTAAAGTCTGAAAGTAATTTCTGTACGACGCTGATACCGGAGGCTGAAACAGTATCAACTTTTTGCCCGGTATCTGACGCATCAGACACGGCTTTTGACATATAAGCGCCAAAGGCCGTTATCTCCCCGTTTTCGATTGGGAAAAACGCGCCCTTTGCGCTGCGGCGCGGCTGGAATGCGCAGTCAGACGAAACGCAAGCTGCGCTTTTGACGCTTTCGGGTGTTATGCGCTCTTTTTGCAGCCATTCGTCAAGTTCCTGAAACGTAAGAGAGGCGTCAATATCGTTTTCATATAGATCAGCCTCTTTCTTTTTGGCAAAACAAGGACCGATAAACACTACCGCGGTTTCCTTTCCATAATGAGAATGAAGAAAGCGGGCATGAGCCAATAGTGGCGACGCGTGAGGTGAAACAAACGGCGCAAGGTCTGGTTTGTAGAGCTTGATATAAGCGACAATCGCGGGACAGGCAGAGGAGATCATAATGCGCGGTTTGTCATTCGATAAATCGCGGGCTATTTGGGCTGAAACAAAATCCGCGCCAAGAGCAGTTTCTGACACCGCGGAAAAACCAAGCTGCTTCAGGGCGGCGATAATCGTTTCGCTTGTCCAGCCGGGAAGGTCTGAAACAAAAGAAGGGGCAAGGGAAACTACCGCCTTTCTGCCTTCTGTCAGAAGCAGCTTTACTGTCTCAACATCGCTGCGGTAACGCTTCGCGTTGGTGGGGCAGTTGTTCACGCAGCGCCCGCAGCAAATGCAGCGTTCATACATAATGTGCGCCTGCCCCTTTATAACTTTGATAGCCTTTACAGGACACATGCGGATGCACTTGTAACAATCAAGACACTTTTCATATACCGTGTGAACCGGCGCTTTTTTCTTTAACAGACTCATAACGCGAGCCCCAGTTCCTGCACGATAACCGCGCCTATGCTCTGCTCCGAAATGCCGGAAATGAGTTTGTCATTTATCATTATATTGGGACCCTTGGCGCAATGACCGCTACAAAGGCAGCCTGCCACTTCGATTTTGTCTTCGAGCTTATGCTCCTCAACAAACCGCGTAACCGCCTCGGCAACGGTCTGATTTCCCTTGCCGAAACAGGAACTTCCCATGCAGACAGTAATTTTGTCCATATCCGTTTCCCCTGAAGTTGTTCTAAAACTGAAGTTTTCGAACAACTTCATTTAAGTTTTTTTGCGACTTGTTCCTCAAAAAATTTTTTTGTGTCTTCCGGCTTGAGCGAATGGTACTCATTGTCCACTGTTACCGAGACGCCGGTGACGCATTTGCCCATGCAGAACGCGCCTGCCAATTCTACTTTATCGCCGCAATTTTTCTGGGCTATAAGGTACTGTAGTTCATCTACTATTTTCGCCGCGCCTTTCACATGGCAGGCGCTGCCGATACAAACCGTTACTTTCATTAAATGCTCCTTTGACTTGTGAGCCAACTCGGTCAGTTGTCTCACAAGTCTTGCATTTTCTCACCTAAAGGTTCCGAAAATGCGTTTTAATATTGAAGTTGTTCAGAAACTGAAGTTTCCGAACAACACTTATTGATATTCAACTACATTTGCCCAGTTCAGAAGGAATTCTTTTTCTTCCTTCCTTGCGCTGGGAAGCCGCGAAGCCGCGACAATGGAAAGCCATTTCTCCACAAGCTGTTTTGGCGTATCGCTCTTTTTGCAAAAGAGCGCGAGGTATTTTTCTGCCATATTTATGTTACCCGACAGCCAGAACAGGAGATAGGTATGCGCCGCGTCCGCCAAAGGGCTGCCCTGGGAAGCGTGAGACCAGTCGATTATGTACACCTCGTCCTTGTCGGTGATAACGATGTTGCTTGGGTTAAAGTCGCCGTGGCAGAGCTTTGTGTCCTTTGGCATACCGGCAAGTCTTCCCTGCAGTTCATACTTGCAGGTGGCGTCAAGATCGGAGGCTTTTATTTTCCTTTCCATTTTTTCGGCAAGGAGCGGAAGCCAGCTTGCGCTGTATTTGTGCATGTCAATCTGAATGTCCACGAAGCGTTCAATATATTCCTGTGCCTTGTCTTTGTTTTTTTCCATAAGGCGGTCAAGCGATGTGCCTTCCACATACTCCCAAACGATAGCCCACTTGCCGTTGATTTGCGTAACCTCAAACAGTTTGGGGACTTTCAGCTTTGTTTCGCCTACCGCGGCAAAGTTCAGAGCTTCGGACAGCGCGCGGGGAGCCGTGTATTCCTCGTTCAAAAGTTTGATAACCTTGTCGCCGTCGCGGTAGATCGTCTTTGAGGTACGAACCGAGATTACTTTTTCGAGTTTATAGTTACCCATTACACCTTCTCCTTCTTTCCGTAGAAAGCGTTAAGATACATCTTTTTGATTTCCTCGATCAGCGGGTAACGGGGATTCGCGCCTGTGCACTGATCGTCAAAAGCCTGCTCGCTCAT
The DNA here is from genome assembly GCA_031256445.1 of Treponema sp. Taxonomy (GTDB): domain Bacteria; phylum Spirochaetota; class Spirochaetia; order Treponematales; family Breznakiellaceae; genus WQXQ01. The sequence continues at coordinate 1,139 of JAIRQN010000091.1, read as the reverse complement.
CGCGTCCAGACGCTCAAGGAAATCCTTTTCGTCGATGCCATAGTCCTTGATGGTCTTCTTGATGCCAATAGCGTCTTTGAGTTTTTCGACAGCCTCAATTAGTTTGTCGAGTTTTTCCTCGTCACTCTTGCCGCCAAGCCCCATAGCTTCCGCGATTTCCGCGTAACGCCTGAGAGTTTTGGGGTGATCATATTGAGGGAAGGTTCCCATTTTTGGAGGAACTTCGACCGCATTAAAGCGCAGTACTTCCGAAATCATCAATGCGTTCGCTACGCCGTGGGGCAGATGGTGGAATGCGCCGAGCTTGTGCGCCATCGAGTGACAGACTCCAAGGAAAGCGTTCGCGAAAGCCATGCCCGCGATTGTCGCGGCGTTTGCCATTTTCTCACGCGCCGTAATATTCGCGGCTCCTTCGTTGTACGCCACAGGCAGCCACTGGAAAATTACTTTTAACGCCTGAATAGCGAGGCCGTCTGTGTAGTCGGTCGCCATTACCGAAGCGTAAGCTTCAAGAGCATGCGTTACGGCGTCAATACCGGAGGCGGATGTCAGACCCTTGGGGGCGTTCATCTGCATATCCGCGTCTACTATTGCCATGTCCGGCAGAAGTTCGTAATCTGCCAGCGGGTACTTCATTCCGACGGTTTCATCGGTGATAACCGCGAATGGAGTCACTTCACTGCCTGTTCCGGCGGAAGTTGGAATCGCGATAAAGTATGCCTTCTCACCCATTTTGGGGAAGGTATACACGCGCTTTCGGATGTCCGCGAAGCGCATTGCCATATCGGCGAAGTCTACATCCGGGTGCTCATACAGAACCCACATGATCTTTCCGGCGTCCATTGCGGAGCCTCCGCCGAGCGCGATTATAACATCGGGCTTGAAAGTGCTCATTTGAGCGGCGCCGATTTTCGCGCAGCCAAGAGTCGGGTCCGGGGCCACGTCAAAGAACGTGTCGTGGACAATGCCCATTGCGTCAAGTTTTTCAGTGATGGGCTTGGTATAACCATTGCTATAGAGGAATTGGTCGGTAACGATGAACGCCCGTTTTTTCCCCATTACATTTTTAAGTTCGTCGAGGGCTACAGGAAGGCAGCCCTTCTTTATATACACCTTTTCAGGAGCGCGGAACCAAAGCA
>JAIRQN010000079.1 GCA_031256445.1 Treponema sp. | reverse complement strand
ATGCGCTTTTCGTTGCGAATAATGATTTCCGGCGCGTTTAAAACCTGCAGTCTTCTTAAACGGTTGTTCCGGTTTATAACGCGGCGGTAAAGATCGTTTAGATCGCTTGTCGCAAAACGTCCGCCGTCAAGCTGCACCATCGGACGCAGTTCCGGGGGAATTACTGGAATTACACTGAGTATCATCCACTGGGGTTTGTTATTTGAATTGCGGAAATTTTCAACGATTTCGATCCGCTTTAAAAGCCGCCTGTCGCTCTTTGCGCCCTTTTCGATCATTTTTGCGCGTAACTCACCGGCCATCTGATCAAGGTTAAGGTTCTCCAGAAGTTTGCTGATCGCCTCGGCGCCCATTTCCGCGGAAAAACTGCCGCCGTACCGTTCCTGAGCGTCGTAGTATTCCTCTTCGGAAAGCAGCTGGCATTTTTTTAAATTGGTGTCTCCGGCGTCAATTACGATGTATTTTTCATAATAGAGAACGGAGCGCAGCGCGTTGGTTGTAAGATCAAGAAGAAGCCCCATGCGGCTTGGAACCGAGCGGTAATACCAAATGTGCGAAACAGGGGCTGCCAGTTCAATATGACCCATCCTCTCGCGGCGCACTTTAAAATGCGTTACTTCAACGCCGCAGCGGTCGCAGATGACTCCCTTGTAACGGATGGATTTAAACTTTCCGCAATAACATTCCCATTCCTTGGTAGTGCCGAAAATACGCTCACAGAAAAGGCCTTCTTTTTCCGGCCGGAGCGTACGATAGTTAATTGTCTCCGGCTTTTTTACTTCGCCATAAGACCACGACCGGATCATTTCCGGCGAAGCCAGCCTGATCATTATAGAATCAAAATCCTGAATATCCCGCATGTTTAACTCCTGTCATCAAAATCAATCATGAAACGCCGTACCCGCCGGGTAAGCCGTTTCATGATTCCCCATATTAAAAATTACTTCCTGACTTGGTTATCAATTCCTCATCTTTTTCGGTAAGCGGTATCTGTTTTCCTTTTATATCAAAAATTGAAAGATCAAGGGCAAGTCCGCGCAGTTCCTGAACCAATACGTTAAATGATTCCGGAATACCCGCGCTTGTGGAGGGCTCTCCCTTTACAATAGCCTCGTAAATCTTGGAACGGCCTGTCATATCGTCCGATTTAATCGTTAAAAGTTCCTGCAATGTGTTCGCGGCCCCGTACGCTTCCAGCGCCCAGACTTCCATTTCACCTAACCGCTGTCCGCCGAACTGGGCTTTTCCGCCAAGCGGCTGCTGGGTAACAAGCGAATACGGGCCTGTGGAACGCGCGTGCATTTTATCGTCAACCAGATGGTGCAGTTTAAGGAAGTAGATTATTCCACAGAAGATTGGGTTAATAAATTCCTCGCCCGTCCTGCCGTCTTTAAGAACCGCTTTGCTTGTAACAGGCAGCCCTGCCTCTTTAAGTTTTTCCTCTATCTGCCCTGCGGACGGAGACTGGAAAACGGGCGCTGAATACCATTCATCCAGGGTTGAACCGGCCCAGCCGAGCTCTGTCTCAAGGAGCTGGCCGATATTCATACGGGAAGGAACGCCGAGAGGGGTAAGGCAGATATCAAGCGGGGTTCCGTCTTCCATGAAAGGCATATCTTCCTCAGGAAGAATTCGCGCGACTACTCCCTTGTTGCCGTGGCGGCCTGCCATTTTGTCGCCTTCGCGCAGTTTCCGTTTTGTCGCGATTAACACTTTTACAACTTCGTCAACTCCGGGACTGAGGCTGTCATGATCTGTCCTCTTGAGCCGCTGAATATCAATGATTGTTCCCTCTATGCCGTGCGGCACTTTCAAGGAAGTGTCCCGCACTTCCTTGGCCTTTTCGCCGAAGATTGAATTAAGCAGCTTAAACTCAGGCGTAGTCTCCGTTTCGCTCTTTGGCGTTACTTTACCGACCAGAATGTCGCCTGAGCGGACTTTCGCGCCAACGCGGATAATTCCTTCGCCGTCAAGGTTGTCAAGGCTTTTTTCCGAAGTATTGGGAATATCGCGCGTAATTTTTTCCGGCCCCAATTTTGTTTCCCTTATTTCCACAATAAATTCTTTTATATGGATGGATGTAAACATATCGTCTTTTACAACGCGCTGCGAAATTAAAATTGAGTCTTCGTAATTGTACCCGTTCCAGGGCATAAATCCAACAAGTATATTCCGGCCAAGCGCGAGTTCCCCGTTTTGTGTAGCCGGTCCGTCGGCGATAACCTGCCCTGAAGTGATTTTTTCGCCCAGTTTAACAATTGGCCGCTGGTTATAACATGTATCCTGATTCGTTCTCTGGAACTTCACAAGCAGATAAACATCGTTTCCGTTTTCATCAAGGGAAACCTGCGCCGATGGTTTTGCCGCGCCGGCCCTTTCCGGTTTTATAATAATTTCCTGTGACGTTACGCGAAGAACAGTCCCGCCGCGGCGCGCTTTAACAAGCACTCCAGAATCGTAGGCGCACTTTCCTTCCATTCCGGTGCCGACACGCGGCGCTTCCGGAAAAACCAGCGGCACTGCCTGGCGCTGCATGTTGGAGCCCATTAACGCGCGGTTCGCGTCGTCGTGTTCAAGGAAGGGAATGAGCGAAGCGGAGACTGAAATTATCTGCTTGGGAGAAACGTCCATGTACTGAATTTCATCCGGAGCGCGGGTTGTATAATCGCCCTGACGGCGGCAGGAAACCTGATCGTCGGCGAAAGAGCCGTTGGTATTAACCTTTGCCGAAGCCTGCGCGATAAAGTAGCGATCCTCGTCCATTGCGGAAAGATATTCAATGTCCTTTGTAGCGACTCCCTTGTTTACCTTGCGGTACGGAGTTTCAAGAAAACCGTAATCATTAACGCGCGTATAATTCGCCAGCGAAACAATCAGGCCGATATTCGGTCCTTCAGGAGTTTCAATGGGGCACATTCTGCCGTAGTGGGTGTAATGCACATCACGCACTTCAAAACCTGCCCTGTCGCGGGAAAGGCCGCCGGGGCCAAGGGCGTTAAGACGCCTTTTGTGGGTGAGTTCCGAAAGCGGGTTAACCTGGTCCATAAACTGCGAAAGCTGGCTGGAGCCGAAAAATTCCTTGATAGCCGCGACAATCGGCTTTATGGAAATCAATTCCTGCGGCTTGATTGTGTCGGTTTCTTTAAGACTCATCCTTTCTTTTGCAATCCGCTCCATGCGGCTGAACGCGGTCTTCATTTGATTTGCCATCAGTTCGCCTACAGAACGCACGCGCCTGTTTCCAAGATGATCAATGTCGTCAATGTACTCATCGCCAACGTACACTTTAATAAGATGCTTCATGGTGGCGATAATATCATCGCGAGTCAGGGTAAATTCATCCAGAGAAAGTTTAAGGTCAAATTTTTTATTTAATTTATAACGGCCCACTTTGCCCAGATCGTAACGGCGGCTGGAAAAAAACATTCCAAGCAGGTCTTTTTCCGCCTGATCAACCGTGATGGATTCGCCCGGCATTAAAACTGAATAAACCGCCATAAGCGCTTCTTCTTTTGTAGGTTCGTTTCCGGCTTCCCTCACAAATTTAATATCCTCGCGTTCAAAACAATTGAGAATCATCGGCGAGTTAAGAGAGCCCTCAGCTTCAAAATCCACATAAACAATTGATTTTACCCCGTTTGCCAGGAGCTCATCGACATTGTGCGGATGGAGTTTTTCCCCGGCCCGGTAAAGAACCCTTTCGGTTTCCGTTCCCGCTTCGGCGTTTTCGTCTTTTACCAAAATCGCCTGGGCAAGCACCTTACCGGAAATTTTTTCCTTTGTTTCCCTGTCATCCTTTATTTTGAGGGTTTCGGTAACATAAAAAGCGTTAATAATTTCTTCCCTGGCGGAATAGCCAAGCGTACGAAGGAAGATCGTTCCCAAAATGCGTTTTTTTCTGTCTATCTTCGCGTATATCAGCTCACGCTTCTGATCGATTTCAAATTCAAGCCAGCTTCCCCTGTAGGGAATAATGCGCGAAGAAAAGATTTGCTTTCCTTCTTCGTGACTGAAAATAACGCCGGGAGAACGGTGTATCTGGGAGACTACTACCCTTTCCGCTCCGTTAATGATAAACGTGCCGCGTTCCGTCATGATGGGTATATCGCCCATATAAATATCTTTCTGGCGAATCTCGCCTGTTTGCTGAAAGACAAGATTTACGCGCGCTTTAAGCGGAACCGCGTATGTGATTCCCTTTTGCTTGCATTCAAGCTCAGTTAACTTTACATTATCTTCGTCAAAAGTATAATATTCATATTCAAGAACCATGTCCCCGTTGGGGCTTTCAATTGGAAATGTGGTTTTAAATACTTCCTGAAGTCCCTGTAAAGCCGGCTTTTCGTTTTTCCTGATTTTTTCTCTCTGTAAAAACCGTTCATAAGAACAAATTTGAATGTCTATCAGATCCGGCAGATCCATCACATCCTGAATATCTTTTCCAATATACTTGCGCTTATCAACTGTCTTCATTTTGGTCATTGGCTTCCCCTTCCTCCCGGCAATCCGGCATTAAAACGCCTCGTGCCAATTAATTCAAACTATTATTACCTTTTTAAATAATTACCACAAAGGCGCACAAAGCACTCAGTCTTCATGCGCCCAGTGGAAAAATAAACTTAAGAAAACATCCAGCGCCTGAACCAGCGCTTATACCCAAGCGCCGGAAAATCACCGGATTAAACGTTAAACTACTGAATCTCAATTGTACCGCCTGCTGCGGTGACAACATCCTTGATCTTGGCAGCTTCTTCTTTGGAAACGCCTTCCTTTAACGGTTTTGGCGCTCCTTCTACCAGATCTTTTGCTTCTTTAAGACCCAGGCCGGTTACGGCGCGGACTTCTTTTATAACAGCAATTTTCTTGGACTCGTCATACGCCTTAAGAATTACATTGAATTCTGTTTTCTCTTCAGCCGCCGGAGCCGCTGCGGCTCCGCCCGCTACAGCCGCTACCGCAACAGGGGCGGCGGCGGAAACGCCGAATTTTTCTTCCATCATTTTAACAAGTTCTGATACCTCCAGAACTGTCATGGAAGCGATAGCTTCCAAAATTTCTTCTTTTGTGGCTGCCATATTATCTTCTCCTTAAAATTGTTACGCGCTTCATACGATGCGCGTTTATTTTTAACTGACAGGAACGGCAGCGTCGCCATAAATGGCGCCGAAGCCTGACAGTTTTATTTAGAAATTAACCGTAAACTGAAGTTTCCGGTTAATTATCCCGCTTTTTTATCTCCGATAGCTTTGATAGTTCTCACAAGTCTGGACGGAACATCGTTGAGAGCCGCGGCAAGGTTACGCGCAGGACCGTTCATTACAGACATGAGCATGGAAATAAGTTCCAATCTGCCGGGCAGCCTGGAATAAGCCTCTGTCTTTGCGGCATCGTATACCATACCGCTGAAAAGAGCGCCTTTTACCTTGAGAGCGGGAGTCTCCTTTTTAAACTCGAAAAGTATTTTTGCTACTTCGTTTGAATCCCTGGGCGTGATCGCAACAGCGGTAGGACCGACAAGGTAAGACGAAACATCGGGAGTTGCCATCTGTTCAAAAGCAATTCTTGCGAAGTTGTTTTTTACAACTTTATATTCAACATCTTTTGTGCGAAGCTGTTTCCTTAAGCTGGTTATCTGTTCAACTGTAAGCCCCCGGTAATCGGTAAAAATAAAATCGCCTGCGACTGACAGGGATTCTTTTAATTCCCCAATGGCTTTGGTTTTGCCTTCCTGTATTTTTTTCGCTATTATAGCCATTTGCTACTCCTTAATCCTGATCTCTTATGGCAACCCATACGCCGGGGCCCATCGTAGAAGCTACAGAAACGGTCTGAATGAACTCGCCTTTAACGTCAATCGGACGTTTTCGCCTGATTTCCGCGACAACTGCCCTGATATTTTCCGCAACCTTTTCAGGTTCCATGGAAACCTTGCCGACCGCAAGATGCACAACTCCGGTTTTGTCGGCCCTGAATTCCACGCGGCCTTTTCTTAATTCAGCTAACGTGCCTTTAAGATCGAAGGTTACTGTTCCGGTCTTTGGATTGGGCATAAGCCCCTTGCGTCCCAGAACCATACCGAGTTTGCCGACATCTTTCATCATGTCGGGAGTAGCGACCGCAACGTCAAAATCCGTCCAGCCGCCTTTTACTTTTTCGATTAAATCATCCGCGCCGATGAATGCCGCGCCGGCTTCCTGCGCTTCTTTTTCTTTTTCCGGCTTGCAGAAAACAAGAACCTTCTTTTCGCCCCGGAACTGATTGGGCAATACCACTGTGTCGCGGACTGACTGGCTCTTTTTAATGTTGAGTTTTACAGACATATCCACAGTTTCATCAAATTTCGCGTAAGCCATTGTTTTAACCAGGGCTAACGCTTCGCCGAGTTCATAAGTATTGGCGCTGTTATATTTCTTTGCGCTTTCGCTGTATTTTTTTCCGCGTTTCATTTTGCCGCCTCTACGCCCATGGATCTGGCAGTGCCGGCGATAATTTTAACGGCAGCGTCAAGATCGTTAGCTGAAAGATCCGCCATTTTGGTTTTGGCAATTTCTTCAAGCTGAGCCCTTGTGATTTTGCCGACTTTAACCTTGTGGGATTCTTTCGAACCTTTTTCCAGCCCGATAGTCTTTTTAATCAGCACCGACGCGGGCGGGGTTTTGAGGATAAAAGTAAATGTTTTATCCGCATAAACGGTAATAATTACCGGAATGGTAAGTCCCGGTTCCATGCTCTTTGTCCGGTCATTGAACTGCTGGACAAACTGCGGCGCGCTTACCCCGTGAGGGCCCAGCGCCGGGCCTACAGGCGGCGCCGGTGTGGCTTTGCCCGCAGGGCATTGCAGCTTGATATAAGCTGTAACTTTCTTTTTTGCCATTTAAAACTCCTTAGTGGTCAGCGAGGCTGGCTAAAACCTCTCCCACTTTTCAATAGTTAGGGTCTGTCTATAATGTGGACACATTATAGACAGACTACCTTAAAATTAATCGGTCACTCGTAACAAGTTACTACACACTGCAAAAAGCCTTTGGCTTTTTGTTAAACTTTTTCCACCTGAAGAAGATCGACTTCTACAGGGGTATTCCTGCCAAAAATCCCTACCATTACCTTCAGTTTATTTTTCTCCTGATTCACTTCTTCGATGGTTCCGGTAAAGGATTCAAACGGCCCGTCAATTATTTTTACCTGTTCTCCGGAAGCAAATGTCTGTCTTGCGCGGACTGTCTTGTCTCCCTTGATTTCGCCTGATTTCTGTAAAATAGCCCGCGCTTCATCACCGTGCAAAGGCTGAGGCTTACGGTCAGCCGGGGTTCCGACAAAACCTGTAACGCCCTGGATTTTCTTTATTTTTAAACATGGCGGCTTCCAGCCTAAATCTGATTCAGGAAGATCCATCTCTACAAGAATATAACCGGGAAGGAATTTCCGTGTTTGTTTGCGTTTTTTGCCGTCCTTGACATCGAAGACCTCTTCTGAAGGAACTTTTACGTCGCGGACAACATTCTTGTCCAATTCCCCGCCTTCGAGCATAATGCGGATAGTCTTTTCTATTTTATTCTCATATCCTGAATAAGTATGCAGGACATACCAGCCAGTAGCCATTTTTTCCCTTATACTAGAATATAGCTCTTATGCCAAAAAGCAGCAATACGTCAATAAGCCCTAAAACGCCAGCAATAATAATGGTGGAAATTAGGACAACTTTAACCGAACTGACAACATCATCCCTACCCGGCCAAATAACTTTTTTAAGCTCCGCATAGGACTCTTTAACAAACTGAATAACCTTCTTCATGTTATCCCCTTATATTTTTTAAGCACAATAAAATATCAGGCGCAGTCGTCATGCTGCGCATGACGCGGCTTCGCCTTACACTCAGCAACCTCCTGTTGCTTCGTTTCAGGCCGCCTTTTTTGCTAAACCGGCCTCCATGCCGGTTTACCCTTCGGAACCTTTCGGTTCCTACAGGCCGCAAAAAAGTTTCGAAGCCTACAACCCGGCACTTTACTTTAACTGGCATCATCATACTCATTCTTAATAAGTACATTGAATGCCTTCAGGCGCAGTAGGCTTCGAACCCACGACCTGCGGTTTTGGAGACCGCCGCTCTACCAACTGAGCTATACGCCTTATTTTAAGGCAGCTTTTCTAAAACTGATGTTTCAGATTGGCTTTTCCTTATTTAATTTTAGTCTCCTTATGGAGCGTATGTTTACGGTCATGGGGGCAATATTTGTTAAATTCAAGCTTTTCCTGGATATTGCGCCGGTTTTTGCTGGTGGTATAGTTTCGCCGTTTGCACTCTGTACACTGAAGAGCTATTAATTCCACCACATTTTTCTTACTAGCCATAATAAACCTCTTAAAATAATGGGGTTTTACCCCTAAAATTCATGTTTTCCCGGAGTTTTAATAAAAACTCCTTGAAATTTTACCCCGCATCTTGCAACGGAGTATCCCGCGCAGGGGTTTACCAGCCCTCAAGCGGAATCGAACCGCTGACCGCATCCTTACCATGGATGTGCTCTGCCAACTGAGCTACAAGGGCAAACTCCCAAAGCCCGGGCTTTTGGGGACACTACCTCGAATTTACACAGTTTTGATAAAATACTAAAAACTGTCATGTTTGTCAAGAGGGCACAAAAAAAAATGCCCGCCTTAATAAAAAATACACGTATACGGCGCCAGGCACGCTTTTTCCGTAAATTGCTTAACCTGTAAAGAGCGTACTGGTTGAGTGAAACC
>JAIRQN010000048.1 GCA_031256445.1 Treponema sp. | reverse complement strand
TGGCTCATGTTCGCCAGAAAGTTGGTCTTGGCGTAGTTGGCTTCATGGGCTTCCGTCAGCGCGGCTTCCAGCTCGGTTTGGAGCCTGCGTGTTTCTCCCGTCATCCGGTCGTGTTCACGAAGATCCCGCGCGTAAATCGCGACAATATACTCAGTATTTCTTTTTATACGGACAAAGGTCATCTCGCACGGAACCGGCGTACCATCCAGTAATTGGTGCAGCCAATACGAGGAGAGCCTTCCGTCTTCAAAGGTCTTATTGATAAGTTCAAAAGCCAAATCTTTTGAAGCCCTGCCGTCACTCTGGTATTCGGGAGAAAAACGCCAGAATTGATTAATGAAGTCTTCTTTATCTTTCATGCCAAAGGTTTTTACTGTTTCCTCATTACAATCAACGAGGTTGCCGTTTCTGTCCCATAACATGGAACAAATGGGAGTCGCGTCCATCATGAGCTTTGTCACCTGATGCGCTTCCAGAATTTTTTCTGTCTGTGAACTGGTAATTTCATTTAACGCTTCAAGGTGGCGGTTTTGCTCCGCTATCTTGTTGTATGGTTTCGCAATGAGCCCGGAAGTAACGCCGGCGGCTATAGCGCCCACGGCAAAGAAGATAAGCGATAAAATTAGCAGCCTGTTCTGTAGTTTAACAACCAGATTTTCCGACACGGGGACGGACAGACCGATACGCCAGTCTGTATCCGAGGCCGAGACCTTCGCGTAAGCGCATTGGTATTCTATGCCGTTGTCAATATAGTATCCCAGCCCCATGTCGTTCATCAGCATTTCATTCACGAAATTCGCCGAATAAACCATAAAATTGGCGCGTGATGTGACAAACTCTGGCAAATAATGCGCAATCACAGTACCGTGTTCATCAATCATAAAAATGCGCCTGGTATCACGCAGAATATAATTGCCAAGCAGATCGGCAAAGATCATTCCGGAAATTGTCACTGAAAGGATTTTGTCATCACCCATAGGGGTACAGATGTGCATGACCATCTTTTCAGTAGCCTCGTTATACCTTGTTGTGGATATGACAGTTTGTCCGTCAAACGCGCTTTTGGCGTACTCGCTGTTCTCAAACTGATTAATCGCAGTCCTTGTGTCGCCGTATTCCGCCATGACGCCCTTTCTGTCGAACGCGGTAAACCCGATAAAATCCGGAAATTCGTCGAGAAGTTCCCGCATGGCCATTTCCATAGCTTCCGGGCTGTCCATTCCTGCCAGCCGGCCGGCCGCGGTATGGGCGTTGGATTTATAAAGCCTGATTCGCATTGAAACAGAATCATTCACAATATCCAGGACTATGGAAAGATCCTCGCTCATGGTTACGTTGATGGTATTGCGCGTTAAAATCAGGCTTGAGCCAAAGTTGACGGCTGTAATAACAAGCACAATGGCAATGATAATAAGAGCGGCTTTTAATCTCATATCAGGGTACTCCCATTCCAGGTAAATTCTCCCAAAAAATTTTATAATGATTCATATTGACAAAGAAACACCCAAAAAAAATACAATAAAATCGCAAAATGTACCCTGTTTTAAAAAAGCCTCTATTGTGAAAAGAAAAAAGCTTTTACATAAGGCGTTTAATATGGAGTCACATTCCAGATTAAACGGAACCATTGACAGACGCTATTATTTCGTTTAAAATGGAATCAGATTCCAGATTAAACGGAGACTATTTTATGTTGGAAAGGACGATGGCAAAAGTTATTGAAGAGTACTCCGCAAGGTTTAAAGTCCTGCTGCTTACCGGTCAGCGGCAGGTGGGCAAAACCACATTGCTTGACGAACTGGTCCATAAAAAGAGACCCTATATCACTTTGGACAATCCAAGACACCGCATATTGGCGCAAAATGATCCTGAGCTTTTTTTGGAGGAAAATCCTCCGCCAATATTAATTGACGAAGTTCAATACGCTCCTGAACTTTTTCCGTATATAAAAATGTATGTTGATTCTCATAAAAAGCATAAGGGCGGCGCAGCTCGCGGCGCATTTTGGCTTACAGGTTCTCAAAAATACAAACTGATGAAAGGAATAAGCGAATCTCTTGCGGGACGCATTGTAATTCTTGAGCTTTTAGGTCTTTCATACCGCGAGAAAATCAGGCTGCCGTACAGCGGCAAGCCGTTTATACCGGAATTTGCTTCCAGTCAAAAAAAAGATAAAGAAACCAAATTAAAATCCCTGTCAGTAAAGGAAATATACAAACATATATGGGAAGGGTCGCTGCCGGAACCAATTGCCGATAAAAAAATTAAACGCGAAGCTTTTTATTCATCGTATATACAATCTTACATTGAAAGGGATGTCAGGGATTTTTACAGTATTGAAAAACCTGTTCAATTTTATAATTTTTTATCGGCTGTCGCGGCAAGAACCGGCAATCTTGTTAATTACAGCAAACTTGCGCAGGATGTAAGCGTCGATTTAAAAACCGCGCAGACATGGATGGGAATTCTTGAACGTTCAGGACTTGTTTATTTATTACAGCCGTACTCGCCAAACGCAACAAGCCGGATTATAAAAACGCCCAAAGTATATTTTATGGACACAGGGCTTTGTTCTTATTTGTGCCGTTGGGAAACGCCGGAAACCCTGTATTCAGGAGCAATGGACGGCGCTATTTTGGAAACATGGTGTTTCGGTGAAATTCTAAAAAGCTACTGGAACAACGGAATTGATCCCCTAATCTATTTTTACCGTGATACCGACCAAAAAGAAATTGATTTTATCATAGAAAAGAACATGACCTTGCACCCGATAGAAGTCAAAAAAACCGCAATGCCGGATGAAAAAGACATTAAAAATTTTAAAGTAATAGAAAAATTGGGCAAGAAAACCGGCACAGGCGCGGTTCTGTGTTTATGCAAAGAGCGAACAGCGATTAACCGCGAGGCGGTTTCCATTCCGGTCTGGGAGATTTGAGGA
>JAIRQN010000085.1 GCA_031256445.1 Treponema sp. | reverse complement strand
CTCAAGGAAGCTGTCATTGACGGTCTTGATAAACCGGGCATAAAACGCCTGTCTGAGTTCGGCAAAATAAACGCCGGAGAGCTTCCGTTCAAGGATGACACGCCGAACCTTGTTGAGGTAATGTCCTGTCAGGGTGGCTGTATCTCAGGGCCTTTAGTGGTAACCAATCCCAAAGTCGCCCTCATGCAATTGGGGAAATACGCTGAAAAAGGCGCTCCGGTTTTACCGCCGGGTAAGTAGGGGAGTGTGAACGGCGTCTTTTTTTATTAAATATTTCCGTATGACAAATTTTATTACATACGCCAGCTTGCAAAACATAGTAAACATATATTATTATAAGGCAATTAAGCGTTTAAGAGGCAGAAACATTGAAAATATCTACAAAAGGCAGATATGCCCTTCGAATGTTGCTTGATCTTGCAGAGAATAGAAACGATGGGTTTATAGCGCTTAAAGAAATAGCTGAAAGGCAGAATATATCAAAACAATATCTGGAACAAATTATTGCGATAATTAATAATTCAAATATTCTCCGTGCAAACCGCGGAAAATTGGGCGGCTATATGCTGGCAAAAGAGCCGTCGGAAATTACCGTTGGTCAAGTCCTGCGCATTACCGAAGGCAATCTTTCAGCCATAACATGCCTTGAAGATAAGGTTAATAAATGCGAAATGGCAGAAACCTGCAAGACTTTATACATGTGGAAAGAGCTTAACGAAGTTATCTCAGATTATCTTGACAGCGTTACCTTGCAGGATATTCTGAATAAATACCAGGAACAACAAATTGACAACTATGTAATATAAAAAGTTTTATGCGCCTGTCTGCAGCAGTGTCTATGTTATCAGACACCGCTGCCTGACCGTTATATTATTTTACAGCTTCAAACCCCTGTTTCAGATCCGCAAGAATGTCGTCAATATGTTCAGTTCCGACAGAAAGCCGTACTGTATTTGGCTTAATGCCTCCTTCAAGCAGTTCTTTTTCGCTCATCTGTGAGTGTGTGGTACTGGCAGGGTGGACGACAAGTGATTTTACGTCCGCGACATTTACAAGAAGCGAAAAAAGTTTTAGCTCCTCTGTAAATTTTTTGGCTTTTGTGGCATCGCCTTTTATCTCGAATGTAAAGATTGAACCTGCGCCGTTGGGGAAATATCGCTTGTAAAGTTTGTTGTCGCGGTGTTCCGCCAAGACAGGATGATTTACTTTCTCCACTTGCGGATGATTTTTCAGGAAATCAATTACCTTTAGCGCGTTAAACACATGTCGCTCCACTCGAAGCGATAAAGTTTCAATTCCCTGCAAGAGCAGAAAAGCGTTAAAAGGCGATAAAGCTGAACCAGTGTCACGTAACAGCGTTACGCGCGCTTTTATTATATAGGCAAGATTTCCCACAACATCTGTAAAAACCGCACCGTGATAACTTCCGTTTGGTTTTGATAACCCCGGAAATTTATCATTTTGAGCCCAGTTAAATTTTCCGCCGTCTACAATCACACCGCCTATTGTCGTGCCATGCCCCCCGATAAATTTAGTCGCTGAATGAATAACAATATCCGCTCCGTGTTCAATCGGCCTTAAAAGGTAAGGAGTAGCGAATGTATTATCTACGATAAGAGGGATACCGTTTTTATGAGCGATAGCCGCGACTGCTTCAATGTCTATTACGGACGAATTTGGATTTCCAAGCGTTTCAAAAAACAGCGCCTTTGTGTTTGGCTTTATCGCTTTCTCAAAATTGGCAGGATCACTTCCGTCAATAAATGTGGTTTCAATCCCCATATCTTTGAAAGTATTTGCGAAAAGATTGTAAGTTCCGCCGTAAATCTGATTGTCAGTTACGATGTGATCGCCTGTTTTTGCGATGTTCTGAATCGCGTAAGTTGTAGCGGCTGCTCCCGATGAAAGCGCAAGAGCGGCAGCGCCTTTTTCAAGAGCGGCGATTCGCTTCTCGAATACATCCCATGTCGGATTCATAATTCTTGTGTAGATGTTTCCTGCCTCGGTAAGAGCGAAACGGTCTGCCGCCGATTTGGAACTTGGAAATACATAGGAAGTGGTCTGATAGATCGGCACTGCCCGCGCGTCTGTAGCCGAATCAGGATTTTCCTGTCCTGCGTGAACCTGGACTGTTTCAAATTTGTAATTTGACATTTTTTTCTCCTTAATGCTTAGTAAACATATAAATATAGTATGTTTATCAATATCTTATTATGGATTAATAAACATTGTCAATAGGAAAAAATTAATTTTTTACATCGCCTCTTGAGATGACTATCTGATACCCGGCAGCGTTTACACGCCGATCAAGGCACCCCCTGCATTCGGCGGCTTCTTCGCCTGTGCAAATTTTATTATCGTAAAGCGCGTATTGTTTTCTCACGGAAACAGGCGACAAATTCGGCATAATCACATTGGCGCCTGCTTTTAAACCAAGTTCGCGGCCATCGGGCGAGATGGTTCCAAGAGCCGTAGTAGCGGGGAGCAGGACATGAGGGAACATCAGCCGCAGTATTGCCAAAAGACGCAGCGTCAATTCCAGGCTTCCGCTTTTCTGGTCTTTGAACGGAGTATCGCTGTGCGGGATAAACGGGCCTATGCCGATCATCTCCGGTTTCAGTTCCTGTAAAAACCTGATATCTTTTACAAGATGCCCGGTTTTTTGAAACGGAGAGCCGACCATAAAACCCGAACCAACCTGGTAACCGATTTCTTTTAAATTCCACAAACACTCTTTGCGGTTTTGCAGACTCATGCTTTCCGGGTGCAGTTTTCGGTAATGTTCATCATCGGCTGTTTCATGACGCAATAGGTAGCGATCCGCGCCTGCTTCAAAGTACGCTTTATAGCTTTTATACGTCTTTTCCCCAATGGAAAGCGTGACGGCGCAGTCAGGATAATTTGTTTTTATTTCCGATATGATCGCGCACAGTATTTCATCCCTGTAATAATCATCCTCTCCGCCCTGAAGAACATATGTGCGAAATCCCAGTTTATACCCTGTTTCACAGCAATCAATTATTTCCCGCTGACTCAGTCTGTAACGCGATAAATTTTTATTCCCGCATCTGATTCCGCAGTAGCAGCAGTTGTTTTTGCAGTAGTTGGTAAACTCAATCAGCCCGCGGATATACACATCGGTTCCGTATATGCTCCTGCGAACGCGATCCGCCGATTCAAACAGCGAGCTGTCGTGAATATCCGTTTCTAGAAGAGCGGCTAATTCATTGTCGGGAACATCCGGCGAAATTCCCCGGGAAAACGTTTTATCTTCTTCTGATTGGCTGGCGATTTTGCATCTCCTGTTAATTATTTAGGCTTATCTCGCTGTAATTCCCCAAAAAAACAAGCTGCCTTGTGCAATCCTTTAACTGCAGCAGTAAGTTATGCACTTCTTCGTTTTCGATATTTGCCTGAACGTCAAAATAAAACATAAACTCAAAGTCCGTGTCAGTTATCGGGCGCGATTCAAGTTTAATAAGGTTGAGATGACGCTCCGCGAATTGCTTTAATATTTCATATAACGCGCCGGCTTTGTTCTCAAGCGAAAGCATAAGGCTGATTCTGTCCGCGTTGTCAAAAATTTCACATTCTTTTGAAATGCAGATAAACCTTGTGTAATTGTTGTTGTTGTTTTGTATATTTTTGGATGAAGCGGTCAGATTATATAATTGGATGCAATTCTGTGACGCGATTGCCGCGATGTCAGTCCTTTCGCTTTCCGCGACAAACTGAGCCGCCGCCGCCGTGTTGGCGCTTAAATTGATTTTTATATGATTGTTTTGTTCCAGAAATTTGCTGCACTGCCTTGCCGCCTGTTCGTGAGTGTATATTTCTTTTATTTTTTCAACGCTGGTTTTGGTTTTTTGAAGCAGCATATGAGAGATGGGAACTTTTACGCTCCGCACAATAAAAAATTTGTGCATTTTCATTAAGTCGTAAACATCCGTTACAGAGCCGGCGTTTGAATTTTCAAGCGGTAAAACTCCGTATCTGCAAAGCCCGTTATTAACAGCGCGGAAAACGCCGTCAAAAGTGCGCATGTACATAATGTCGGGCTGTTTGAAGAGCGCATTAGCCGCTATCTGTGAATACGCGCCTTCAACTCCCTGGCAGGCGATGTTTGCGGTTTCCTGTAAATCAGGTTTCCTGCAATTTTTTATATCTATCATATTTAATCCATTTACTTTAGACTATTCCAAAACTAACCGGGTTTTGCAAGAGGCTCTTGTTCCAATGCTGTTTTTCTCAATGCTGCTATGCTCATGCGTAAAGAAGGATGACGGTGTGTTGTCCGTGTCCGAAAAGTTGAAAACTTCTTCGGACACTTTCATTAATTAGAATAGGTCATGGCGGCGGTTATCTATCCGCCGCTGTGTTTACGGCGCAGTAAACTGATTTACAATCTTTGCAAGCCGTGATCCGTATTGACAATTAATTCATTTTGTATTAAAATAGTGTGGTTAGAATTTTGGAGGAAAAGATAATAACAGACTCCATATTAAAGATCGAACAGGGTTTTAAAAACCTGACAGAAAAGGCAAAAAGTACCGTAAAAACACATAACACGGGACTTATAAATAATCTGTTTTTTATAATTGTATATGTTCTGATTATTTCATTGTCTCTAATTTCCTGTAAAGAACCGGACGAATCAGGCAGTGAAAATCCTGAAGTAACCATTATTGATATCAGCCAAAATACAAACTGGGACTATATGGTTGTTGGGAATGATATGTCAAGCTTTTTTGTCAATATAAGAGAAGACGGTATTCCAACTGATCTGTATTATAAACCGGAAATCGACTCTGATAAAGGTTTTACCTTTTTATTTAAAGATAACGGATTGCCGGACAGAATGATATATGATGGTTATATAATGTATTTTAGCAACTTTAATGGTTACAATTTTGATATAGCTGTAATTTACCCCGATGGTACAATCGAATATTATCCTGATAATACAACCGACACAAACTGGGATACTTATGATGGAAGATCCATTCAGGGACGCGGTGTTTTAGATAAAATTCAAACAGGTTTAAGTTATACCAGCAAGGCGATTGGACTTGGCACATGCGTCATGGCATTCGCATTTCCGCCTCTTGTTGTAGGATGTGTTGGAACCGCTGTCAGTTCTGTTGCCAGTCTTGTTGCCAATTTAACGCTTGATGATGATACATCAGGTTTTGTAGACATGTTTTTAAACGGGGCTGGTTGTATATCAGGCGGTATCTTAGGTATACCCGACTGCATTAATTTTGCTATTGATACGTATTCCACCATAGACAGAACGTTAGCCGATTATAGTTATAATATAAATTTGGGAGATGATACATTCCGGGATTTTTATTCAGGCGAAAGCGCTCCTCCGCCCGCGCTTACAGGAACGGTAACAATAAGCGGAACCAATGCGGTGTATGAGATGCTGACAGCTAACACAAGCAATCTCGGCGGCAGTGGAAATATAACCTACAATTGGCATCGTAACGGTAATTTCACAACAATAAGCATAGGCACGAACAAGTCTAATTATTGGATAGAGCCCAATGACGCCGGTTCAACCATTTTCGTAACTGTAAGCCGCTCAAATAATTCCGGCCGTGTTACAAGTTCCCCGACATATACTATAACCGAACCCATTCTGGATGGAGAAGTTACCATAAACGGAACGCCTCAAGTCGGCCAGACATTGACAGTGAGAACGGCCCTTGACGGCAGGGGGGTGATTTCCTATCAATGGAAACGCAGAGCTGTCTACGGAACACTTACCAATATTGGAACCAACAGCCCATCTTATACAGTGCAAACCGCCGACGTAGGTTCTTTCATCATTGTAGATGTAAGGCGTTCCGGCTATTTCGGCGCAGTTTCAAGCGAACAGACAGCCATGGTAACCGCCGCCGGCAGCGGAGGTAACGAAAACGGCGGAAACAATGGAAACAATGGCTCCGGCAGCGGCGATTCCGGCACGTTAGTTGTAAACAATATTCCGATGAGCGGTCTTACCAGGGGCGTAATGGTATATAACAGTGGCACTTTACCCAACACAAAAAGTGAATATGATAATATGACCAATTCAAATAACGCTATTGGTTTTGGATTTTTTGGAGACGGCGAAACATCATTACGATTGAATATACCCAACACCACTAATCGATTTACACAAACAGGGGTATTTCTTGTTTCCATTGTCGGGATTTCCACTAATTTTGTAAATTATCTTGATAATTTCTTAAAATATACAGTGGTTACGTTTACCAATGGTTCAGCTACCATTAATTTTAACGATATGCGCGATGTTGATACTCTGCCTTGATTAGCAATTACAATCTCTGCTGTCAATGAAAAAAGTTGACAGTATTATCTTTGGAACAACCTCAATTAGTTGACAATTAATTCATTTTGCATTAAAATAATACAATTAAAATCCGGGGGGAAAAGATGAAGAAAGATGTCATATTAAAGTTTGAACAGAATTTTAAAAACCATACAGAAAAAATGAAAAACACCGTAAAAACACATAATACAAAACTTGTAAATAATCTGTTTTGTATAATTGCATACGTTGTGATTATTTCATTGTCTCTTATTTCCTGTAAGGAACCGGAAGAAGCTCCGCCTGCCATAAAAGATATAATTCTGGTAGATATAAGCCGGAACACAGAGTGGGACTATATGATCGCCGCAAAAGACGGGTC
>JAIRQN010000016.1 GCA_031256445.1 Treponema sp. | reverse complement strand
TATGTAATAGAAGAACTGATAGGCCATATTGTAAATGACGGAAAACTGACTGTGGTAGACAGGGCTAATTTGGAAACAATCCGTCAGGAAATGAACTTTCAGTTATCTGGAGAGGTGAGCAACGAGTCGATGCAGGCGATAGGGCAGAAGCTTGGGGCGCAGTCGATAATCTCCGGTCAGATAATAGACTCAGGAGCCGGGATTCGGCTGAGGATAAGGATAATATCGATAGAGAGCGCGCAGGTTCCCGGTATATACAGCGCCAATCTTACGCAGGATAACAGGCTTACCCATTTAACAAGAACAGTCGCTCCCGCCCAGAGCGCGTCGGCTCAAACCGCGTCCGCAATTCCGGCGGCAAACCGCGGCGGAAATCCGCTGTTCCCGGTGGACGGAGTAACTATCGGCGTAACAACAGTAGAAGAGCTTAAAAGACTGGGAACCAGAGCCACAAATATCGATTCCAATACCAAGCAGCCGTACCATTATTACATAATTAACGGGGTAAATGTATGGTACCACTCATATAATTACGCGCAGAATTATTATATCTACAGATCAAATAAAATACCTCCTAAATGGGAGGCGGCGGGATTAACTTTTGATAAATCCTATAATGAATGGATCGCTCTGGCGAATTCTTATGGCTGGAATGTCAGAGTATCCAAGGAACCTCAGGTAGGAAAACATCAGAACCGTGATACTTTTGTCGCCGCGCTTGTGTTTACATATACGGCAAATAATATTTTACATACAATAGAGTTGAATTTTAACTATTCAAATTTTACAAGAGCGTCAGATAAGAACACCCTGTATTCGATTAGTGTCAGGGGCGCGCCGGCAAGATAATGATTCATTCCGCTATCAATGAAGACGCCTTTTAAGTTAGCTGATATTATAGTTATTGCCGCCGCCGCCGGCATCGTTTTTTTTTCCGCGTTTACCGTTTACATAAAGCCTGCGGAGAATACCCTGATACTGGTGCGGGGGCAGGACAGCGAATGGACTTTTCCCGCTGACGCAAAGGAAACAATCGCCGTTTCGGGACCGCTTGGAGAAACGATTATACGAATCGGAGACAATTGCGCCTGGGTAGAATCTTCTCCGTGTGATAATCAGAACTGCGTGGCGGCGGGCCGGCTCTTTCGGCAGGGGCAATGGGCTGCCTGCCTTCCCAACAATGTATTGCTGATGCTTCACGGCAAAGAAGGCGATGATGTCGGCATTCTTGCGTGGTAATGATCAGGCAGGGAATCTTGCAGCAAGGAATCTTGCAGTACTGGGCGCTCTTTGCCTCTTTCTTTCCGCTGTTGAATATATGATCCCAAAGCCCCTGCCGTTTATGCGCATCGGGCTTGCGAATCTGCCGCTTATGCTGGCTCTGGATATTTTTCCGGTACGCGCTTTTTTTATCCTTGTCTGCATAAAAATTTTCGGACAGGCGCTGATAACAGGTACATTATTTTCCTATATTTTTTTATTTTCTTCTGCGGGAACATTTTTTTCCGCTCTTTTGATGCTCGCTCTTCGGAGGATTTTCGGACGCGAACATATAACATTTACAGGCATTGGAACGGCGGGAGCCATGATCTCCAGTATTTCCCAGCTTGCGCTGGCTCGTGTTTTTATCTTCGGCGATAACGCGCGTTATATAGCGCCGCCGTTCCTGCTGGCGGCTCTTGTTACAGGAATTGTTTTAGGTGTTTTTTGCGAAACATTCACGCGGAGATCGCGGTGGTATAAAGAAAATATTTTCCGGGGCGGAAAAGAGTAAGTTATGGGCAGGAGAGAAATTTATAATAATTTTTTCAGTGCGAAAGCGTTATTCATCGCGGGTCTTTTAATAATGCCAGCTCTTCTGTTCAACAGCGTTACAGAATACAGGGTTATTCAATTTTTATTTTTCTGGTTTTTGGCATGGCTCTGCGGAATAAAAACAAACCCTGTAATTACAATTTTTATTTTTCTTTTTATAATCGCGTTTAACCTTATTGTGCCGTACGGGCGGGTTCTTTATTCTTTCGGTGGGTTTAAAATTACGTCAGGCGCTCTTGCCGCCGGCATTCACAGGGCAGCGACCCTGGAGGCGCTTGTCATGCTTTCAAAGGTCTGCGTAAGGCAGGATATGAAATTTCCTGGCGCTTTCGGCGGTTTTTTGGGAGAATCCTTGCGTATTTTTTCCTTTTTAATGAGCGGTAAATACGGCGTAAAGGGAAAAATTACCGGCAAAAACCTGATTGCGGAAATAGATAAAATGATGCTCGAACTGAGCGGAAAAGATTTTTTGCAGGATAACAGCCAGGAAGCAAAAACCAGGCCTGCGGGTTATTTTATTTTGACAGTTGTGACTGCTCTTTCATGGAGTCCGTGGATTGTTTACTTTTTATAATAAAATGTTTTATCAGTCAGGATAAAATCAGCTGCGGATGTGGCGATTATGCTTTTGTCTTCCATGATTAACACTGCCTCCGTTTCCGGGATGGATTTTATCAGGGATAATCCTTTTTCGCAGCCAAGAACAAATACGGCGGTTGAAAGAGCGTCCGCGTCCATTGAATTTGCCGTTATTATTGTCGCGGATAGAATTCCTGTATCGGCCGGATACCCGCGCGATGGGGAAAAAATGTGATGATAACGGAAGCCGTCCTGTTCAAAGTAACGCTCGTACACTCCCGATGTTACGACAGTTTTTTCATTTGCCATGATGATTCCGGCGTATTCACCGCGTTTGCCTCCCGGATTTTGAAGTCCCACTTTCCAGGGGCTCTTATCTTTTTTTTCACCGCAGACTACTATGTTCCCGCCAAGATCCACAATAGCCCGCTTAATCCCCGCTCTTTTAATAATCGCCGCCGCCTCGTCAGCTGCGTAACCTTTGGCGATAGATCCCAAATCAAGCGCCATGCCGACTTTGCCAAGAAAGACGCTGCCGCTTCGCGCGTCCAGTTCAATGTCACGCCAGTTGACAAGAGGCAAAACTTCATCTATTTCCGGCTGGGCAGGTACGCGCTGGTTGTCTTTTCCTATTCCCCACAAAGACACCACAGGTCCAACGGAAGGATCAAACGCGCCGTCAGAAAGACGCGCGAAATGGACAGAGCGTTCCAATACCCTGAACACGTCTTCGTGAACTTTTACCGGTTCAATTCCGGCGGCGGCGTTGACGCGGCTGATATCCGACGATGGAATGTTCACGCTCATGCGGTTTTCTATTTCGCGTAACCTGTTGAATATTTCCCGGTAAATATCGCTTTGCCCCTGTTCAAAGAGCGTAATGGAGCATACTGTCCCAAGGGCAAACTCCGCCCTTGACGCCTCTGTCCGCGGGCAGGATAAAAAATTTAAAAAAAATAAAATACAGAGTACTATAAAAGGATTTTTTATTTTTTTACAGATCAAAGCGCTCTGTAAGTTCCTTTAAGTGGCTGCCGATAAATAACGCTCCGTAGGTTGTAAGCACAGTTCCGATAACAATCCCGACTGGCAGCAGAAAAGAAGTTCCAGTTTCGGCGGCGATGTTTTTAAAATCAAGGCCGAAAAACGCAGTTACCAGCGACACCATGATTATAACGCCCGCTATTACCCACCCCCGCGTGGAAAGTCCGCCCGGAACGGCGTATGTCTGCGCGTCCGTTTCTTCCTGCGCGTTTATTCTCGCCATTATTGAATCTTCAAT
The DNA here is from genome assembly GCA_031256445.1 of Treponema sp. Classification (GTDB taxonomy): domain Bacteria; phylum Spirochaetota; class Spirochaetia; order Treponematales; family Breznakiellaceae; genus WQXQ01. Next base: position 10,314 of record JAIRQN010000016.1, on the reverse strand, counting down.
GCTCTGCCATGATCTGCCGTCAGGCAAAACCGCAGAAGACGGTAAAAAATCTTCCCGCATAACGCGCCTGCTTAATTCAAGTTTTTCAATTTCCCGCGCGCAATCCGGGCAGATCAATGTGTGAAACCATACCTGCAGCTGGTTTAAAAAAGGCATGGCATTTTCGCCGTCCGGTTCATTGCCTGAATACTCATAAACAATATCTGATATTTTCGAACAATTCATAATTCCTCCAATTTTTCCTTAAGCATCTTCTTCGCCCTGAATATATGGGATTTAATGGTATTAACAGGAAATCCTGTAATCGCCTCAATCTCCTGATAGGAACGGTCGTAAAAAAAGAACAGATCCACGCAAACCTTGAACCGCTGCGGCAGTTCGTTTACTGCGGCGCGGACAGCGTCCCGCACAGCGCTGCGGATTACTGAACGCTCCGGGGTATCATCGGCATTTGACAGCTTTTGAGAGTCTTCCTCCGCAAGGCTTAGGTAATCCTTTCTTCTGTTTACCTCATTAACCGCAGTGTTATACGCTACTTTGTACAGCCATGTGGAAAACCTGCTTCTTCCCTCAAAACGGAAAAGGCTGCGGTATGTTTTTAAGAACACCTCCTGTGTAAAATCGCAGGAATCCTGCGGGTTGCGGAAAAAACTGATTCCCATTCCGTATACAGCTTTTTCGTACCGCCTTACCAATAGCCGGAACAGGTCTTTCTGTCCCGAAACAATCTGATTGACAATTAACTGATCGTCAAAATCAGATTCGCCTTTATTATCGTCATATCCCCTGTATTTCCTCTCTGTCAGAGGTTCATTATTAATTATGTTTTTCAACGCGCTTTATCACATAATGGGCCAACAGGCCTATACCCATCGACAGGGGGATAATACCGCCCAACAGGGCGTAAGAAACGCCCTCGATTATTGATAAAAGCACGGTTAACGCGATGCCTACGCTGCCCAAAAGCAGCCCGCATAATAAACAGAAAGAACGAAGATCGAATTCCGGTTTTTTATATTGCCCTGCTTTGATTAACAGAGTCCTTCGCCGGTGATTCCATAAGAGATAGAAAAAAATAACTGTCGACCCCATAACGATTCCCACAATGGGCATTATGGCTATAATCACCTGGGCCGCATTGGACATTAAACTCATTGAATGCTCCTCAGTCCAATTGTAATTCTTTCAAATCCATTAGTCTATATTTTGACACTGCAAAAATATATAGGTTGCGGGAATAAGGCGGTATTAAGGGATGCCATCAATTATAAGAAAATCACTGAAGTACAGGGAATTAATGCTTCCAAGGCGAAGATCCTGGTTAAAACGCCTTAAAATCTCCGTTTTTGCCGCGTCTTCGTCTATATAGGTTAATTCCTCGCCTGTTAATGATGAAAAATAGCCGCTTGTGATTCCCCGGAAATCAGTAATTTTCCCGGCCAGTTCTTCAGTAAAAGCGATGTCGCCTGCGTAGTAGGGGAAAGCGACTGACAGAATTAAAGTTGATGAATTCAAAAGAGGAATTCTCAGCCGTCCGATGCCTGAAAAAACCCTGATGTCGCTGTCCTGCGCGTCTGCCGGACTTGTCTTTTTTGTTTCGCCTGAGCTTCCAAGCGTCAGGAGCGGATCGGAATTGTCAGAGCGGGCAAAAGCGTAAATTGTGCCGGTGATCAAAAGAAGGATCATTATAACCAAAACAGAGCCAAGCGAAAGAAATAGAATCTGCGCCGGTAACTTCGCCGCAAACGGTTCGGAGAACTTTATTATAAAACGCGGCAGTTTGCCTTTAAAGGCGGCTTTCACAGGTTTAATGTTAAAGTAATTTTCCCCTGTCTTCAAGGGACATTTTCGCGACAGCGCGTACCGCGCGGGCGGCTTCTTCGCTTATTCTGCAGTGTTCCGCCATTTCCCGCGGCTGTGCGGACGCTATGTTTTCCATTGATTCATACGCCTTCATTATCGCGGCCGCCCGCTTTGGCCCGATGCCTTCCACCGATTCCAGCACCGGAAAAAACAGATCCTTTGAGCGGAGCCGCTGGTTTAATCCCGTTGCAAAACGGTGGCACTCGTCGCGGACATGCTGCAATACCTTTAACGCTTCCGAGGTTCTCTCAAGCGCCAGCGGCTCTTTCGCGCCCGGCAGCCAGAGCTCCTCTTCGCGTTTTGCAAGCCCCACAAGACCGCATTCCACTCCAAGTTCGTCGAGCGCTCCCTTTGCGGCGTTCACCTGCCCTATGCCGCCGTCCACAAGTATCAAATCGGGCAGTTCCCTGTTTTCACGTAACAGACGCGAATAGCGCCTGCGGACGGCTTCGCGCATGGCTTCAAAATCGTCCACAATTCCTATTACGCTTCGCAGTCTGAAATAACGGTAATTCTTGCGATCCGGAATTCCGTTTTTAAATGAAATTAGCGATGCGACAGGGTATTTGCCGTCAAGCTGCGCAATATCAAAACCTTCAATTCTTTCCGGTCTCGCATCCAAATCCAGTATCCGGGAAAGATCATCCAGCGCGGGACCCGCTCCTCTTTCCTTTAGCCGTTTTCGCAGATCTTCAGCCGCGTTCTGCCTTGCCATCGCAAGAATCGCCGTGTGGCGCTTTTCCGCTGTCTGCAGCAATTCCGGCTCATAACCAAACTTTTCCCTGAACCACTCTTTTAATGTTGAGTATTGAGCGCGGAGTGTGGAATTATTATTTTCTTCGCTAATCACCGGATCAGAGGCCCGCTCACGCTCCTCACCCGTAACTTTTATCATGTTTTGTATATAAATTTTAACCGGAGGCAAGCGGGAAGGATCGTAATAAGAAGTGATAAACAGTTCCAGAGATTCATTTTCATCGGCGGCGGAACGTGCGCGGTAAAGATTTTGCCCGGTCATCTTGCCGCCGCGCATGGAGAAGACTGTAAAAGTAGTCAGCAATCCTTCGGCGGCCCATGCGATATAATCCCTGTCTTCCGGGTTCTGATCCACTACCGCGCTTTCTTCGCCTGTCAGGTTTTCGATTGCCATTATCGCGTTCCTCAGCTGAGTCGCGTGTTCAAACTGCAGCGTTTTTGCGGCTTCATGCATTTTGGCGGTCAGGTCGATTATAAGGGAATCTGTTTCACCGCAGAGCAGCTTCTGCACGCGCTGCAAATGCAGTCTGTAATTCTGCGCGTCTATTTTTCCACAGCAGGGGGCCATGCACCTGCCGATGTGGTAGTACATGCAGGGACCTTTTTTTTTAATTACCTTGCATTTGCGAAGGGGAAAAAGTTTATCGATCAGTTCCAGTATTATGTTAACGCCGTGCACATTCGGGAACGGGCCGTAGTAAAGACTGTTATCACGGATTACGCGGCGGGTCAGAAAGACTCTCGGAAAATCTTCATTTGTTATGCGAATAACAGGATATGTCTTGCCGTCTTTCAGGTTTATATTGTATTTTGGCGCGTGCTGCTTTATCAGGGTGTTTTCAAGAAGAAGCGCTTCATATTCATTTGCAACAATGATGGTCTCAAAGGAACGAATATGCTTCAATAATGTTGATGTTTTTATGTCCTTTTCTCCGGAAAAGTAGGATTTAACCCTGTTTCTTATATTTTTTGCTTTCCCGATATAAATAATCCGCCCTTCGCAGTCTTTCATGATGTAAACTCCTGGCTCTGTCGGGGCATCCAGGGCGGTTTTCTTCAGGTTTTCTGTTAAATTCTCTGAATTTATCTGATTGGTCATGTCATTTCTTGCCGATATATAGAAAAACCATGATGAAAAGATTACATTTCATAATCATAATATGCATTTTCCTGTGTTTTTCCGGTAATGTCTATGGGATTGGCGAAAAAACCATATCGCTTGGCGGCTCTTCCGCCTGGAAAAATATAGACTATAAATTGGGTGTTACCGAAATAGCGTCAGTCAGGCCTTATCCTGTTTTGGTTCTCTCTTCCCGGACAGGATCGTCTGTTTCAGGTTATTCGGCTGTAAAGGGAACGGCAGGTAATTTTCTGCCTTTAACAGAATCATCTCTCGATCTTTCAATGACATTTGATGAAAAGGAAACCGGTCTTTTCAGAGACAGCACAGGCCGTTACAAAGTATCGATTCTTCAGACAGCGCAGGCGCCCGCTGTCGCCGCCGTATCCCGCCAGTTTGCAAGAGCCGGAACCGGCGCGGTTCTTTTTAACGGCAGTGATATTCCTGCATCAAATGGAGCAGGTCCGCTTCTTATTGAACCCCGCGCTTCAGACGCGCTCTTCAGGCCCGGCGGCCGCATCGGCGATTTTTCAATTGAATTCTGGATATACCCGCTTATTCTGGAGAACGGCGAAAAGATGTTTTCATGGGTTTCTTCTGTTCCGTCTTTGGATTCAAAAAGCGCCGGAAAATTTACTGTGCAGCGGATTAATTGCGTGTCTGTAAAAAACAGGCTGCAATGGTCATTTGAAAATTTCTTCACCTTCCCCGGCGGCGCTAATCCGGCTGGGCAGGCGTCTTATCTGGATATCCGGTTTTCCGGGGAATCTCCCTTAATTCCAAAAACATGGAGTCATCACCTTGTCCGTTTTGATTCAGAGACAGGCATGATTGAATACATTGTAGACGGCGTAACCGAAACGATTCTTTACGCCGCCTCTCCTGACCGGAAAATTGTATTCGCTCCTGCCGCCGGCAATGACGGCGTTTTTGTCCTTGGCGAAAGGTATATCGGGCTGATGGATGAATTGAAAATTCATTCGGCATGCGTAGAGCGGGACTCGCTTCAAAAATATATTTCTTCTGGAGGAAGGGCGCAAACCGCGCCTGTTGATTTGGGCGAAAACAACGGCGGCGTAATAAAAGTTGATGTCTCTGGCGGAAAAACAAGCATCAGGGGCATTTCCGTGAACAACGAATTCCGCAGTAACGGCAGGTTCCGTTTTTCCGATGATTCTGAGATGCAGTTTTTTATCCGCGCCGCGGACAATCGCTGGCGGATGGACGAATGTAAATGGATAAGTTTTGTTCCCGGAGAGGAGATACAGAACATCCGCGGCCGCTATGTTCAAATAGCCGTTGATTTTTACCCGTCAGCGGACGGCGAAACAAGCCCATATCTGGATGAATTGCGGATTGTATATCAGGGACGGGAGCCGCCCCTGCCGCCCGGCAATTTAACCGCTGCGGCTGTTGACGGCGGCGTACTGCTGCGCTGGAAGCAAAGTCCTGACGCAAAAACGGCAGGGTATTTGGTTTACTACAGCGCCGTCCGCGGAGAGTACTTCGGCGAAGACGCTGTTACGGGCCCTTCTCCCATTGACGCGGGTAAAAGAAACAGTCTGTTGATAGAAGGGCTGAATAATGGTACATTGTATTACTTCAGGGTTGCCGCCTACGATCGCGCAGGGGGAATGGATTACGGCGCGCCCGGTTCGGTAAATTACAATACCGGAGAATTTTCAGGCGAAGTAACAGGACGGCCCCTTGCCGGGCTTTCCCGTCAGGCGCTTGAGGAGTAAGGTTATGCTTTCAGTGCGTTTTTGGGGAGTACGGGGCTCGATTCCATGTCCCGGACCGGATACTGTCTATTACGGCGGAAACACTTCATGCCTTGAAATCAGAGCGGACGACAGGCTGTTCATTATCGATTTGGGAACCGGCGTACGGGCTTTGGGCGAATGGCTTCTGAAGAATGATCGCAAAAAACACGGAAAAATTGACGCTGACATTTTTTTAACTCATACCCATTGGGATCATCTAATGGGTTTTCCCATGTTTCCTCCTGTTTATGTGGACGGAACCGTTTTGCGCATCACAGGCCCCGTAATTGAAGAAAATAACAACCTTAAAAAAATATTTGAAAACCAGCTTTCCTTTTGTTACTGGCCTGTCAGTCTGGACGGGCTTTCTGCCAAAATAAAATTCAAACAGATAAATGAAACTACGCTTGATCTTGGCGGCGGCCTTACAGTCGCCAGTAAATATCTGAACCATCCGATTCCGTGTCTTGGGTACCGTTTTAATTACCAGGGAAAGTCCATTGCCACGATTTATGATCATGAGCCGTACCGCGATCCCGAAAATAAAAAATTAAAGAAAGGCGAATTATCCGCGGAAGAAAAGAATGAAAAAATAACGCAGTTCGTCAAAGATGCGGATATTATTGTTCATGACGCCCAGTATTCCGCCGCCGAATACATGTCGCGGCTGGGCTGGGGGCACACTTCCTACGAACACGCGATTGATATTGCCGTAAAAGCCAATGTTAAAAAATTGGTGTTCTTCCACCACGACCCGGAACATTCCGACAAGCAGTTGGACCAACTGGAAAAGCAATACGCCGGTAAAACGCCTGTAAAACTTGCCATCGCAAGAGAAGGCCTTAAACTGAAAGCCTAAACAGGGGCCGTCCGAAGAAGTTTTCCAGCTTTTCGGACACCGCCCGTCGCTTTATACGTTCTTTTTTAACTCTTCCGCTTTGTCAGTTTTTTCCCAGGGGAACTCACTGCGGCCGAAATGTCCGTAAGAGGCAGTTTTTAAATAAATCGGGCGGCGCAGATCAAGCGTCTTTATAATGCCTGCCGGGCTCAGATCAAAGACTTTATTCACGGCGTTTTCAATCTTCTCTTCGCTGACCTTTGCCGTACCGAATGTGTCTACCATAACCGAGACGGGGAATGGCACGCCTATCGCATACGCGAGCTGGATTTCGCAGCGGTCAGCCAGTTTGGCGGCGACTATATTTTTTGCCACATAACGCGCCGCGTATGCGGCCGATCTGTCAACCTTGGTCGGGTCTTTGCCGGAAAAAGCGCCGCCGCCGTGCCTGCCCATGCCGCCGTATGTGTCAACAATGATTTTGCGGCCGGTAAGGCCGGAGTCGCCGAACGGCCCGCCTACGACAAAGCGTCCGGTCGGGTTAATATAATATTTTGTTTTCTTGTCCAAGAACCCTGTAGGTTCAAGTTCCGGTTTAATAATGCGTTCGATAACTTCCTCTTCAATTTGCTTGTAAGACACTTCAGGATCATGCTGATGAGAAACAACAACCGCGTCAATGCGGACTGGTTTAAATCCATCGTATTCAATGGTTACCTGGCTTTTTGAATCCGGGCGCAGCCACTGGATCGTTTTGTTTTTTCTGAGTTTTGCCGCGTTCAGCAGAATTTTATGAGCTAAAGTAATCGGCAGAGGCATAAGTTCTTTTGTTTCGTTGCAGGCATACCCGAACATCATTCCCTGATCGCCGGCTCCCTGCTGGCCTTTGAATTTTTTTAAACCTGTTCCGGAAACACCCTGTGATATATCCGGGGACTGGTTATGAACCATACTCAGGACAGCCATGGAATTGAAGTCAAGGCCGAAAGCGGGATCTGTATAACCGATTTGCCTGGCGACTTCGCGAATTATATGCGAAAATTCCACATAGGTACTGGTTGTGATTTCTCCGCCGACCAGCACAAGTGAGGCGGACGCAAAAGTTTCGCAGGCAACCCTGCTCTGCGGGTCGTCTTTTAGGCAGGAATCCAGAATTGCATCTGAAATTTGATCGCACAGTTTATCGGGATGTCCTTCACCAACCGATTCGGAGGTAAAAAAATGTTTCATGTTTTGCTCCTTTCAAAGGGAACTGACCTGAATTAATTGCTTTGCAGTTCCCGGATTAGATAAATTGTACATGAGAATTCCCGTTTTTGCAATCAAAAGTGTCAGGATATTCATTCAGTATAAAAATTCTTATTTTTTACATTTTTAATTTTTTTTTTATTACTATAATGTTATAATGAACGTATCAAAAAAGCGGGGAGGCCGAAATGACCAATAAACGATTAACAGGCTTGGCAGTTCCGGTTGGGGCATTGCGTACCAAAAACGGAATGGGAGTGGGAGAATTTTCTGATCTTGCCGATTTAGCGATCCTGTGTAAAAAAATGAGAATTAAACTCATTCAGATTTTACCTGTAAATGATACCGGCTTTGAAAGCTCACCGTATTCAAGTCTGACCGCGTTTGGCCTGCATCCCCTCTATCTGCGGATTGACGAGCTGGACGAATTTAAAACGGCTGATAAGAAAATTGTTAAACGCCTGAAAAGGGCAAAAGAAGATTTTAATATTAAGGAGCGTTTTTCGCATTATCAGGTTCTTAGGGAAAAACTGGAAATATGCCGTTCTCTTTATGACGCCAATAAAGACGCAATTATTAAAAACGCTCTGAATACGGATAAAAACGAAGGAAGTCTTGCGTTATGGATAGAGAAAAATTCCTGGGTTAAAGAATACGCTGTGTACCGAAGGTTAAAGGAAGCAAACGATGGCAAGTCATGGAAGGAATGGCGGGAGCATAGTTCGGTTACTCATAATGATATTGACAATTTATGGAATGACAAAACACTGCTGGAAGAACACCTGTTCTGGGTTTGGCTGCAGCAGGCGCTGGATACCCAGTTCCTGAAAGCAACAAAAGAGATTACCGGTATGGGTCTGTATCTGGAAGGAGATTTACCCATTTTAATGAATGATGACAGCTGCGATGTATGGGCTAATCCGGAAATTTTCAATCAGGAACTTTCAGCGGGCGCCCCTCCCGATATGTACAGTCCAGACGGCCAAAACTGGGGTTTCCCGATTTACAATTGGGAAGCCCAGGAGAAGGATAATTACGCGTGGTGGCGCAGGAGGCTGCAGGCGGCGGGCAAATATTATCAGGCTTACCGCATTGATCATGTGCTGGGGTTTTTCCGTATATGGGCAAGTTCCAGGGAAGACCGGTCTTCTGTTCTTGGACGCTTTGTGCCGTATACTCCCATACTGTCCGGCGATTTAAAAAAACTTGGGTTTGATAAAAGCCGGATTCGCTGGGTTACTTTACCGCATATTCCCACGGGCGAAATTATAGGCACGCTTAGGAGCAAATGGGGCAGCGTATTCAATGAAGCGGAAATTTCCGTAGCGGCAAATGAAATTTTTTCAAGGGCGCTTGATCGCGTAAATAACGAAGAATTATGGATATTCAAAAAAAATATAAAAGGCGAGAAAGATATTTACAGTCTGGATATTCATAAATCCATAATAGATTATCTGATACAGAAATGGCATGACAGGTTATTTTTTGAATATGAAAAGGGGAAGTATTCTCCTGTCTGGTATTATGGAAATACCACCGCGTGGAAAAGCCTTTCTGAAGGTGAAAAAGAAAATACGAATGCCATGCTAAAAGCGCGCCAGGTAAAATCAGAGAAAATCTGGGAAACGCAGGGAAAGAAACTGCTTTCTGTATTGGCGGAGTCATCATCAATGCTTCCATGCGCGGAAGACCTTGGAGCGGTTCCTCCGTGTGTTCCTAAAGTTCTTTCCAAATTAAAAATATTCGGTTTAAGAGTGGTACGCTGGTTCCGCGAATGGGACAGGGAAGGCCAGCCTTATATTCCTTTTGATCAATATCCCCAATTGAGCGTTTGCACTCCGGCGGTTCACGACAGTTCCACTGTCAGGGAATGGTGGGAGAAAGAAGCGGATCAGGCGCAGTTTGCCGGCTTTATCGGCGTTCCGTCTTTGCCGAAGATCTATAATCCAGGTACCGCGAAGATCGTTCTGTCAAAGATAGCTGCCGCCCGTTCGCGTTTCCGTGTTTTTCAGATTCAGGATTTACTTCATCTTTCAAACAGGTGGTATGCAAAAGACCCTGCCTGTGAACGTATAAACATTCCGGGCACTGCAAATGATTTTAACTGGACTTACCGTCTTCCCGCGCCTGTTTCTGAAATAGCAAAAGATAAAGAGCTGATTCGATCAGTCGCGGAACTGAGTAAAATAAAACCTGTAATGAATAAGAAAACTATAGAAGATTCTTGAATAATATTTTATACATTGTGAAAATTTTTAAGTTTTATTGACATTTCAGGTTTTTTGTGATACTTTTATCAGTAGTTGATTAATTATGTTAAAAGCATCAGGCAAATAACATAATAAATCCGTTAATATTATTTCCGTATGGAGATAAGATATTATTAAAAGGAGCTTAATTATGAAAAAAGCTTGCTCAATGCTCATGGTTCTTTCTCTGGTGCTTTTTGCAGCAGGATGCGGATCAACTGGCGGCGGCTCTGCGCCGGCATCAGCCGCAGGACCGATCACTACACCGGATTGGTTGAACGATTTCCCGCCTGAAGACGTAATATGGGGTATAGGAATCGCAAAGCAGTCATCGCCCGCAATGTCCATGACAACCGCGGAAGCCCGCGCCAGGACAGCGATTGCCCGTCAGCTTAATACAAAAGTACAGGCTATGTTTACGGACTATAACCTTGACGCCGGTAATGTCAGTAACCAGGCAAACGCTTCCATGCAGGA
>JAIRQN010000005.1 GCA_031256445.1 Treponema sp. | reverse complement strand
TGCGGGCGTTCTTGGTCAGCCCGAAAATCCACGGGGTTCCGGCGACTTCCATCGCGTTTACCTTCCCGGCAACCGGAAAGCCCTTGTAGCTTTCCTTGCATTTGTCAGCTTTAGCGCCTTTGGGTTCGGTAGCTATTGATACGATTTTTCCGTATAAAAGACCTTTTTCCTGATAAATTTGCCAGCCGGCGGTTACTTTATTTGTATTTTCATCAATACTTAGCCAGAATCCCTCTACAGATTCGCTTTGGGCAAAGCAAACTGCGGCGGCGGAAAGGCTGATAATTAAAGCTATAATTTTTTTCATAAAAACATCCTCCTTTGGCAAATTGTACACTGTACTTATAGTCCGGACAAGGGGTATAATATCCGCATGGATATCAAGGAAAAAGAATTCGGCATTCTTTCCAATGGAAAGAAGATTAAACTGTATACCCTAAACGCGGGGGATTTAAAGTTTTCGCTTACCAATTACGGCGCAGCCTGGACAAGTCTGATTGTTCCTTCCAAAAATGGCGACATGGACGATATACTTTTAGGGTTCTCTGGACTGGATGGATATTTAAATAACGGGCCTTTTTTCGGCGTAACAATCGGAAGATTTGCGAACCGCATTAAAGATTCGCGTTTTACACTGGGCGGTAAAACATACAATCTTTATGCGAACGACGGGCTGAATAATCTTCATTCAGGTCCGCGCGGCTTTGATAAAATGCTCTGGAGATCGGAAGCATACGAAGAAAATCAGGGCGCGTATATACGCTTTGAACTTGAAAGCCCGGATGGAGACAACGGTTTTCCGGGCCGGTTGAAAGCCGTTGTCAGTTACGGGCTGACAAAAGCCAACGAAATAATCGCCGATTATCAGGCAAGAGTCGACCAGGCCTGCCCCATAAACTTTACCAATCATGCGTATTTTAATCTCGCCGGAGAAGGGAAGGGAGATATTCTTTCCCATGAAGTTGTTATTCATTCATCAGCCTATGTTGAAGCGGACAAGAAATTTATTCCTACAGGCAGGCTTGTTCCTGTGGACGGAGGTTTTGGCTCTGCCGGCAAAGCGTTTAATTTTAAGGCGCGTAAAGAGATAAAAACCGATTTTGACGCGCTGGATAACGGCTACGATCACTGTTTTGTCGTGGACGGAACGCCCGGAGAACTGCGCCCGTGCGCCGAAGTATATGAAAACAATTCCGGCAGGTCCATGAAAGTGTTTACCACGCAGCCGGGCGTTCAATTCTATACCGGGAACTTTCTCAATGATGTACCAGGCAAACAGGGTTCCCGTTATATGAAACATTCGGGTTTCTGCCTTGAAACCCAGCATTTCCCCGATTCGCCAAACAGAAGCGAGTTTCCGTCCTGTATCGCAAAACCGGGAAATGATTACCACGAAAAAGCCATTTTTTCGTTCGGTTTTTAATTAGTGTCTGAGTCTGTCCGGGAAGTTGGTTGTTTCACGGACACCGCCAGACTGCTTTAATTAAGCGGAGCTTTGTCCGACAGCGTTTTTAATTTGGCTCTTATATTGTGAAAACATGCGTCAACCGCGCCTTTTGAAATACCGATCACTTCCGATACTTCCCTGTTGGATGCGTATGTCCGTATTTTTGCCATACGCTTCCGCATTTTTTCCAGTCTTATCCTTCCTTTTCTCAGTTTTTCTTTCAGCTTGATGTGAGCTACAGAATTTTCGTTTGTATATGACAGCCTTTTTTCATATGTAATACATCTGTAAAATTGGCAGTAGACCCTTTCCCTTAAAAGGTAGTTTTTATCATCTTTCTTTTTCCTTTTTTCCCGCATTTCTTCCAGCATTTCCTTCAGCTTAACTGCGTCAATTCCGGTACGTGAAGATATATTTTCGATAAAATCATCGGAAATATAGTTATAACATTTTAATAAAAGCGTGATTATCTGTTTTGGGCTTTTTCTTCTTTTGTTTATGGCGATTATCTGCGTAATAATATCATTGTTTTGGTCATATGAATAAGCGGGCGCTTCTTCGTAAACGTAAAGTTCCGGAACATGAACGCTCCAGGCTGAATATTCGGTGACGCTTTTTGTAATTTTCTGCAGGCGGTATTCCCTTGAAGATATGCGCATAACCTTATGAATGTATGTTTCAAATGAACAGTCAGCGGGTATTGTCAGCGTATGCCCTGAGTTACTGTCTGGGCAGTTACTGTTTCCGCTCTGAACGCCTGTTTTACGGTAATTGTTTATGGCTCTGCGAAGACGCGGGTAAAACCATGATAAAAAATCCTCGTAATCATCCTGAGTCCACATGTTAAAAATGCGGCTAATCTTGTTTTCCAGCAGATACCGGTAAACCATTCCTTCAAATTTACCGCGTTCGCAATTCCTGCTGATATAACAGGAATATAAATCATTTAATGACTGTTTCATTATTTACCTCTGTCTCCTGATATCGGTTCCGGCTCCGCATATGCGAAGAGACACGGGTGACAGGGCAAAAATGTTATGAGAAAGCTAATATATGTCTATATTTTTAATCCGAAATGAAAATTTTTGAAAAATGTTCCAGTATATCTTTTTTTACATTTGTAATTTTTCCCTTTGTTATTAAACCGGAAGCGTTCTTGTGCCCGCCTCCCCCAAAGGCAGCCGCGATCTTTGAGACATCGATGTCATCAACCGATCTTAAACTCACAGTACAATTCTCGTCACTCTCCTGGCGGATAATTACAGTCGCCTGGACTCCTTTTATTGATTGCAGCATTTTATTCAAATCATCAGAGTCCCTGTTTTCAAGATTGAATTTTTTAAAATCTTCATGGGTTTCATAACTTAAAAGCAGCCTTCCGTCAAAGTAAGATTCAGCGCGCGATAAAATATTCCCAAGAAGAATCCGGGATTCAAAACTTTTCCCGCCGTTTGTCAGGTGATATATTTTTTTGGGGTTCGCCCCGGCTTTTACCATCTGCGCGGCCGCTTCAAACACCGAGGAATTTGCGTCTGTAAGATGACGGAAAAAACCTGTATCAGTGCTTAAGCCGAAAAAGAGCAGAGACGCTTCTTCGCATGTAAGGCTGAGTCCAAGAGACTCAATCAGTTTTTTTATTAAAAGCGTGCAGGAAGGCAGAGATGAATCAACATAAACAGGAGCCTCTTTCTTCGACGGGCCGTGGATTGACGCCGCATGATGATCAATAACAGCGCATGGCAGCCCGTCAAGGCGTTCTTTAAGATCACCTGTTCTGTAAATGCCTGAGCAATCAACAATTATTAGTTTATAACCTGCTTTTTCTTCATCAGGAGGCACCGCGGTAAAGAAACCGGCATAATCACGCAGTTCCGCCCGTGAAAAAGGGCCTGCAGAGCATACTATAGCTTCTTTTCCCAGCCGTTTAACCGCGCTTTGCAGGGCAAGCTGGCTTCCTATACAGTCACCGTCAGGTTCCTTATGACCCGCTATTATGAATTTTGAACCTGTATTTATAAAAGAAACTATATCCTGCAGAACTTCAGAAAAATTCTTTTCGTTCTCCATTAATAAACAATATTCAGCTTTTCCGGGTCTTGAAAATAACTGCTGACATCCATTGATTGCGGGATATTGCCCCATGTCGGATGTCCCCTGTTGACGTGAACATAAAGCCTGCAATGGCTGAATTCCCCGTTTTTATAAAAAATTGATAAAGTAGGCCAATTTCTTCCCGGGGGCAGATTTACCAGTTCGGCTTTGCTTGCGGCGGCGGAAAACCATTCGTTAGGAATTCCAATTGTGCCTATTTGATTTATACCTTTACGATATTGAACAATATAACCTTTCCCTGATGGATATACTTTCTCAAGATGTACGTTTACATAGTACAGCTTATTATCTTCTGAATCTGATTGCGCAAAGACCGGTGAAAACACCGCCGGCCAGACAACCGTAAAAATAATTAACGTGATGATGATCTTTTTCATGTGACCTCCAGTACCTCAATAATAATTTATTATCAGGGAAAATTCAAGTATTTTTGTATGCCTAAATTACCCGGCGTTGACTGTCTGGGTTAAAACGGTTCGTACGGCGCCGGGAGAGGCCAGCATTTGGGTAAAAAGGTCCTCGATCCGCCCGCCAAGTCCAAGATCATACAAATTTACGCCAAAATACAGCGGATTTGACAGAATAGGCCTGAGTTTTTCGCTGAAGGGCCCGGTTTGCCCCATTGAAATGCCTTTTAAACAGGCTGCCAGGATTTCATATTGAGGATCCGGGCTTACTTCAAATTGTTTGCCCTGATCGTCAAAGCCCAGGAGGTAGCGCAGCCAGCCCGCGAAAACAAGCGGTATATACTTTAATTCCGCGCAGTTTTTCCCAAGGTTTTTGTATGCTTTCAGCGTTTCACCGAAGCGAATCGGTATTTTCTGAGACGAGTCAACCGCGATCCGCTGCGGAGCGTCCGGCATGAACGGATTGGGAAGACGCACCTTTATCACCTGATCGATAAATTCCTTTGGTTTTATAATACCGGGATCTGTTACTACCGGCAGTCCTTCGCGGTAGCCGACGCCCTCGATCAATTTTACAAGATCCGCGTCTTTCATTTCTTCGCTTATCCTTGTATAGCCAAGAAGGCAGCCAAAAACCGCGAGGCTTGTATGCAGCGGGTTAAGGCATGTGCATACTTTCATTTTTTCTATTCTGTCCACTGTCTCCCTGTCTGTAAAAAGCACGCCCGCTTTTTCAAGAGCGGGTCTGCCGTTCGGAAATGCGTCTTCTATCACAAGGTACTGGGTTTCTTCGGCGTTTACAAAAGGGGCAATATACGTGTTCTTTTCCGTTACTGTTCCATGCATATCATCAAGACCGCATGAAACCAGCATGTCACGCACACTGTCATCCGGACGCGGCGTTATTTTATCGATCATCGACCAGGTGAAGGAGAGCCTGTTTTTATCGCGCACATACTGAAGGAAGCCCGCGTCCGCCGTTTTATTTTCCGCCCAGCTTTTTGCGAATGCTTCCATCGCGGCCAAAAGAACATCACCGTTATGTGAACAATTATCCATGCTGACCATCGCAAGGGGCGCTGCTCCCCTGATATAGCGTTCATGACACAGACAGGCGATGCGGCCAAGGTAGCTTGCCGCTGACGAAGGCCCTGATTTTAAATCCTGCGCGGCATCGGGAAGAAGTTCTCCGTTTCTTCCTTTTAGACTGTATCCTTTTTCTGTAATGGTAAAACTTGCCATTTGCAAAGACGGAGAGGCGAAAATCTCTTTTAAAGAATCCATTTCACTGTCCATTCTTAACGCGCCTGCGAAAGAAGCGACGACCCGCTTTTCTGTTGTTCCGTCAGATTTTAACGTTACGGCTATTGAGAGGTTATCAAAGGCGGTAAAACATTTGTCGATTATTTGCCCGTCGTAACCTTCCGCCACGATAACGCCGGTTTTTTCAAAACCCTGTTCCAGCAGCTGCTGCGCCAAAACAGCCGGAAAAATACGGAAAATATTGCCTGCTCCGAAATGCACCCACTTTGGAGCGGATTTTGTCTGCGCGATCATTTTTTCGCGGTCGAATTGCGGCAGGGCAATACCCGCTTTTTCCCAGAAAGAGATGTCTTTTAACGATTCGTTATTTAATTTCATGTTTTCCCCTTTTTTCTATCGTACACCGTATTTTGAACCGCTGTCTATGGAAAGCCGACATTATTCATCTGCTGATGTTGCAGCACCTTATCTCTCTTGCGTCTTTTATCTGCAGCGCAGGCGTCTTTTGAATACATTCGGGCGCCGCCTGGGTGCAGCGGGGAGCAAAAGGACAGCCGCTTTCCGGATTGGCGGGATCGCTTACTTTCCCCGGAATTGTAAGCAGCCGCTCTTTTGAATAATGGCTGCCAAAGGCGGGAGACGCGGCAAGAAGAGCTTTTGTGTACGGGTGACGCGCGTCTGCTGTTAACTCCGCGGCGGCTGCCGATTCCATAACAAGCCCGCCGTACATTACCATTATCCGGTCCGAGATTTCAGCTACCAGATCAATGTCATGACTGATAAAAATTATTGAGATGTTTCTCTTTATTCGCAGGGTTTTTAAAAGTTCAACTATTTGCTTTTGAATTGTAAGATCAAGCGCCGTTGTCGGCTCATCGGCGATTAAAAGCTCGCAGCCCTGCGCCAGAGCCAGCGCGATGCCGATGCGCTGCAGTTGTCCTCCTGAAAACTGATGCGGAAAATTGGAAAGTCTTTCTTCTCCGTTGCTGAGCCCTGTCTCTTCAAGCAGCGCGGCTGCCCGCAGCGCGGACTGTTCTTTTGTAATTCCTTTTTCGCTGTTTCGCAGAGTTTCCCAAAATACGCTTCCCATGTTCTGAAGCGGGTCGTAGGATCTTCCCGGCTCCTGGAAGATCATGCCGATTTTTTTTCCGCGGTATTCACGTAACGCTTCGGTGTCAAGGCCGAGCAGCTCCCTGCCTTCGTAGAGAATGCTGCCGCTTACATGCGCGTTTTCCGGCAGCAATCCGGGAATTGCCTGGGTGCTGACGCTTTTGCCAGAGCCGCTTTCCCCCACAATTCCGAGCGTTTCGCCTTTTTGCAGGTAAAATGAAAGCCCGCGCACTGCCTGAACAGCGATTGGTTCCTTGCCGCGCAGGACTGAGAAGGCGACATGCAGGTTATTTATCGTTATCAGGGACCGGGGATCGGGCAGATGTGATTCGCGAGTCTTGCGCGGTACCTGTTCTTTTTCCATTATTCCATGTTCTCTGCTCTTTTTCTTCCTGCCCGAAAAAAAAGTGTGATACGGATCGAAAAAGTCGCGTAACGCGTCGCCGATAAAGTTAAACGCAAGAGTTACTCCCAATAAAAACCACACAGGGTTCAGAAGCCACGGGAAGGCCCTTAAATTCGCTATTGTTGACAGATCGCGCTTGATAAGGGAACCCCAGCTTACAGCCGGGTCTGTAATGCCAAGGCCAAGGTAGGAAAGGACTGTCTCTGTCATAATAAAACCTGGAATGCTAAGGGCTACGCTGACAATTAAAAGGCTCGCTATCTGGGGAATAATATGCCGGAAAATTATCGTTACAGAGGGGATCATCTCCAGTCTGGCGTTAAGGACATACTCCTCCCGCTTGATCGCGTGAACCATGCCTCTTATTGTGCGGGCGGATCCCGGCCAGCTTACAAGAGAGAGTATTATCGTGATCATCATGTAGGACTGGCCGGGGTCCATGTTGGATGCCAAAAGGGAGCGCAGGAACAGTATCAGGTACAGGGTCGGTATGAGCATTAAAAATTCCGCCGTCCTCATGATCGACCAGTCCGTAAAACCACCGAAAAAGCCCGATAGCCCTCCTGCAAGGCCGGCAAGAGCCAATGAGATAAAAGTCGCCACAAAGCCGATTGTAAGGGAGACGCGCGAACCGTAAACAATGCGCGAGAAAAGGTCCCTGCCAAGATTATCCGCTCCCATAAGGAAAACAGGATACGCGTCAGGCGAAGTTGTAAAAAAATGCCTCTGGGCGGGAATTATTCCCCATAGTTTGTAAGGCTCTCCCGTGCCGAACAGTTTCATCTGAGAGTATTGGGCGCGCACTCGCGCGTATTTCCATGTTATGGAGTTTGTTATCCGCCATTCCTGAGCCTGCGGCCTGCCCTGATAAAAACGGACATTCGGCGGATGGTAGCTCATGGATGCGAATGAAGTGTTAGGTGAATACGGGGCGAAAAATTCGGCGAAGAGCATCATTAAATATAATATTATCAGGCAAAGAAGCGAGATAATGGCGACCGGGCGTGTTTTTAAATAATTGAAAAATTTTTTCATAATCCCGGCCTATTCTTTTCCGTACCTGATTCTTGGGTCTACAAGAGCGAGTGCGATGTCAGCTAACGCCATGCCGACCAGAACAAGGAAGGAAATAAACATGATATTGGCAAGCACAAGGTTTATATCCTGCTGGATTACGGCCTCGTACATGAGCCTTCCGATACCCGGATACGCGAAGATAATTTCCAGTATAAGGGAGCCGGAAAAAAGGCCGGCGAGGAGATTCGCGCTTCCTGTAATATACGGGTTAAGCGTGTTGCGGAATGCGTGCGCGAAGAAGATTCTCCATTCCGCTATTCCGCGCGCCCTTAAGCTTGTTATGTAAGGCTGCCCAAGCTGGTCGAGCATTGTCGCGCGGATCATGCGAAGGGAGCCGCCGATCCCGCCAAGAAAGGCGGATAACATCGGCAGGAAGATATGGTGCGCGTAAGAGAAAACAAATTTTCCCGGAGCCGACGAAAAAGGGAAAGGCGGGTAGGCCGTTACGGGGAAAAGTCCCGAAACGGAGGCGAAAAGCTGTAACAGAATGAGCAGCAAAAGACCCGGAAACGCGTGAAGCACAAGAGCGAAAAATGTAACCGCGTAGTCTGTTTTTGTTCCGGCTTTTGTGGAAAAATAGACGCCTAACGCAAAAGAAAAGACCGTGATTAGCACAAGCGAAATTATGTTAAGTAAAAGAGAATTTAATAATCTTGAATAAATTAAAAAAGAAACCGGCGCTCTGGAAATAAGGCTTACCCCTAAATCCCGGTGAACAATTACCCTGTATAGCCAGCGGAAGTATTGAATATAAAACGGCTGATCAAGACCCAGTTCGGCGCGCCGCGCGTCAAGCTGATCGGAACTCATGCTCTGCAGATTAACGCTTGCCTTTCCCTGATTTTCGCTGAAAAGCTGCTGCATCATGATCTGGTCTACAATGTCGCCGGGCGCAAGGGCCATTAAGCCGAAAACGGCCAAGCCGAGCAGGAAGAGCATAACTGTCATTGTCAGGAGTCTGCTTATAATGTAGGAAATGAGGGGAAAACGCCGTTTGAAAATATAAAAAGGTTTTAGTAAAACGCCCAGAATGCGGCGAAATTCCGCCAGCATACACCCTCCACTGGATTATTTTAGGCGTTAAAACGGCGTTTAGTCAAGAAAGCGCCTGCTTTCCGAAAAGCGGTATTTTTCAGGCGCGGTTCCGCTATCTGTCAAATAACGCTTTCAATTCATCGTTGCTCATGCGGGCAATCCATGACTCTCCGGAGGCGACTGTCATGTCGGCAAGTTCCTTCTTGCTGGAGATCATAGCGTCTATTTTTTCTTCAAAGCTGTTTTTTGTAATAAAACGGTGTACAAAGACATTGCGTTTCTGCCCGATGCGGAATGCCCTGTCTGTCGCCTGATTTTCAACAGCCGGGTTGTACCATAAATCGTAGTGAATAACGCGGCTTGCGGCGGTCAGGTTCAGTCCAAGGCCGCCGGCTTTTAGACTGACAAGCATTATACGCGCGGATATGTCATTTTGAAATTGATTAACTGTTTCCGCGCGGGCCTTCTGATTAAGGCCGCCGTGATATACAAGCGGCGCTTCGGTGAGTTCCTTTTTTATTATCGTATGGAGGCAGTCCAGGGTTTCGACATACTGGCTGAAAACAAGCGTCTTTTCCCTGTTCGCCAGTATTTCCTGAAGAAGGGTAACAAGAAGCTGCGCCTTTCCGGAAAGCTCCACGGCGGCCGGGCTTTCCTTGTCGTACACGCGCGGATGATCGCAGATCTGTTTGAGCGATGTCAGCATATAAAGCACCAAAGAGGCTCTGTCCTTCGATTCTAGTTTTTCAGCCTTTTTTATGGACGCAGCGACCACGCTTTCGTATAACGCCGCCTGTTCCTTTTCCAGCGCGGCGTATTCGTTTGTTACAATTTTTTCCGGCAGGTCTTTAATAATTGTCTTGTCCGTTTTAAGACGGCGCAGCAGAAACGGGGATGTGATCCTGCGCAGTACATCCGCCTGTTTTCGGTTTCGCATAACTTCGATGGGGACGCGGAACTGTTCCCTGAATTTGGGGGCATCTCCAAGATAACCCGGCAGGATGAAGTCAAAGAGGGAGCGCAGGTCTTCAAGCCGGTTCTCGACAGGGGTTCCCGAAAGCGCGAGGCGGTATTGACAGCGCAGCTGCTTCACCGTCCGCGAGACGCGCGTTTCGGCATTTTTCATAAGGTGCGCTTCGTCCACAAGAAGAAGGGAGAATGTTTCGTTTTTCAGTTTTTCCGCGTCGCGTACCGCGGTTTGGTAGGTAGTAAGAAATACGCTGCATTCGCGGTCCAGTCTGCGCCTGTTTCCGTGATAGCGTGACACGCAAAGAGCCGGGGCGAAACGGTTTAGTTCTTTTTCCCAGTTGCTTAACAGCGCGGCAGGGGCGATGACAAGGCAGCCGTTATCGAGGAGGTTTTCTTCCTTGAGCCGCAGCAAAGCTGCGATAGACTGAACTGTCTTTCCAAGACCCATGTCGTCCGCCAGTATGCAGCCGAAGCCTGAGTATAAAAGCGAGCATATCCAGTTGTAGCCTCTTTTCTGATAAGGGCGAAGATTTGCTTTAAGGGCGGCCGGAACAGGGAAACTGTGTTCCCTGAACAGGTTATCTATTGTTTCGCGGGCGTCAAAGGCAAGGACGCTGTCGCCTGAAAAATGCGCTTTTAAAAAATCGTTAATGTCAGGAGCGGCGGTTTTCGCCTTTTTAAGAAGGCGGGAAAATTCTTCCGCGTCCATTCTGATAAATCCGTCCCTGAACTGAACCATCGCGCTTTTTTGTTTAACGAGTTTTTTAAATTCGCTGACATCGATAACCTCATCGCCGATGGCAATCTGCCATTCAAACTCCTGAAGCGCGTTTAAATCAAGATAACGCACAAGCGAGCCAGATTTTACGCTTCCTTTTACTACAAGCCGCGGTTTCAGTTCCCTTGCCAGAGACCTTGGCAGGTTAACCGTCATTCCAAGGCGCGTTAAAAGCAATGAGGCGGAATCCATGAATGACACAAGCCGCTGCTGCGAAAGCGCGACTTTCCGGTTTTTTGTCAGCTCGCGGATTTCCGGCAGATAATTTGAAAGGGCTACGGGCGCGCGAAGGATATCTATATCTTTGCATTTGGAAATTGGAATCTTTTTTACCGTTAAGGAAGAATCACCGGGCTCTGTTATTACATCCATGGAAATGGCGAAATCAAACGCGCAGGGGGCGTCCTGTTTCGACAGATCCTTTATTGTTATCGCATAACGGTACGCGGAAAAATCAATGTGAAGCACCGAAAGCCAGCGGTCAATCGCCGCGGGCAGCGAACGGGCAGCCGGAGAGGAAACATCGATAAAGAAACCCATGAAAAATAAATTCAGCAGTCTCCTGTATTCTTCGTCCTTGTATTTATTAAAATTATTTTTAAATTCAGCAAATCTGCGCCTTACCCATTCATTCAAAAACGCGCAGGCGCAGATATCCACGACGCTGCGCCCGCTGACATTCTGTTTCCCCATTGAGTTGACCTGCTTTTTTTCCAGGTTAAAGCGGAACAGCGCCGCAGTTTCCATCATTGCGCATTCGCGGGAGGCGACTGAGGAGAGCATGTCAGGAACAGGAGGCAGGGTTTCAAAAGGACGCCAGATTATTTTCAGCGTGTCGTCATCAAGAAGCACATAGGGGATAAAGGCGCAGGAACTGCATACAAGATTTAAAAATTTGAACAGATAAAAGAGAAAACTGTAAGAGGCAGTCCCGTCATCAGAGGAAAATTTCACAAAACACTCAAACGCTTCGTATAGCGAGTAACGTTTTTTGCCGCCGTTGATATCCTGCGCCTGCAGGATTGGTTCAACGCCCGGGATGAGAGGACCTTTATGCGGGCAGTGCAAAGTCCACTGGGAGCGTGAAAAATCATGCTCTTTTTGAATCAGCGCTTCTTCATCCGCCGATTCCCACGGCTGGCAGCCTGCGCAGCGATGGTAAAATTCCGCCATTACCGCGGCAAAATCCCTTTCACAGAAAGGAGGCAAAGGAGGCAGCAGTGATGAAACAAGCCCGCCGCACCAGGGAATTTCCTCCAGTTCAGCCGCCCGCGTTCCGTTTTGAATTGATGATGACTGCTGATCCGGGTTCTCTTTGGCGTATGTAATGTTAAACGCGGGAACGATAGTATGAACCGCCGTTCTGCCAAAACGCTTTTCAATGTCCATCCCGCGCAGGCGGAAAAGCGCGTGGGGGTTTGAGTCAATTTCCCTGGCGATGATGTAGTACAAAGCCGCCATGTGTTTGCATGGATCTCCGTAATCAGGGCATGTGCACGATCTCTTCATGTCCCGCCAGCGTTTTGGAATAAGATCGATGCCTTTTTTCTTCAGTTTTTCCAGAAAGGTTTCCGGCAATTCACCTGCGGCTATCCGGGCAAGAAGGGGCGGATCATTTTCGATAATTTTGTAAACCTGCTCCGCCTCTTCCAGCGGCGGAAAACCAATGCTCACCTTATAAAACGGACTGTAGTTTCCTTCAACTTTCGCAATGGCTCTGCCGCCTGAAAATTCAAGGGATAAAACTCTTCCCGCATTGGCGTAACGCCTGCCGCGCTCGAGCCTTTCCCCCATCCGGTAACTGTCCAGAACATCAATAAACCAGCGTCCCCAGGGAGTGACGCCGTATCTGCCATTCATGGAAAAATTATAATGTTTTAATAAAAAATTTTCAGCTTTTTTTCTTCCAGACTAAAGCGCTGTGCGGGATCGATCCCATATATAGGTATCTATGAATTTTCCATTTGATTTTTTCTTTTGGGGAATTCATGGCCGGCGGTCTGTGCTGCCGGATCTTACAGAGGAGGTATGTATGAACAACCTCAATTCTATCCTAATCGAAGGCAATCTGGTGAGAGACCCTCTGCTTCGATCCACACCCAAGGGAACCCAGCTCTGTACCATGAGCCTGGCTTCGAACCGTTACTACAAACAGGATTCCGGTTATGAGAAGGAAGTCTCCTTCTTTGATGTGGAAACCTGGGCAAGACTTGCCGAGGCCTGTTATGCCAAAGGCCGCAAAGGCCGCGGCGTGCGCATTGTAGGCCGCCTGAAGCAGGATCGCTGGAACGGCGCGGACGGCAAACAACATTCAAAAATCACAATTGTCGCCGAGCATGTGGAATTCCGCCCTGAATTCAAAAAGGACGAAAATACCAAATCAGCTGCGGGAGGAGCGAATTCCGATTCAGAAATTTCGATTGATGAGTTTGATGAAATCGGCGAACCTGTATTGGCAATGACGGAAAAAGAAACTGAACCTGTAACATTCTAGCCAATTTGTATCTGCCATTAAAACGGCAGATACAAATATGTCAATAGAATCCGTCTTTCCAGTTAAATCGGCCGGAATTGGGCAGAGGCTGAATTTTACCTGATTCGCCGTTAACAACCCGCATTAAATCCTTATAATTTGATTTTTTCAGCGCAGGACCGCGCAAGTCGATAATAAAGCGCCCGAAGCCCGCTTCTTTTAAGAAAGGAATTTTATCGACAATGGAAAAATAATTCTGCGGGATTACGCGCGAGCCTTCTGTATCCGTAACAAGGGAAAATGTTTCGCCCATGTTATCAGAAAATGTATTAAATTTATAAACAGAACCAAGGTTTGTTCTGATATTGAATAAAGGCGGCCAGGCAAATACAGTTATGAAAAATTTTGAATGCAGCGCGGATGAAATTTGAGAACGGGATTTTTTTTGTTCACTGCCTTTGGGGCTTGCGCCCAGCGTTCTCTCCAGATTCTGCCGGTTGTTTTCAAGGGGTGAAATAAAAGCGTCCGCTCCCCGGCCGCCTGCGGCGGTTAATGAGGCGATAAACGAAAGCGACCACGAATTGAAAATATAGAGCCACTGTCCGGCTATCAGTTTTACTTTGCTGTAATCCCTGAACAGCGAAAAGTGCCCGGGATTATTTACCGTATAATGCAGATATCCTCTTTCAACCAATTGGCCTATTTCCCAGGCGGTTTTCTCTGTTTCATTGCCGGCGGCGCTCTGGGGAAACCACGGATCCAGCGTTAAAATTATTTCCGCAGGTTTAAACGGCAGCGGCGGTTTCCCGTCCGAAAGCAGATATTTCGCGTTCTTTCCGGATAACGGGAGCATTACCTGCTTTGGGCGGGATGACTGCACGATATATAAATCCTGCGGGTGCGAAACCGCCGCGTACAGTCCTTCCGGAAAGGCTTCGTCCTTTTTTGATTTCGCTCCTGTATTCCCGGATAAAACAATCCGCGGGAAAGGCGCTTTTTCCCTTCCCGGCCCTTTGCCGCCGGACGCGTTTTTTATTATTGGCGCATAACGCTTGCCCGTCTCTTTTGTCTGTATCAGATAAACATTATCGCCGATTGAACCTTCAGGCGCGGAAATCCAGCAGCTTCCCGCAAAACTTCCGCTGTTTACTTTTTCTGTAAAAACCAGCTTGTGCGAAATCCTTGCGCAGTCATCTGCGCGGTGTATGCGCACAGAATCGCGCGCGCAAAGAGTCATCCCCTGCGGCGGCGAAACCAGCGCGCGTCTTTCTTCACCGGCGCCCTTAACCTTCAAAATTACCCCGAGATTAATCCCCGTACCTCCGTCCTGCTGCGGATTGAGCCAGTCGATTTGCGTTTTTTTATTATTATCGCCGGAGGAGACAGACTTGAAGCTGTCTCCGATCAGGTACTGTGTCTTGGGCCGCGCAAAGTCATTGCGCAATATCTCCTGTCCCTGTTTAATGCTGCGCTGTATTTCATCTTCATCGCCGCCCAGGACAGCGTCCACAACAAGCCTGTACGCGGAAACAACAGTTCCCGCATAGGACGCGCTCTTCATGCGGCCTTCGATCTTCAGGGCGGTAATTCCCGCGGACGCCAGATCGGGCACGCGCTCCAGCAACTGCAAATCGCTGGGGCTGAAATAATACCCGCTTCCGCCCCCGGAGCGGTCCTGCCTGTGGTACAGTCTGCGGCATGCCTGGGCGCACATTCCCCTGTTAGCTGATTTTCCTCCAAGGAAACCGGAAAAAAGGCAAATGCCGGATACGCTGACGCATAACGCGCCGTGGACAAAGACTTCCAGTTCAAGGTTTGTTTCGTTTTTTATACTGCGCAGTTCTTCAAGGGAAAGTTCCCTGGCAAGCACGACGCGCGAAACGCCGTGACGCGAAAGAGCGTTCGCTCCTCTTGCCGACGCTATGTTCATCTGAGTTGAAGCGTGAAGACGCAGCGAAGGGAAATGAGAGCGGACCATTTCTACAACGCCAAAGTCCTGAACGATTAAAGCGTCCGGTCCCTGACCGGCGAGGTATTTTAACATCTGGTACATTCTGTCAGCTTCGCGCTGTTCAAAGACAGTGTTCACGGTAACATAAACTTTTTTACCCATTCTGCGCAGGGCGCGCAGGGCGCTTTCAAACTGGGCGTATGTAAAATTGGCGCTTCTCATTCTGGCGTTGAAATCCTTTAAACCAAGATAGACAGCGTCCGCGCCTTCTGCGACAGCGGCGTCAAGCGCCTGCGGAGAACCGGCCGGCGCCAACAGTTCGATTTTATTCATTATCAGAAATATATCAGGTATTTATACTTGTTTCCATGATCAAAAAATCAGCTTTAATCCGTGGACTATTGCAAAAATTTTTGTTATTATATATATATGTCCGAAAAGCAGTCAGACGCTAATGAAAAATTGGCAGTAATCCGTCACTCGGTAAGCCATATAATGGCACAAGCCGTCGTAAAACTATTTCCCGGGACAAAAACCGCAATCGGCCCTTCAATCGAGAACGGTTTTTATTATGATTTCCTTTTTCCGCGGCCCATAACAGCGGAAGATTTGCCTGTAATAGAAGCGGAAATGAAAAAAATCATCGGCAGCAGGCAGGATTTTATAAAAGTAAATTTGACGCGGACAGACGCGATTTCGCGTTTTGCAGATGAACCGTTTAAAACTGAACTGATTAATGAATTGCCGGATAATGAAGAAATCTCAATATATGAAAACCGGAATGCCGAAGGCGCCGCTCAGTGGGCCGATCTTTGCAGAGGGCCTCATGTCGCCAATACAAGGGAAATAAATTCAGCGGCTTTCAGACTTCAGAATATTGCCGGCGCTTACTGGAGAGGCGATGAGAAAAAAGATATGCTCACCCGTATTTACGGAACAGCCTGGGAAAATCCAAAGGATTTAAAGGCGTATCTTGCATTTCTTGAGGAAGTAGAAAAACGCGATCACCGCCGCCTTGGAAAGGACCTTGATCTTTACTCAATTCATGAAGAAGCTGGCGCGGGACTTATCTACTGGCATCCAAACGGCGGCAGAATGAGGGTCGCTATTGAGGATTTCTGGAGGCAGCTTCATTATAGCAATGGTTACGAAATTCTTTTTACGCCTCACATCGGCAAAAGCTGGCTGTGGGAGACATCGGGGCATCTTGGTTTTTACAGGGCAAATATGTACAGTCCAATGCAAATTGACAATCAGGACTATATTATCAAACCAATGAACTGCCCGTTCCATATAATGATTTACAACAACAAGGGACACTCGTACCGCGATCTGCCC
>JAIRQN010000104.1 GCA_031256445.1 Treponema sp. | reverse complement strand
TCGCAGAAATTTTTTGCGCCCCATGTGATGGAATACTGATGCGGACCTGTATGTGAAATTTCGGCCAGCCTGTCCAATATTTCTTTTGGCGGATCAAAATCCGGGAATCCCTGGGAAAGATTCACCGCGCCGTGTTTCAGCGAAATACGGGTCATCCGCCTGATTACTGAATCGGTAAATCCCGATGTCCTTTCAGATAATTTTTGCATATATGAATAACAAGTATAAGCCGTTATATGACTTTACTTCAATACCTGTTGTTATATATTTACTTGTAAAATATAATGATTTAATTATGGAACATAGAATTGGCTGAAACAAAACCGGCGTCATCCGAAATAACGCCATCCGCGCCGCCGCCTCTGGCGACAGACCGTATCGGGAAAGAACCAATAGGCCGCCTGTTACTCAGTTTTTCCATCCCGGCGATTATCGGAATGCTGGTAAACGCGCTCTATAATATTGTAGATCGCATCTATTTGGGACAGGGCGTCGACCCTCTTGCCATCGCCGGTGTCGGTCTTGTCCTGCCCTTTATGATGATAGTAATGGCTTTTTCCATGCTTATCGGCATCGGGGCGAATTCGCTCTTTGCGATTCGCATGGGCGAAAGACGCCATGACGAAGTTGAAAAAATAATGGGGCATGCTTTTCTGCTGCTTTTCATTATTCCGGCAGTCTGCATCGTTATAATTTTGTTTTTTATGGAGTCTGTTCTTCGCGATATTATGAAAGCGGACGGCAAAGTTTATGAATACGCCGCCACCTACTTGCGCATAACGCTTTACGGCGCTGTTTTCGGCGCGATGAGTCCGGGCCTTACCCATTTTATCCGCTCCGACGGTCATCCTAAAACTTCTATGGTAGTTCAGGTTGTCGGAGCTTTGCTGAATATAATCCTTGATCCCATATTTATTTTCGCGCTTAATCTTGGCGTTGCCGGAGCCGCGTGGGTTACCGTCATTTCACAGTTTATCTCTCTGGTTTTCGTACTGGGTTACTTTAATTCAAAATGGACGCGGCTGCGTTTTCGTTTTAAATACATGAAGCTGGAAGCAAAACTGACAGGAAAAATCCTTGCAATTGGTTTTGCCCCGTTCATAATGCAGTTCGCAATGAGTCTTGTCGGGGTATTGCAGAACGCGGCAATCCTGAAATACGGCGGAGACGACGCTCTTACGGCGATGACTATTTTCTTCGCCGTGTTCACAATCATCTTTATGCCGATGATGGGAATTGGACAGGGCGCGCAGCCGATTATCGGCTATAATTACGGAGCGAAGCAATACGACCGCGTAAAAAAATGTTTTAAACTGGCGATAATAGCATGCACCTGTTTCCTTACAACAGGTTTTTTTATTACGCAGTTTGCTTCGGGATTTTTATTTTCACTGTTCAGCAAAGATACGGGAAACCAGCGCGAACTTGGAATTTTAACCATGCGTATTTGCACCAGCGTGTTTCCGCTTATCGCAATACAATTGATGGGCGGCCAATTTTTCCAGGCAATCGGCAAACCTGTTCAGGCTTCCATTGTAAGCCTTTCGCGCCAGATTTTATTTCTAATTCCGGCGATTTTATTCATGCCTGTTCTGTTTGAAAAGCTCGGTATTCGCCCGATATACGGCGTTTATTGGGCGTTTCCCATATCCGATTTTTGCGCGTCAATTATTTCAGGCGTTTTTGTTTACAGGGAATTTAAAGCATTGAAGAATAATTGACAGCGGCAAAAAACAGCGCGAATTGCCGTTAGGTCTGTCGTTCATGGGTATCTTCACGAATTTAGTTCACTCAAACACATCTTTTCTGGCACGCTGCTCAGCGCCGTTTCCGGTAAAACACGCTGTGCAAAATGACAGGGCGGGAGCGGCGCATCCAGCAGGAGCGGCGCATTTACTACAGGCGTCTTTAAGTCCTTCTATGCTGATATATCCCAAACTGTCCGCGCCTATTTTGCGGCATATTTCATCATGGCTCATGTTATTGGCAATCAGGTTTTCTTCATTGTCAATATCGGTTCCGTAATGACATGTGTGGCGGAACGGGGGCGATGAAATGCGCATATGAACTTCCTTCGCTCCGGCGTTTTTCAGGCTCCTTACAATTTTTTCGCTTGTTGTTCCGCGCACGATTGAATCATCAACAAGCACAATCCGTTTTCCGCGTATATTGGCAGCTAACGGATTTAACTTTAACCTTACCGCGCTGTCGCGTTTGGTCTGCGTCGGGTAAATAAAACTGCGTCCGATGTACCTGCTTTTTACAAATCCCGTAACAAGCGGAAGGCCGCTTGCCGCGCTGTAGCCAAACGCCGCGTCCAGTCCTGAATCGGGCACGCCGCAGACAGCGTCAGCTTCTACGGGATACTCGCGCGCAAGAGCCAGCCCCATGTTATACCTGGCCTCGTACACGCTTATGCCGTCAATAACAGAGTCAGGGCGCGCAAAATAGACATATTCAAAAATACAGAGTCCCTGCCGGCCATTCAGCAACTGATCATTTTTGATTGTGACCTGATTCGTTATTTCTCCGTCCTCTATCATAATGACTTCGCCGGGGTTTACATCGCGCAGAAAATTAAAACCGCAGGTTTCAAGAGCGCAGCTTTCTGACGCGACCGCGAAGCCAATTCCGTTTTTCCCGATACAGAGCGGGCGGAATCCGTTTGGATCTCGAACCGCAATCAGTTTATTTTTACTGGTTACAATTACAAGAGAGAACGCTCCGCGAAGCATACCGGCGGCGCGGGCCGCTCCCTGCAGGGAACTATTCTCTTTTGTTATGCAATACGCGATCAAGGAAGAGACAACTTCGCTGTCGCTCGTCGAGTTAAAGTTAATGCCAAGGCCCGCAAGCTCGCAGCGGATTTCTTTCGCGTTTGTAATATTGCCGTTATGCGCTGTCGCGATTCTGCCTGTCAGGTACTCTGTAACAAACGGCCCGGCGTTTTCTCTTGAGCTTTGTCCTGTCGTTGAATAGCGGGCGTGTCCGACTGCCGCCTTTCCCATCGGCATATGCGCGAATTCTCCGCCGGAAAATACCTCGCTTACAAGACCTTCGTCCTTATGGCAGACAATACTCCGGTTATTCGCGACAGCGATACCAGCTCCCTCCTGTCCGCGATGCTGCAAAGTAAGCAGGCCGTTGTATGTAACTCCGGCCGCTTCATCAACATTTAAACTAACGCCGAAAACGGCGCATTCTTCCCTGAGCTTGTCATCAGTTAGCATATGTTTTTAAAATCTCCCCGGCGATCGCCCTTTTTGTCGAGCGCAGATCCATTGCCTGTTTTTCAATAAAACGGTGAGCTTCCTGTTCCGACAGGCTGAGGTATGAAATAAGCATACACTTCGCCCTGTCGATTATCCTTATATCTTCGATTTTTTGCTTCAGCTTCGCGTTTTCATTCTGCATGCGTTTTAATTTTCCGCTGACAGACTTTGCAAGCGAAAGAGCCGACCAAAAATAATTTTTTTCAATTGGTTTTGAAATAACCAATACGCCGTCTTCCTGACAGACAGAACATACCGCGCCGAAATGTTCGCTGTTTACGGCAAGAATAACCTGCGAAACACCCCTGACCGCGATGTTACGCGCAAGGCTTTCGCCCGATTCATCCGAGAGCGGGGCGTCAATGATTACAAAATCAAAATCATTCTCAAGCAGAGTCCGGCGCGCCTGCCCTGCGGCCGCAAGAACAGTAATTTTTTTAAGGGAAGCCGCAGTTAACGCTTCAGAAAAAAGAGCGGCGTTCCTTTCTGAATCTGTAACTACAAGCGCAGAATATATGCCGCCCGCGCGGGAGCTTTCCATTATCAACCGCCTTCCGGGACCCTAAATAACGCTAAAATATGTTTCATTAAAATAATTTATTTTATCTTTTGCCCTGAATAAATCGCGTTCCTCGGTTTTTTTTATTTCCGCAAATTTAGAAAGCAGCGCTTCGCCTATTACGCTCTTTACAAACGCGCTGTTTTCCGCCAAAGAAACCGCTTTACTCAATGTATCAGGCAATTGAACCAAATTTTTGGTAATAACCTTGTCGGCCCTGAACAAGTCAACATCAATTGCGTGCTGCAGCGGCGCGTCTTTTTCTATGCCGTCAAGCCCTGCGCTCAGAATCAGGGCAAACGCAAGATACGGGTTGAGCGAAGGATCGGGAGAACGAAGTTCCATTCTGACTTTTTCGCCTGAAGCGGCGGGAATTCTCACAAGCTGCGACCGGTTTTGATGAGACCATGACACATATTTCGGCGCTTCAAATTTTCCATGGCGCTCGTAAGAATTGGCAAGAGGATTCAGGAACATGGTTATCTCCGGGGTTTTATCAAGAATTCCGGCAATAAAACTTTCAGCGATTTTGGAATGGCCTTCGTTTACATTTTTAAAAATATTTTTTTCATTTTGATCAAGCGAAAGATTGATATGCATTCCGTTTCCAGGAGCGTCCGGCAGCGGCTTCGGCATAAAGGACGCGAACAAGCCGTTACGTGAAGCAATCGCTTTTACAACCGTTTTAAAGGTCTGCATATTGTCAGCGCTGACAACAGCGTCGTCAAATCTGAAATCAATCTCATTCTGCCCCGGCCCCTGTTCATGATGAGAGCTTTCGGGCTTAATCCCCATTTCTTCAAGCGTAAGGCAGATTTCACGGCGTATGTCTTCTCCCTTGTCAAGCGGGGCAATGTCCATGTATGTGCCGTTATCCAAAGTGACTTTGGTCGGCTCTCCGTTCCCGCCGGTTTTAAAAAGATAAAACTCGCACTCGGCCCCTATTCTGGAAACATAACCCATACCTGCCGCGCGTTCCGTTATTTTTTTCAAAATGTTTCTTGTATCATGTTCAAACACGTTTCCGTCCGGCGTTTTAATATCGCAGAAAAAGCGAATTACTCTGCCGGGTCCCGGACGCCACGGAAGCACGGCTAAAGTTGAAGGATCAGGAAACAGGAAGAGATCTGACTGCGTAATGTCGCGGAAGCCGCGGATTACATGAGCGTCAAAAGAGACGCCGTTTTCAAACGCGGACTCCAGTTCGTCCGACATAATGGAAATGTTTTTCTGAAAACCGAAAATGTCGCAAAAACCAAGACGAATAAATTTTACATTATTCTCTTTTACAAACTCAAGCGCCATTGACGGCGACGCCATTGACGGCGAAAAATCAAACATAATTCCTCCCAATTAATAACTTTACTCAACCGTAACGCTTTTGGCAAGATTACGCGGCTTATCAATATCCAGACCTTTATTCGCAGCCACATAATAACTGAAAAGCTGAAGCACAACGACTGACAGAGAAGGCGAAAAAATATCTGAAACATGCGGCAGGCTGATGTAATAAAGTTTTTCAGTTTCAGTGTCATCGTCAATTTCTGAACAGTTGCCGATAAGCAGAACTTTTGCCCCGCGGCTGATAACCTGCTGCGCGTTGCTCATTATCTTGCCGAATAAAGACGCGCAATTTGAAATTGTCACAACGAGCGTGTTTTCTTCTACAAGCGAAATTGTCCCGTGTTTCAATTCGCCGCCCGCGTAGGCTTCCGAGTGAATATAGGAAATTTCCTTTAATTTAAGGGAGCCTTCCAGCGCGATTGCGTAATCAATATTTCTTCCAATAAAAAAAATGCTCTTGTAGCCAACGCATGTAGAAGCGTATTTTTGAATCGCGTCAGTCTGTTCAAGTATAGCTGAAACCTTGTAAGGCAGAGCCGCGATTTCAACAAACAGCTCCTGTTCATCATACTCGGTTAATAAACCCAGCTTGTGCGCAAAACGGATTGCGAGCATGTACAATAAAACAAGCTGCGCGGAAAACGCTTTTGTCGTCGCTACCGCAATCTCGGGCCCTGCCGCGGTAAACAGGCAATAATCAGCCTCTTTCGCGATTGTGCTGCCAAGCACATTGACGATGGACAATGTCGCGGCTCCCTTTGATTTCGCCTCTCTCATCGCGGCGATTGTATCCGCGGTTTCTCCCGACTGGCTTACAAGAATAACCAGGGTCTTATTATCAATAATCGGATCTTTGTACCTGAACTCGCTCGCGAGATCAGTTTCTACGGATAACCGGCAGAGTTTTTCAAACACATATTTCGCGGTAACTCCCGCGTTGTAAGCGGAACCGCAGGCGGCAATTGCTATTTTTTTAAAGCGTGACACGCAAATATTGTCAAAAACATTTTTATTGGCGCCTTCGCCGAGAACGGATTGAATTGTATCGCGGAGCACTTTTGGCTGCTCCATGATTTCCTTCAGCATAAAATGCGGATAACCGCCCTTCTCCGCGCTGTCCATGCTCCATGTTACTGTCTCCGTAGTTTTATGCAGAGGTTCCTTGTCCATGTTAAAAAATTGAACGCTTCCGGAACGAATGACAGCTATTTCCTTATCGTTAAGATAGTAGACTTCTTTTGTATATTTCAGCACCGCCGGCACATCAGAGGCGATAAAATTCCCGCTATCGCTTACTCCGATGATAAGGGGATTGTCTTTTTTCACCGCTATTAAAACATCAGGCTCGTCGATGCACATAATACCAAGCGCGTAAGAGCCTTCTACCGCGTTAGAAACCCTGATAACCGTGTCTATTAAATCACCGGCGTTAACATTGTCCATGCAGTAATAATGTTCCGCAAGCTGCGCGATAACCTCGCTGTCTGTCTGTGAAGCGAAAGTCACGCCTTCGCTGTTCTGCACGGAATATTCCAGCCGTTCCTTCAATTGCCTGTAATTTTCGATGATGCCGTTATGCACAACGGCGATTTTGTTCCTGCTCCCGACATGGGGATGCGAATTAATATCGGACGGCTCCCCGTGAGTAGCCCAGCGGGTGTGTCCGATGCCAAGATGCCCGGATAGCGGATTGTTTTCAAGCTGACGGCTGGACAGCCGTTCTTCCAGAGCCGCAAGCCGTCCTTTCTGCTTTACAACATCAAAACCATTTTGGCCGTATATGGCAATACCTGCGGAATCGTAACCGCGGTACTCAAGTTTTTTAAGACCGTCTATAATGATGGGGACCGCGTCTTCCTTTCCAATATAACCAATTATTCCGCACATAATAACCTCCCGTTATAATTAATTCGCCGTATACAACTGCTTGTAGGGATTCTTCGCGTTGGGTCTTAAAATAAAAAATTGATCTTTTAAAATGGAATCGGCGTCCGCATTGAACAGTGAAGCAAACTCTTTTACATACGGTTCAATTTCAAGCAGATCATCTTTATCTGCGATTTCCACCGCCACCTGCGCCGGAAGAGCGGCAAGCTCCTTTGTCGTCCGGATAAAAATTTTCCCGCCGTGCATTCCTGTCCCCGTAAAGTTCCCGACAGGCGACTGCTGCGGATCGTTCTCCGTCCCAATGCCCAACACCACAATGAGTCCTCCCGCGAGGTATTCGCCAAGAAAACTCCCGGCTTTTCCGCCAATCACAATAACAGGTTTTTTTTCCAGCTTCAGCTCCGCCGAGCAATATTCTTTCATGTGAATACCGGTTCTGTAACCCGTGTTGCCACGGACATAAATGCTTCCTCCCCGCATTGCATAACCGAGAGCGTCTCCGGCATTCCCGTGAATAATAATTTTTCCGTCATTCATTGTGTCACCGGCCGCGTCCTGCGCGTTTCCATGCACTTCTATCACCGCGCCGTCAAGGTAACAGCCAAGCGCGTTTCCCGGCGTCCCGTTTATTGTAAGCGTCTTTCCCTTTAACGCGCTGCCAATAAAACTCTGTCCGTAACAGTCTTCGATATGAACAAAAGCTCCCGCGTTTTTAATTCTTTCGTTCAGTTCTTTAAAACGCATATTTTTGGCCAAAATACTCACAAATTCCTCCAAAAAAAAAGACGCCCGCCATATGCAAAGAGAGACCAAAAATCAGCCTGAAAAAACCAGCTTTGTCATCTCATTACTCTCTGGAGAACGCCCTTGTTCACCTTATATATATTAAAAATGGCGGACTTAGTCAATAGGGGGAATATTATTGGAAAAACTCCGATTTTTTTAACTAAGAAGGAAGATTTGTGAACGGCAATTCCGCATGGTGAGGCAGATTCACGGAAACAGGATACAAAGCGTTTCAATTCCGTTAGCGGAAACAGAGAGGGACGCCGCTGAGTTCTATTCTATCTTAAAACAAAATAAAGAATCCCGGCTGGTAACATTAAAAATCAACAAGTTTCTGGTAGGCTTCTTTCGCCTGATAACTCCGGTTAAACAACAGAGGATAATCCGTTCTTCCGGAAACCGGATGATTATTCAGCCAGCTGTGGCC
This sequence comes from Treponema sp., assembly GCA_031256445.1. GTDB lineage: Bacteria > Spirochaetota > Spirochaetia > Treponematales > Breznakiellaceae > WQXQ01. Next base: position 6,871 of record JAIRQN010000104.1, on the reverse strand, counting down.
GTCCGACAAACCCCATATTATTACCATGTCGAGTTTTTCTTCATAATACTTTTCTTTAAACATGTCAAAATAATCACGGTATGTTTGCGCAAGATCTGAAAGACGTTCGCCAAGGACGCTGTTGGATACTGATGTTCGCTGAGATTCGTTTTTCGCGTTGCTGAAAATTGAAATATCCAGTTCGCATATTTGAATGGTTAATCCCAGCGCTGCGAACATGTCGATTCCCGCGCTAATCTGCTCTACGGGATGATCATAAAGCCTGAAGTGCCCCTGAAATCCAATACCGTCAACAGGAGCTCCCTGCTGGACTAACCATTGCGCGAGATCAAAAAAATCCGCCTGTTTGGTTGTGCCGCCTCTGCTAAAAGGTCTTTCTACTCCAAAATCAGTTAAATACAGTTTAACATTCCCGCCGTCGTTTTCATCGGCATATTGACGCGCCCATTGAAACGCTTTAAGGATATACTCATAACGGTCCATATCTGTTTTTCCCGCGTCTTCCATTATTTCAGTATATCTGCCTCTTGTATCCTTTCGCGGCCCTGAAACATCATGATCGATTGCTTCATTGACAACATCCCACCATTCAATCCGGCCGCCGTATTTTTCAAAAACCGTTTTTATATGATTCTCCATTCGCGCATACAGTTCGCTAATTGACGCCCGTCCTCCCTGTCCGCTGCCGCTGAAAAACCATGACGGAGTCTGATCGTGCCAGATAAGGCAATGACCGCGGACTCCTTTTCCGGCGCTTTCAGCATAATTCACAAGAGCATCAGCGTTTGTCCATCTGTAATTTGCTCCCCAATTACCGGTTGAAGGCACGGAAGCGGGCATGAGCGCATCGGGCTTCATTTCATTTTCCGCGACAACGACATTAAAATGCCTTAGCAGGTTATGCTGAGGACTGCCCGTATTCAGCGCGTTGGCGACAGCGGAATTTGAGCCTGAATTATTTGTATTTGCGCCGGGGACAGCCGCGCCTACAGGAAACGGCCATTTGGTATGCAGAATAACATTATCATTTATATCTGGCGTATCAGGAGCGCTGTCTTCCGGTTTACAGGAAAAATTTATTAAAACCAAAAACATTATCAGACATATACTGATCTTATACTTCATGATTTCCTCCATATAATTAATATTAGTCTATTTACCCGGCATAGTACACAGGCGCATTGAATTTTTACCTCTTCGCTCCGCCAAGCTTTATCATACGATCTTCTTTTGTGAACGCCATGAGTCCCGGCCTTTCGCAGACAAGAGCGAAGTCGATGGAATCAAGCGGAGTGCGCTCGCGGATTATGCTTGTGTAAATGCCCGCTTTTTCCACATTACCGATTAAAATATAACCGTTTAATTTATTGTCACTGTAAAATAATTTTTTATAACTCTCCCGATCCTTTTTTCCAGAATACACATCTCCGGTATAATTCCCCGCTGTGATCATGTGCAAACCGAAAAAACCAATCGCGTTCATGGGAATCGCCCTGTCAAAACTTTTCTCTCCCCCAGCCATATTCATCCCCGCGCATTCGCCCTGCATGTATGCGTTTGGAAGCAGCGCCATGATTTTATTCTGCCCGCTGGATACATCAACCGTTTGAGTGCAGTCGCCGGCTGCGTAAATATCCTTCGCGGAAGTTTCAGATCTTCCGTTTACGATAATGCCCCTGTCAATTTCGGCGATGTCTTTTAACAGTGAAGTATTCGGGCGCACTCCAACGGCCAGAACAAGAATATCGAAGTAAACCGTCTCACCGTCATCAAGAATCGCTTTATTTTCATCAAATTTTTTAACGCTGCGCGCAAGTCTGAATTCAATGCCTGTCCCCTGACCGGCGCTTTCCTTTTCAATATGTTCCCGCACAACCGCCGCTCCGTCTTCGTCCAATATACTCGAAAGAATCCTCGGCGCGAGATCGACAATGGTAATATTAGAGACTCTTTTCGCGATTCCTTCAGCGCATTTTAACCCGATTAAACCCGCGCCGATTATCAGTACGCGCTTTTTATCAGATGCCTTCTCATTGTTTTTTTCCAGCGCTTCATTCAGTTTTTTCGCGTCATCAAGACACATGAAAGTAAACTTGTCCTTTACCGAATCCAGTCCTTCGAACGGAGGCGTAAACGGAGAGGAACCTGCGGCGACAAGCAGCTTGTCATAAGGCTCGCTGCTGTTATCAGAAAGAAAAACCATTTTTTTAACAGCGTCAATTTTCGTCACCGTAACGTCTTTCAGCAGATTGACATTATTTCCTGCGTAAAAATTATCGCCGCGGTACTTCATTGTCTCTTCTGTTACTTTTCCCAACAGAAGGTAAGAAATGAGCGGGCGCGAATATGTATGATACGGCTCATCTGTGATAACTGTAATTTCACCCTGCTTGCCTGTTTGCAGCGCAGCCTCAGCCGCGCGTATTCCTTCTACCGCGCCGATACCAGCCGCTGAATTTCCGATAATTACGTATTTCATACACACTCCGGCTAATCAGAAACTTCCGTTTTTGATTAGCTGCCTTGAATTTTTTGAAGAAAGCGGTCTTTGTCCGCCTTCTCCTGAGTTTATTGTAAAACTAACCGGGTTTCACGATAAACTCATCATCGTTCTTCAAAAACAATCGCGCCGTTGGGACAGCCGTTAACGCAGGCAGGAGCGCCGCCTGCAGTCTTTACGCACAGCTCGCACTTTTCTACAGCTCCGTCACCGGAAGGGGAAACCGCTCCGTAAGGACAGCTTAAAATGCAGGTATAGCAGCTAACGCATCTGCCGTGATTGATTGTGATGACGCCGTCCGCGATTGTGAGGGCGCCCGTGATGCATCCCTTGACGCATAACGGCTCATCGCAATGCCTGCACGAAACCGCGAAACTGATTCCGTCTTTTTCTTCAATTTTGATTTTCGGCCTTATTTTAATATCTTTTAACGCGCGCGCCATGTCTTTTTCGCTGCTGTCATTAGCTGCGCCAATGTTAGCGAAAGCGCAGTAGTACTCGCATAAATGGCATCCGAGGCACCACTTTTCATTAACATAAACTCTTTTCATAAATAATTCCCTGTTTCACATCTTAAGATATTCATCGCGGCCTGCGCCGACTGACACATAACGGATTGGGCAGCCGACTGCTTTCTCCAGATAGCGAATGTAACGAACCGCCGCGTCCGGAAGATCTTCCGCCTTGCGGCATTTTGAAATATCGGTTTTAAAACCGTCCAGATATTCATATACGGGTTTTGCCCTGTCAAGTCTGCCGCCTGAAGGGAACTGATCCGTTTTTTCTCCGTCAATTTCATACGCGGCGCATACGGGGATTTTGTCAAGGTACGAAAGTACATCCAGCTTTGTCAGCGCGATTTCGTCCGCGCCCTGCGTCATTACTCCGTATCTGCTCGCGGGAATGTCAAAAGCGCCGACTCTGCGCGGACGGCCTGTCGCCGCCCCGTACTCGGCGCCGGCTTCGCGCAGAGCGGACGCTTCATCGCCGGACATTTCTACAGTAAACGGCCCTTCGCCTACGCAGCTTGAATACGCCTTCATTACTCCTATTACCGTGTCAAGTTTTATTCCCGGAATACCGGCTCCTATCGGCGCGTAAGCGGCGAGCGTCTGCGAAGACGTAGTGTAGGGATAAATGCCGTAATCAATATCACGTAACGCGCCGAGCTGCGCTTCGAACAGAATCTTTTTTTCTTCGCTTATTTTTTCATTTAGAAATACCGTCGTGTCCGTGATGTAGGGCAAAAGCCTTTTTCCATACTCGCGGAGCCAGCCTGTAATGCCGGAAATATCCGTTTCATCAGCGCCGTAACTTTTAAAAACCGGATTTTTCCATTCAAGAATTCCGGCGAGTTTCTGCTCAAGCGCGTTATCCCGCGGCGCGTTAAACGAAAACAAATCCATCATCCTTAAGCCTTTCTTCATGTATTTGTCGCCGTACACCGGCGCTATGCCTCTCTTTGTCGAACCGTACTTTTTGTCGCCCAGTCTGTCTTCCTCAAGAATATCCTGCAGTTTATGATATGGAAGGCAGATAAAAGCCTTGTCGCTTATCTTTAAATTTTCCGGCGTTACGGCAACGCCCTGCGTTTTTAATTTGTCAATCTCGCCGCACAAATGTTCCAGATCTATCACCATTCCGTTTCCCATAACATTTGTAACTCCGTCCCGCAGAATACCTGACGGCAGAAGGTTTAATATAAATTTTCCCCTGTCATTTACAACCGTGTGTCCGGCGTTATTGCCGCCCTGATACCGGCAGATAATGTCGTAACCTTCGGACAATAAATCGACCATACGGCCTTTGCCTTCATCGCCCCAGTTAATTCCGACTATCGCTGTAAGCAGACTTTTTTTGCCCACATTTTCCTCCTACACGGATATACTTGCTTCCGCTCCCATAAATTCCCTGTTGGCGTCCAGTATTTCTCTCACGTCAAGTAAAAATTCTTCAGTCTGCCGCTCTGCCCTGCCCGTAAACTGCCCCGCGCTCAACAGACTGTCCAGTTCTTCACGGGTTATTCCGAAAGAATCATCCCGTGCTATACGATCAATTAAATCATTTTCTTTACCGTTAAGCTTAATTTCTTTGGCGGCTTCTACGGAGTGCAGGCGAATTCTTTCATGTAACGCCTGCCTGTCATGACCTTTCTTCACGCAGTACATTAAAATATTTTCTGTTGCCATAAACGGAAGCTCTTCATTTAAATGTTTTTCAATTATTTTTGGGTAGACAGTCATGCCTCCCGCGATGTTTATCACCAGCATTAGTATCGCATCAACAGCGAGAAACGCTTCGGGAATCGCGATTCGCCTGTTCGCGGAATCGTCAAGCGTGCGCTCCAGCCACTGCGCGCCTGCCGTCAGCGCGGGATTAAGCGCGTCTGTTATCACATAACGGGCGAGAGAGGCGATTCTTTCGCTCCTCATGGGGTTGCGTTTGTACGCCATCGCGCTTGAGCCGACCTGTCCCATTTCAAACGGTTCGTCTATTTCTTTCAGGTGCGAAAGCAGGCGTATGTCATTGGAAAATTTGCACGCGCTTTGCGCGATGCCGGAAAGCACAGAAAGAGTATAGTAATCAATTTTGCGCGAATACGTCTGTCCGCTTACGGCATACACGCTGTCAAATCCCATTTTACAGGCGATCTTTTTTTCCAGCGACTTTACTTTTTCGTGGTCGCCTTCAAACAGGGAAAGAAAACTCGCGCAGGTGCCTGTCGTGCCCTTGCAGCCGAGCAATTTTAAATTGTTATATGCAAATTCAAGCTGTTCAAGATCAAAGAGCAGATCCTGAATCCACAATGAAGCGCGTTTTCCTGCGGTTGTAGGCTGCGCGGCCTGAAAGTGAGTGTACGCCAGGCATGGCAGGGATTTATATTTATCCGCGAACAGGTAAAGTTTTTCGACAGCGGTTACAATAAGCCGCTTAACCCGAAGCAGGGCGGCGCGCTGCGTTATGATGTCGGTATTGTCTCCGGCATAACAGGAAGTAGCGCCAAGATGGATAATGGGTTTGGCTTTCGGGCATTGATCTCCGTAAGCCCTGATATGCGCCATGACATCGTGCCTGATTTCCGCTTCATATCCTGCGGCGGCGTCATAATTTATATTGCAGACATTGGCCTTCATCTCTTCGATCTGATCATCGCTGATATTAAGTCCCAGCTCTTTCTGGCTTTCAGCTAACGCGATCCACAATTTGCGCCAGGTGGTAAATTTAAAATCGTCAGAGAAAATCTGCTGCATTTCGCGGCTTGCGTATCTTTTGCATAACGGGTTTTCATAAACGGACGAAGACGTACTGTCCCCGGACGCTTCGTCTTTAAGCATTTCCAGCCTCAGAGAGGTTCAGCCTTTTCAGCACTTCCCTGTAACCTTCAAGAACATCGCCCAGATCGCGGCGGAAAACGTCTTTATCAAGTTTTTGATTGGTGGCGGCATCCCAGAACCTGCATGAATCAGGAGAAATTTCATCGCATAAAATAATTTTTCCGCCGCAGCGGCCGAACTCAAGTTTAAAATCTACCAGTTTAATTCCCATTTTCAAAAACAACGCGCACAACAGCTCATTTATCCGCAAAGCCTTCTGCCTCATCTGCGAAAGCTCGTCATCTGTCGCGATACCGATAGCCGTAATCTGGCTGTCGTTTATCATCGGGTCTCCGAGTTCATCGCTTTTAAGACTGAACTCGGTAGTGATATTTTTTAGCGCTGTTCCTTCGGGAACGCCGTATTTTTTGGAAAAGCTGCCGGCGGCGATATTACGGACGATAACTTCCACCATGACGATTTCGGCTTTTTTTACAACAGCCGAAGTATCATCAATTATTTTAGTCAGATGAGTTTCAATGCCGTTTTTCGCGAGATACTCGAATATCAAATTCGAGATTGCGGCGTTCAATTTGCCTTTACCCGCAATTACTTCTTTTTTTTCACCATTAAACGCGGTGGCGTTATCCTTGTAACGGATAATATAACTGTCATCATCAGGTCCGCGGCACACGGTCTTTGATTTTCCTTCATAGAGTATGTCAGACATATTTTCCTCCAAAAATAAAGCGTCCATCTGACCACTTAATTTCACATTGCCCTGCGGTACGAGGAGACTTCGCCGCAGGCACAATACCATAATCTACCCAAAATTAAATGGTCAGGTGAACGCCTTTGTTCCCGGCTTAACAGCCGAACTAATATATACAGGAAATTTAAAGATTGGTCAAGACGGGAGAAAAATTAAGGTTGTTTCCTTAACATGATGAGCTGCTTGTAAAAAGTCTGCATTTCAAGTCTTGTATTAATTATAAAAAATGGTATCATTATTTTAATGAGCGAAAATTCCGCTGTTTACAATGAAATTCCACTCATA
>JAIRQN010000075.1 GCA_031256445.1 Treponema sp. | reverse complement strand
GAACCACAATGGGGACAAGTTAAAATATTGTTGTATCTTACTTCAATAAAGTAATCAATCGCCGATTTTTCAGTGGGAAATTTCTTGTTAAATTCAAAAAATGTCATAATAACCTCGTTCTTTATAGATTAACGATGGTTATATAAGATTAATTTCAAAACCGTTCAAAAGTCATCGGGGTATACGTGAGGGTATAATCCCGAAATTTAATTATTCAAAAACTGATGAAATCGGGGGATTTGAAACGGAGCCGCGGCCTCGAAGACGCGAAAGCGTCTGAGAGGCAAACCGGCATGGAACCTCAACCGAGCCGTATTGCGGCGTAGATTCAAGAATCGCGGTTTCCCTCTTGCTGCCGGTTTAAGGAATCTGCCTGACTGTTATTTCCATCTTTTCACGCTGTTCAAATATTCAATTACCCGCAGCCCGTCAATTGCGCCGGAAACAGGCGTTCTGCGCGGGTCTTTAACGCAAGAAACCGCGTCCTGCAGCATGTTCGCGAAATAACCTGTCGGGCCGGAAAATGTTTCGCCCGTGTTCTTAAGAGAGCGGAATTGCTGCGCGTACGGGCTTGGGAGGCTTTCCCATACTTCAAAAACGCCGTTGCCGATACGAAGCCGCCCTTTTTCGCAGGAAAACCCAATTTCAAAAACAAGATGATCCCGCTCCGCTCCCAGTTCAATTATTGTCTGTATTTTATTTTGCGCATTTGTTAATTCCCCTTCCAGCCACGCGGTCCCGTTTCGTGATGTTAATTTCGCGCCACGCTGTCTTTTGTGCCTGAGAGCTGAATTGGTTAAAAACATTAAAATGTCTGCAAGATGAGTCCCGTCGTGCCAGAATTGATCGATAAGCCGCCTGTTTTTTCCCATGTAAAGAACAGCGCGCGCGCTCAAGAGTTTTCCAAGCCGCTGTTCTTCCAGAATTGCTTTTGCGCGGATGTAATCCGCCGAATAGCGGCGTTCGTGGTTTGTGATGATAACAGTACCGTCTTTTCCGGCGGCAAGGCGCGCGATCCTGCGCGCATGGGAGATTTTACCGGCAAGCGGCTTTTCGCAGATAATTACAGGAATTTTCATTTTTGCGGCAAGACTGCAATAACGCCAGTGGCTGTCAGGATGAGTCGCGATAACGAGGATATCAGGTTTATGAATTTCCAGCATTTGCGCGGCATCGGCGTAAACGGGAACCTGCCATTTTTGCGCGAAAAGGCGGCGGCGCTCTTCATCAGTGTCGCAGCCCGCCGAAAGAACGCAGCCTTCGTTAGCTGAAATCGCTCCCGCGTGCGTGCAGGGCTTTTCGCGCAGGATGTCTTCCTCCAGCAGCGAGGCAATCCTTCCAAGGCCGATAATTGCAGCTTTTATTTTTTCCATGATTACTCAGGTTTTTCCTCATTTTCCCTCATTGCAAGCTGTTTCTTTTTCTCGCGTCCTGAGTTAAGGACAGAGTACATAACAGGAGTGACAAAAAGAGTCATAAAAGTGCTAACGGTAAGCCCGCCTACGAAGGTTTTTCCTATTGGCTGAATTGTGTCCGCTCCCGCTCCAGGAAAGAAAGCAATCGGCGCCATTCCAAGGATTGTCGTAAGGCTAGTCATTAGAATCGGGCGAAGACGCCTTCTTCCCGATTCAATGCAGGCCTCCCGCAGCGGCATACCCCGCGCGCGCAGGGTATTGGTGTAATCGACAAGAACAATCCCGTTATTAATTACAACTCCTATACAGGCGATAATTCCAACAATGGAAAACATCGTCATCGCTTCGCCTGAAAATTTATATATCCAGATTACTCCTATAAAAAGCAGCGGTATGGAAAAGAAAATAATTAACGGATCGACAAATGACTCAAACTGGCTTGCCATGATTCCGAATATTAAAAAAACAGCCGATACGATTATCAGAATATATGTTTTTGTATAGGATTGAATTTCCTGCGCTTCGCCCAGGAAGCGGACTGTTACGCCTTCGCGCGCGACAAGCCTTTGCGTTACTGTTTCTTCAAGACGCTTCTGCATGTCTGTCGCGGCGATTCCCGGCGCAAGGCCGCCTGTTACGCGAAGAACGCGTTCCTGCCTTTCGCGGCGTATTGAAGACGGAGCCCTGCCTTCGGAAATTTTCGCGACATTGGAAAGTGATATGCGCGCTCCGCTGCGGCTTGTTACGGATACCGCGTCCAGGTTTGGAAGGCTTTGACGATCCTCATCCTTAAGGCGCACCTGGATATTGATGAGCCTGTTTCCGTGACTCATCGTAGTCGCAATTTCGCCGTCCATCGCCATGCGGATTTCGGCGGCGATTGAAGAAAGAGACAGTCCGAAATTTGACGCTCTGTCGCGGTCAATCTCTATCTGTAATTGGGGAGCGCCCTCGTCAAGATTTACAACCGGGTTTTCTATTTCAGGCAGGTAGTTCATGATTATGTGCTGAATATCATCCGCTGTCGCCATTAACGCTTCATAATTTTTGGAACTGACCGCGACATCAATCGGGTTTGTGTTGCCCATTCCGCGGCCTGCCCTGAAGCTGATGCGGGCTCCGGGAATGGAGTTAAGATAAGGGGTAAGTTTTCGTATAATGGTATCGGGAGTGTCGATCTGCTGGACAGGCGGGGGCAGGGTAATCTGAATTGAACCCTGGTTGGTCCCGCTGCGCGAAGCTGTAAGAACAATGTTCCTGTAGCCTTCTATTTCGCGCTTTACCATCTCTTCAATGTCAAATAACATTTTTTCCGTTACATCAATCGCGGTTCCGCGCGGCATCGCGACGTTAAGCGTAACATTGTCATCGGTTCTCATGCGGACATACATGTTCATTCCTATGCCGCCGAACTGAAGAAACGAGAAAACCAGGACAAGAACAACAAGGCTTATTATCAAAAGCCTGTGAGATAGACAGTAGTCAATCCCTTTTTTATAAATGGTTTCAAGAAATAAAAGAGATCTTTCTATGCTGTTGTCAATAATGCGGATAACAGGCTGTTTTATCGGTTTTTGTTTTCTTGTATTGAGTTTTAAAATCGCCCCTGAAAGGCTTGGTACCAGCGTAACCGCCACAACCAAAGAAACGCTCAGCGAAATTACCACGGTGAAAATCAAGTCGCTGAACATAAGGCCCATTTCCTTAAGATCGTTTTTATAAATGATAAGCGGGATAAATACGCAAAGGGTGGTAATCGTGGAAGTTGTAATTGCGCGAAACATTTCACGGCTGCCCAGAATTGCCGATACTTCTGATTTTGCACCGCGCTCGCGGTAACTGTGCACATTTTCCAGAATAACAATGGAAGCGTCCAGTGTCATGCACATTCCCATGATAAGCCCTGTCAGCGTCATGAGGTTTAATGTAAAACCGAATACCGACATTGACATAAGGGTAAGCAAAATTGATATTGGTATTGATAATCCGATTATAAGCGTTGCTTTAATATTGCGCAGGAAAAGAAGAAGAATAAACATGGCGAGCGCTCCGCCCTGAAGGGCGTTTGAGTAAACCTGCGCAAGGGTAGCCCTGATCATCGTCGTGTTATCTGAAAGAACCTGCAGCGTAATTCCCTGGGGAAGCGTAGCGTTAATGTCCTCCAGCGCGGCCTGTACCCTGTCTGAAACGTTTATCTGGTTGCTGCCGCTTTCGCATGTTACCTGAATATAAACGCCGCTTTGCCCGTTTACCTGAACTCTGGAAGCGTTGTCATTGTAGCCCATTGATACATCCGCGACATCTTCAATACGCACTACCTGATACCGGTTTGCCTGATTTTGCCCGGAAACATTTACCGTCTTTACGACAAGACGGCTGATCTGTTCTATGCTGACAAGTTCCTCCTGCGTCATGATTTGGTATTCGCGCGTTCCCCTGCGGATGTTTCCGCCGGATGATAAAACATTCTGGCCTTTCAGCGCGTTTGTAATATCAGTTAATGTCAGGTTAAACGCGGCAAGGCGGTTAAGGGAAACGTCTACCTTTACAACCTGGGTTGTGCCTCCCGTTACTTCCGCCGCGGCTACGCCTTCGATTCGTTCAATGCTTGCCTGAATTTCATCTTCGGCAAATACGCGAAGCTGATCCGGCGGGTAATTGCCGCGCACGACAAGCCGCATAATGGGCATCGCGCTCATGTCAAACCGGCGCACAATAGGCGTTTGAACGCCGTCCGGAAGCGAGTTGACAAGCCTGTTAACCAGTATTTGAGCGTCGTTAACCGCTTTGTCCATGTCAGTTCCGTACGCGAATTCAAGATTGATGGAACTGGTTTCAAACTGGGAATTGCTTGTCATGTTTACAAGGCCCCTTGACGACGAAAGCGAGCGTTCAAGACGCTCTGTAACATTGCGCTCAATATCGGCGGGCCCGGCGCCGGGAAACCGGGTGAAAACGGAAAAAACAGGCCTGTCTACGGAAGGGTAAAGGTCCATGGCAAGATTTGCAAGCATTGTAAATGAAATGCCGATTGCGAGAGCGAACAGTATTACAATTGTTACAGGACGTTTAACAGAATACTCTGTAATATTCATCTTGTTCTCCGTTACCCGCTATTCCACAATCCTGACAGGATCGCCGTCAGAAAGAAAATTCTGCCCGGCGCTGACAATCCTGTCTCCCATTTCAATGCCGCCGAGTACTTCAAAAAATTCCTCATTGTCAATGCCAAGCGTAACCTCTCTCCTGCGGGCTATATTATTTTCATCCACAATAAACACAATCCACGAACCGTAGGTATTGATCACGGACATTCTTGGAATGACGGGAACATTGACTTTTCTGTTTGTAACAAGGCTGATTGTAGCAAACATTCCGGCCCTTATGCGCGCGTCCCTGTTTAAAAACCGCAGGCGTATGCGAAGAGTGCGGCTCGCCGGGTCCAGTACCGGGTTTATTTCCGCAACTTCGGCGGAGAATGTTTCTCCGGGAATCGCTTCGAACCACAAAGACGCGCGCATTCCCTGCCTTACTACGGCGACAAACCTCTCCGGGACATAAGTTTCAACCAACAGGGATGAAAGGTCTCCCACAACATAAACTGCCGATTGCGCCGTAAGAGTGTCGCCGATATTATAGGGCGCCTGCAGAATTGTTCCCGATACTGTCGATATAACCGGGCTTTGCGAGTAAACCTCTCCCGGCCTTGACGGGTCTACCATAGCGACTACATCGCCGCGGTTCACCCTGTCTCCGATATTATACGAACTCGATACCAGTTTGCCGCCGACAGTCGGGTAAATGGTAACCTGATTTCTGGCAAGCACATCGCCGTTTATTATAACGCTTTTTTCAATTGTCGAAGGCGCGACTGCCGTTACGCGCACAGTTGTAGCGGTGCGCGCGCCGCCTCCGCGCTGTCCGCCCTGTCCAGGGGGGCCTCCCTGCCGGGATGAAAATGGCTGTTTGGATGATTTATATTTATCGGGAAGATAATTATACGCAACAAGCAGGGCAAAAAGCGCTATAACCATAATTATTATAAAAGTGACGATCTTACTTTTTTTCACCTTGAACTCCAAAATCCTCAATTAGTTTTTTCCAGTCAAGATTAAGCGCTGATGACAGGTCCAGAATCATGCTGAAATATGAAAGCTCAGTCTGCAGCAAACGCTGTTTTGCGTTGGCCATATTGTTACGCGCATCTTCAAGCGCAAGCGATTCGACAGTTCCGCTTCTGAAACCCTGTTCTGTAAGCTCGTAACTGCGCTGCGCGGCTTCCAGACTGAGTCTGGCTATCGCGATACTGTCCCAAAAATTATGCAGAAGGGAAGCAAGAGAGCGGATTTGGGTTTTTGCGGATTCTTCGGCAATTGTTAAATCAAGTTTTGCCTTTTCTGTAGAATCGTTCGCTCTTGAAAAAGACTGGTTCTTTGCTGTGCCCGGAATCCATGGATCAATCGGAATTGAAAGCCGCGCTGTCCCGCTGAATGTGTCGGAATATGGGTTTAAATTGGAAATATTCCAGTCCATGGAAAGATTCAAAGACGGAGCGCGTCCGGCAATTAAAGATTGCTTTTGCGAATATTCCAGCCTTTCAATTTCCTGACGGCTTCTTGCGATATCGGGCCTTCCGGATAAATGCCTGTTAATCAAATCTTCAGCGTCAACTGAAATCCTTACAATACTTAAACCGCCTTTAAGGGTAATTTCCCCGCCGGATAAGCCAAGCGTCGCCAGAAATTCACTCATATTGTTGGCGTATGAGGTTGACGCAGTGCTTAAATTGTAACGCGCGTTTTCGACAGCAAGTTTGCCTTGAATAACAACAAGTTCGCGGACAAGACCGTTTCTGAACGAGACCTGGTCCCTTTCATGCTGTCTTTGCGCAAGGCCGAGTATTTCCTCAAGAAGGACAAGATTGGTTTTTTCCGCAATAAGAGAGTAAAATTTTCTGGTAACCAGAATGGAAAGCTGGTTGCGGGCGTCTTCGTATTTTAAAATATTTCCCTGATGCGCCAGTTTTATGTTTTTTATCGCATATGGAATTCCAGCGTTTAAACCCAGGCTTATTCCAAACCCCGTGCTGTAATTAAGACCTGAGCCGGCCGGAGTAATGCCGCTGAAGAAGGCGTTTCTGTACCCAATGCTGGCTGCCGCGTTAATTGACGGGAAAATCTCCGCAAAGAGTTTTTTCTCGGAATAGCCGCTTGCCGCTAAATCAATTTCGCTCTTTTTTAAATTGAGGTTATTCTCCAGCGCGAGGCTTATTGCCTTATCAAGGCTGATTTCTGAATCATTCAGTGATTGCGCGGAAGCGTTTAGCTGTAAAACAGGCAAGCAGAGCCCAATATACATTGAGACAGCGAATATTAGTCTCCTGTGCAGATCCGCCTCCATTTTGGTTAAATATACTATATATAGGAAATTTATTATAGATAGACAGGTTACAAAAAAAGTTTGGAATGTATAGTGTGCAGTGACTAATGGGAAGCGGTGTTCCTTGCTGATCATTACTCGCTAATTAATCGTTTTCCATCTCTGAAAGGTACTTCCAGTAACGTTTTGGCATTAACTGGCGCTGTAAACCCGCGTTATTCCTGCTTTCGTTATTAATTGTTCTGTGGTAATGTTTCCAGAGCGTTTCCCATTCATCTGGTATGCTGTTTTCTGCTGAATTTTCCGTTTTTTTATCATTGCATGGGAATATTTTAATCTGCTCCCCCGGATTGCGGCAAAGTATCAGGTTTCGTTTTTCATCGGTTACTGCCCAGGCAGTTTCTCCAAAACGGGAGGTGAAGTGTTCTCCCAGAACGGGAAGGATAAAATGATCCGGCGCGCATCTTGCGGTATATATCCCGTTTGAACCGGGAATAAAACGCATCAGTCCCATCATTCTGTGTACTTCGTGAAAAACCCTTCCCGCCGAAGACAGGACGGCAAGCGTATCGCTGTCGCCGCGATCGCAGGCAGCCTTTTCGGCGGCACAGCCTGATACCTGCGCGGCTGCGATTACCTTCCGGCAATAACGGATTATTTCTGTTACAACAGGTTCTTCGCTCATCCAGGCATGAAGCGCAGTATCAAATGCATCCCGTGATAATTCAAATAAAACCCGCGCTATGCCTTCCAATTTTTTAACACAAAACCCTCTTGTAAAATAGTGCAGGGTAAAATCAATATCGCCGCTGTTATACTGCCTTACTATTGGTTTGGGTTCTTCGGTAAGTCCAAAAAGTTCTTCCTGTCTGACGTATTCTGCGCCAAAGTTTCCCGCGCCGGCGTTACTTCCGATTATTGAAAATAATTCGTTTAAACTACATCTCATGGTTACGTTGTCCATTAAGCTTAAAATTCAAACAGCGGCAGCTGAAGCCCTGCGCCGTCTGTATCAGAGAGCATGCGCCGGATACGCGCCGGATCATCAGGGCGTTCTATGTATGAGCCGCCGGCAGTTAAAAAATAACGGGCGCGTTTTAGAATACCGCCAAGTCGCTGCAGGTTTTCAAGATTGAGGCTGCGCGAGCGGCGGGTCTCTATGATGCGCCGTGCTGTTTTCGCGCCGATGCCCGGAATTCGCAGCAGCGTTTCATAATCGGCGCGGTTTACTTCGACCGGGAAAAAATCCAGGTTCTTCAGGGCCCACGCTGTTTTTGGATCTATATGCGCGTCAAGGAAAGGCTCTTCTTCGCTTAAAATTTCTCCCGCGCTGAAATGATAAAAACGCAGCAGCCAATCCGCCTGATACAGTCTGTGTTCTCTCACCAGCGGAGGGCCTGCGCTTTCAGGTAACCGCGGGTCGTATCTGTTTTCTCTGCGAACGTAACTGCCGGGGTGAATAAACGCCGAATAGTACACCCGCTTTAGGGAAAACTTGTTATAAAGCGAACTGGACAGGTTGATTATCTGCCTGTCATCTTCTTCTGTAGCGCCGACAATCAACTGCGTGCTTTGACCCGCCGGCGCGAAAAATTGCGCTCTTGTTTTCCCATTCGGCAAAAATCTGATCTTCCGCTGCGTTTCCTCCATTTCGCGGCTAATTCCGGAAAAATCGTTCATTGCGCCCAAAATTGTTTTTCCCGATTTTTGCGGAGCCAGGCATTGCAGGCTCTTGTCGGTCGGCAGCTCTATATTCGCGCTGAGCCTGTCCGCCCAAAGTCCCGCCTCTTTTATTAATTTTTCGCCTGTTCCGGGGATTATCTTTAAATGAATGTAACCGCCGAACCCGCTGTCTGTACGCAGCGATCTGGCGGTTTCAATTAATTTTTCCATAACAATGTCAGGATCTGAAAAAATTCCCGACGACAGGAAAAGCCCTTCTATATAGTTCCGCCTGTAAAATTCGCCTGTAAGCTCAACCAGTTCCTTAACTGTAAAGCTGGAACGTTTAATATCAGCGGAACTGCGGTTTACGCAATAGGCGCAATCGTATTTGCAGACATTTGAATATAATACTTTCAAAAGGCTCACGCAGCGGCCGTCTTCTGTCCAACTGTGACAGACTCCGGAAGGAACGCTTGCGCCGAATTTTTTTTTGCCTGTAAAACCGCTGCTTCCCGAAGTAGCGCAGGATGCGTCATATTTGGCGGCGCCTGAGAGGATAGAAATTTTTTCCTGTAAACCGGAAATTTCCATATAAAGACTATACAGGTGTTTAGGGGTGTTGTCAAGGATGCAATACCGCATGTTACCTTTTTATTGAAAAAATTGTTAATATACTATGATGAAAGGAAAACAGTTCCCTGCGGCGGTTTTTGCGTTATTTACGGTTATTTTGGCATGCGCCGCTTTTGCCGGATGCGCTCGTTCGTCCAAAACCTCAAAGTCCGCCACTTATGAATTTACCCTTGTGCGCCGCGGCAATCTTGAGCGGACTGTTTCCTCGTCGGGCACCATCAATCCTGTAGCGACAGTCAAGGTGCTGCCGCAGATGAGCGGCAAAGTAGAGAAAGTTTTCGCAGATTACAACGACCTTGTAAAAAGGGGCGATATTCTGGCGGAGCTTAATACCGATGTGCTGCGCCTGAAACGCGAACAGCAGTACGCTTCTGTCAGCAAGGTACGGGCCAATTATGATCTGCAGCTTATCAATTACCGTAACCAGGAAGCTCTTGCCCGGAAAAACCTTATTTCCGAATTTGAGCTGAAGTCAAGCAAAACAACGCTTGACGGATACGCCGCGGATTTGGCCGTAGCGCAGGCGAATCTGAAAGAAATAGAAACGGAAATAAATCAGTACGCATATATAACATCTCCCATAGACGGTATCGTTCTTGACAGGAATATCAATGTCGGAGACACGGTTGTTGACAGCTCAAGCAATAACTCAAGCAGCATATTTACAATCGCGGAAAACCTGCGCGAAATGCAGATTGAAGCGCTGGTAGGAGAGCTTGACGTGACATCAATTCACAAGGGGCAGCATGTGCGCTTTACCCTGGAAAGCCTTCCGGGGCGAAGGTTCTCGGGCGTTGTGGAAACGCTGCGCATGATTCCCGTTGTTTCAAATAACGTCGTAAGTTATACGGTTATTATCAATGTCGAAAACCATGACGGCTCTCTTCTGCCGGGGATGACATGCGCGGCGGATTTCATCGTGGAAAGAAGCGAAAATGTTCTTATGGCAGCTAACGCCGCGCTGCGTTACCAGCCGACAGGCCTGAGCGCGCAGCAAATCGCCGATATGGTTTTTAACGCAGGGCTTATTCACATGAACGATGAACAGCGGCAGGCGGCCTCACAGGCGAGAGAGCAGGCCAGGGCGCAGCCGCCGGATCAAAGGCAGAACCCAAACCAAAATCAGGGGCTTACCGGGCTTATGATGGGTCAATCCGCGAACGTAAGGATGAGGCCTCCCGGAGGCAGGCAGCCGGTGGAGAGGCAGGGAAGGAACCCCGCGGCAATTGTTATGCGAAACCTGTGGTATGTCTCAAATGAAGGCAGGCTGGAAGTGATGCGCGTGCGCACAGGCATAAGCGACGGCTCTTTTACGGAAATTATCACCGACGATTTAAGCCTGGAAAACACACAGGTGATATTGCGGGAGAAAATCTAATTGTCTGTCATTGAGATGAGGGGTATCAGGCGCGAATACAGAATGGACGGTAAAAAAGGTACGCTGTCCAAAAAAGGCGGTAAGGAAACAAGCGAGGCGGCGGTTGTGGTGCGCGCTCTGCGCGGCGTTGATTTTTCCGCCGAAGAAGGGGAATTTGTTTCCGTCATGGGGCCTTCGGGTTCCGGAAAATCCACTTTAATGAACATTTTGGGCTGCCTTGACAAGCCTTCGGGAGGGACATACACCCTGGACGGAATTGAAACATCCGTTTCCGACTCAGACACATTTGCCTACATCCGCAACCGGAAAATCGGTTTTGTGTTCCAGTCTTTCAATTTGCTTGCGCGGACAACCGCGCTTGAAAATGTGGAACTTCCCCTTTTTTACCGCCGCGGCGCTTCCTCCAGCCGCGAGGATAAAAACGAATCCGCCTCTTCAGGTTTCCTTCAGCGCAGTTCAACGCGAAAAGAACTGGCGCGGCGCGCGTTGGGCGAAGTGGGCCTTGGCGGGCGTCTGGATCACTTTCCTTCGCAGCTATCGGGCGGACAGCAGCAGCGCGTAGCTATCGCGCGGGCAATCGTCAACGATCCTGCTTTTATTCTCGCCGATGAGCCGACAGGCAATCTTGATACCGGAATGAGCCTTGAAATAATGGGGCTTTTTCAGCAGTTAAACGATCGCGGCAAAACGATCATCATGGTGACTCATGAGCCGGAACTTGCCTCTTATACGCGCCGCATTATTACTCTGCGGGACGGCGGGCTTGTCTGTGATAAACCCGTAACAGACAGGCGCAGCGCCGCGGAGGATCTTGCGAAATGGAAAGATGAACATATCCTTTTATCGCAGGACATTTCATGAATATCATCTCCCTTTTGCATACATGTCTGCGCTCAATACTGCGCAACCGCATGAGGAGCCTGCTCACTTCGTTAGGTGTCATAATAGGCGTAGGGTCTGTAATTATTATGGTCGCGCTTGGCGAAGGGTCGCAGCGGGAGATTGAAGCGCGGATTACGGCAATGGGAACAAACCTTTTGCAGATTACGCCACGGCGGCAGACGAGCCGCAGCGGGCAGAATGTGATAATGAGGACGAATGCGTTTACAAAAGGCGATATTGCGAAATTACGCGAAGAATCCAGCTTTGCCGCCGCGATATCCGGCATTGTATCATCAAATGTCAATGTTACGGGCAGCCAGGGAAGCGCGCAGGTTTCTGTCCAGGGAGTCGAACCTGATTTTTTTATTGCGCGTAACTGGAAAATAAACGCCGGTTATTTTTTTGACAGCGAGGACATGTCGCTGCGAAGCAGGGTAGCGGTTCTTGGGAGCACCGCCGCCAAAAACCTGTTTACAGAGGCGTCAGACGCGCTTGGAGAGCAGGTGAGGATCGGAAATAACTATTTTAGCATTATCGGCCTTCTGGAAAGCAAGGGGGCGGGTCTTGGCGGAAACGATCAGGATAACATTATCATGGTTCCGCTTGATACCGCGATGACGCGGCTTAACAATTCGCGCAATATCAACATGATTGTAATGAGCGTTGTAAGCAGGGAGTACATGGAAGCGGCGCAGAAAGAAACCGACCTTATACTGCGCGAATCGAGAAAAATAAACGAAGGAGGAACTTCCGATTTTGACATTATGAATCAGGCGGATATGATAGAAATGGCGTCGGCGACTTCCAAAACGCTGACGACTCTTTTGGCCGCGATTGCCGGAGTGTCGCTTTTGGTTGGCGGCATTGGCATCATGAATATCATGCTTGTTTCTGTAACGGAGAGAACCCGCGAAATCGGAATCCGCATGGCGGTAGGAGGGCGCAAGAGGGACATTCTTTTGCAGTTCCTTACAGAATCGGTTATTTTAAGCCTGATGGGCGGGGTTCTTGGAATTGGAATGGCTTTCCTTGTATGCCGGATATTGGCAATGACAGGTATTCCCACAGCGATAAATCCGCTCATTGTCGCCGTATCCGCCATGTTTGCCGCGCTGGTTGGAATAATATTCGGTTATTACCCGGCGTTAAAAGCCGCGAAACTGTATCCTATAGACGCGCTGAGGTATGAATGAGGAAAATGAAAAAAGCGGCTGCTTTATTAATTTTTATTTTAATCGTTAACGCGGCTGCGCCGGCTCAAACCTTAAACATTGAGCAGGCAAGGACAATGGCTCTGGCAAACTCCAGGTCTCTTGCAAAATACAATATGGCTATAAAAAGCAGCGTATTGGACGAAAGGAACCAGCTTTACTCGATGCTGCCTGTGCTGTCGGCGGATTACAGCGCTTCAATGAACTATTTAAAAGAATGGAATTTTGTAAATCCTGCGGATACTTTCAGCTCAGGAGCGTCTTTTTCCGTTACGCAAATTATTTTTCAGGGCGGAAAAACATTCATTCAGAAAGCGATCAACTCTATCGCCACCGAAAGCGTAAGAAAAGACGCCCTGGCCGAATATTTCAATGTGCTTGACGCTGTGGAAAATGCCTATTACGCGGCGCTTGAAGCTGCCGCGACGCTTGAAGCGGAAGAATCATCGCTTCAGACAGCGGAAATCAGCCTGTCAATAGCAGAAATCCGCCGCTCCAGCGGAATGATCAACGCGGGCGATTTTCTTAAAGCGCAGGCAGAAAAAGAAGCCCGCGTGAATTCCAGCAATCAGGCGCGGCGCAGCATTGCGCTATCGCAGGCCAAACTAAAATCCCTTACCGGTATCGCCGCAGGCTCGCAAATTGAACTTGAGCAGATAGATTTTTCATTTTATGAAGATGTACTCGCGCGTCTTTCAAACATTACAGACGAACAGGCTGCCTCGTTATTCGAAGAGTTCCGTAAAATTCTTGCGGTATCCAACCCATCTCTTGCGAAAGCGGCTCTTAACAGCCAGAGAGCCGAAAAAAACCTTTCTCTTTCCAAACGGGATTTTTCTCCTGTTTTAAGCGCTTCAATTTTTTCAACCGGATTTAACTATTCAACAGAGAGAGGTTTTAACAGCACAGGCTCGGGAGGCGTTACATTAAAGGGAAGCATACCGGTAGATTTCTGGATAACAGCCGGCAAAATTGAAAAGAATAAAATCGCCCGCGATTCTGCGGCCATTGATTTATTAAATGCGGAAAATTCCCTGGAAGCGGAGCTTCAGGCCGCGCTGTTAAACGCTATCGCACAGGCGGGATCGGTTCTCTCCTCCAGGCGCTCTCTTGAGTACACGGAAAAACATTTTGAGTATGTGATGGAGCGTTACCGCCTGTCCCAGAGTTCAGTATCCGATCTGGGAGACGCCTCTTTGCTGCTGATCAACAGCCGCAACGGTTACATTAAAGCCAGCTACGGTTTTTTACAGACGCTTTCAAAGCTGCGTTCGTTATGCGCAATATCAGACGAAGGGAAACTGCTGCAATTGCTGCTTAAATAGCGTATTAAACATTTACCGCCTGTGAAATTGCATCTTCAGCAAATGTATTAAAATAGACCATTGTATAGTTGTTTGGTTCAATATCTGAAGTTATCGAACAATATTATATTATAAAATTTATATTTGGCGTTCATTGTAATAACACATGCGTTTCGCTGCCATCTATCGTATATGTACCGGGTCCGCCTTCAAGATACCTTTCCCGCAAACTGCTTGAGCCAAATGCCTCCATAAAAAACTTATCACTTGCAATAGTACCCTGAAAGGTTACGCTGGAAAGAGCGGTGCAGTTTGCAAACGCCCAATCCTCAATACTCGCAACGCTTGCGGGGATTGTTATCTTTGTAATGGCAGTGCCCTGGAACACACCATAGCTGATAGTAGTAACGCTGCCGGGAATTGTTACGCTGGAAAGAGCGGCGCAACTCCAGAACACGGATTGACCGATAGTAGTAACGCTGTCGGGGATTGTTACGCTCGTAAGGCTGCGGCAGTAAGCAAACGCACGAGCGCCGATTGAAGTAACGCTGTTGGGGATTGTTATACTGGTAATGGCGGAATGGCTGAACGCGTTTTCTCCGATAGAAGTAACGCTGTTGCCGATTGTTACACTTGCAAGGCTTGTACAGCCTTCGAACGCAAATATGCCGATAGTCTTAACGCTGTTTGGGATTGTTATACTGGTAATGCCTGAGTGGCGGAACGCATGATCGCCGATAGAAGTAACGCTGTCAGGAATTGTTACACTGGTCAGTCGTCGATTTTCCGATAAAAACGCATCTTCCCCGATAGAAGCAAGGCCGTAGGAAAAAAAAGCATCTTTCCCGATAGAAGTAACGCCGTAGGGGATTGTTACGTTGGTTTTGTTTCCTGTGTACTTTACCAATGTTGTGCCATCCATTTCAAAATCCGCCGGTGAAGCGGCAACGGATACCGCTTCTGTAACGGTTTGCGGTTGTTCCTGCAGCTTTGATATGTAATTAAGAAGAATATAAAATACTGTTTCATTATCATTCATTGCTATTTCCAGGTGCATTTGATTTAAATAATAAATATATTTAGTCAAGTTTCCATTCGTTATTATTTTGTCCGGATGCCCGTAAATATCAATTACTCTTTGCAGATTGTCTCCGGTTTTTAAACCTCTATTACTGCCGCCATACAACTGTATTGCTGAGATATATGCAGAGTCATCGTTCAAATCCTTATGGTAAATAACGCGAATTATAGTATTATTATAATCCGGATACCATAATCCAAATATTTGTATATGGCCGATTGTATTTACATAGCCGTTATTATTACTCTCATGATCCTCTTCATTTCCGTACCCCAACGCTTCAAGTAATTGGTCAAGCGTCGTTTCGGCAGTAATTTTATAATTGTTATATTCAACTATAAAATCCACCTCCGTCAGATGACTTGAAGCCGCAAAATGCGCAATTGGAGACGGCGGTTGTTTATCTCTTGTTCCTCTGTTGCAGGCTGTTACAGTTAAAGCTATAACTGCCAGAATGCCTATAATGGCGGTTTGTTTCCATGTTATCATACAAAAGGCTCCTTTATTATATTATACAAATATAATCTATTTTATACAATATTCTTCCTCTTTTTGCCATTTTTGGAGGTAATTTCATGCGACATTGTGATAACCGCCTTTCGGCGGCAATTTAAAAGCTTGCGTAGATAAACGTGGAGCAAAAATAATTTTTATTACATTAACCGCCTAAAATTTTATTTATAATGTATTGGGTAAATGTCACCTAACGTTTATTATGTGCAGTGGGGGCTTACACAAATTTACCCGGTGCCTTTACTTTTTACATGGTGAACCGTCCGGGTTTATCTTTTTAACCTGAGAATCAAACGCTCTGCTAAAGACAAGTTTTACATTGTCAGGAATTATCACCTGCGCTAGTGTCTTGTTGTCTTCGAATGTAAACTCTTCAATTCTGGTAATTCCTTTTCCTATTGTTACGCTCTCAAGTTTGTTATATTCAAACGCATTGCTTTCCAGTACCGTAACGCTGTCCGGTATAACAATGCTTTTAAGCTTATTACCCTGAAAAGCATGTTTTCCAATGTGCTTAACGCCTTCCGGTATGTTTATGCCGGAAAGTTTGTTCTCCCGGAACGCATCGGAATCAATTTTAGTGATCTTGCCGTGCAATGTAACGCTTGTAAGCGCGTTATGCCAAAACGCAGAATACGGAATTACCGTAACGCCTTCCGGAATGACAACGTTTTTTATTTTATTTTCACAAAATGAGTTTTCACCGATGGATGTAAGTTCACCGGGCAGAGTAATTTCTTCCAGTTGATTTTGCGAAAATGCGTGCGCCCCGATTGATTTTACCCCCTTGCCAATTGTTACGCTGACAAGTCCGCAGGCATTAAATGCGTAATTTAATATTGTAGTAACGCTGTCCGGTATTGTTAAATGCGTTATTTTTGCCTTATCATCTTTGCTGGTCGCGCTGAAAAATTCAACTTCCAGAACAGGTTTTAAATTGATCATCGGGGGGATATTTACGCTTGTATCTTTTCCTTTGTATTTGCTGATCGCAATGCCCTTGCCGTCTTTGGTTTCCTTCCACACAAAATCAGCAGAATTTGTATAGTCTGAGTTTGCGTTTTCCCATTCATACACGCTGTGTTTAATTATTCTTGTTTTATCCCCAAATGTATTTTTCGTATCAGTTTCCAGTTTTACATCGTCCGGGATTATAACAGAAGTGAGTGTACTATTTTTGAACGCTGTTCTGCCGATATATTTTACGCTTTTTGGCAGGGTAAGCTCTGTAAGTTTATTTTCAATAAACGCTTCTTGCCCGATTGATTCAAGGCTGCACACTGCTTTAGCTGTGGCGTTTGCCCCGAATATAATTTTTTCAATTCGATTTCTTTTAAAAGCTTCTTTTTCTATAATTTTTACGCCGCTGCCTATTGTAAGAACTGTGATCCCGTCCTCATCACCTTTGAATGAATGAGCGAATGCTTGTTCTCCGATGCTCTGAACATTATCGGGAATAACAAGAATACTTAACTCCTTGTTTCTTTCAAAAGCGCCTTTGCCGATTGAAACCAGCCCCTTGCCGAGTGTAAGCTCGGCGATTTTATTGCCGCTGAAAGCGCCCTCGCCGATTGACTCAACGCTATCCGGTATAGTAAGGCTTGTAAGCGCTCCGCCGGCGAACGCATCGTCAGCGATTTTTTTTACACTTTCAGGGATTTTTATGCTTGCATACTCGCCGTAAGTAAAAGCGCGATAGCCGATTTCGACTACTTTTTTGCCGTCAATCTCATCGGGGATGGTAACATCTTTGGTTTTATCTCCGTTAAATTTGGTGATAGCGACTCCGCCTGAGATTTCTTCGTATCTAAATTCGCCGTCTGATTTCGCTTCTTTTGGTTTTTCCGCCGGAGCTGCCGCCGGAACTGCCGCCGCCTGCGCGGCAAGAGCGTTTCGTATCATTTGCCAAAACTCAATATTACCGGCCTGAGGGTTGCTGATATAACCGTTAAACGCCATTCTTGGCAGCGCTTCATGCTGACCCGAATAGGCAGCATTTAAAAGCTCCTGTACTTCCTGTTTGATTTGTTCAATGTCGCTCATAGTTTTCTCCTAATTTACAGTATACATTTTTTTGATGAATGAATTGTATGTCTCGTATTTTTCCAGAAATGACTGGCTTGCAAGCAAAACAGAAATCCAAACCTCGTTGGTTTTACCTCTTGTGTACTCTATTAATGTTCTGCCGGACATCACTAATGTTTTGTCTGCATCCAAAACAAAATCTTTAACTTCATCAGTTTCATCGGTTTCAGGAATAACATGCGGTAAAAATAAAGCCTCCGTAACGGGTATTTGCGCTGAATTTTGCTGTTGTGTCTCGTTTTTTCTGCCGCAAGCCGCAAACAACGTTATGAGGATTATTATACTTGTGACGGCTTTGATTTTCTTTGTTACCGCTATGTTATGCATTACTTTATTAATTTCCTTTTAGTTTATTTTATACTATTTTATTATTACCTAAGTTGAAACTCTGTCAGCGAAAGAGAGCCGTCAAAACCGCTCTCGCCTATATAAAAATATCTTCTTGTATTTCCGTCTGTAAAAGATATTCCGCGAAAGGGAAGTCCTTCGCCAATATATGTATTTGCCTGAAATGCTTCACCATGTTCAGAAGATTTTAATTCGGGGATTGTAAACAATGTTCTTTCTACTATCCAGGAATCGGCTTCATAATCATAATCGACAGCTATAAAACTAAAATCCTTAATCGTGATGTCTGATGTTATCACAATTCCATTGCCGAGGTTGCCTTCATCTTTAAATTCGTGAACTTTCTTAAAAGTAAAATTCTTATCACGAGAAAATCCAATCTGAATAATTGCAATATTTGGCGAAGATCCTATATCAGATTCTAAATAAAAATAATCTTTAGGATCATCGGGAAGATCATGCCCATAAGTTAAACGGACTTTTGTATTATCAGTTTCAATAATCCTGTTGCCTAATTCGACATCTACGCCGACAGGGTATAACATTACCCCAAAACCGCCAGATTCCCCCTGCGATACATTCCATGTATAAGCGTCCCCATGTTTACGAAAACCGCTTGCTGTTTGATTACTGGAAAATGTTCCGTTTGGATAAAGCCACGGTCTCTCGCCTCTTCCGTTTATCCAATATGCCGAAAACTCTGATAAATCTCCGTTTAAGATATTATCGTAATTAAAGACATTAGGATCATATTCTCCAGCCGCATCTTGTGCCGCCCACATTGCCGCAAAATATGCCTCGCTTTCAGCGTATAAATCCTCTTCCGCATCCCTTTCAGTCTCAACGGACGCTTGCGTGTTTTTTTTAGTACATGAAACACACAATGATATAAGAATTATTAAAAATACTAAGATGGCTTTTTTAAACTTCATAAAATACATCACTTTATTGTTATATTATATAATTATTTTTTTAATTTGTCACGTTTATATGTTATTTTTCTACCATACCATGCCAAAGGCTGAAAACCTCTCTAAAATGCTTACAGACGGCGGGGAAAAGGCTCGAAGCGGTTTTGTTTCATCTTTCAAATACGAAGACGATAACAGGCGGTATTTAGACAGGCTTTTGAAATACTTTGACGGCTTTCCTGCGGCTGTGGAATTCAGGAAAGCGGACTGGTACAGTACGAAGGTTGCCGATGCTATGAAAAGCCGAAATGTTCCGCTTCTTTTTTATATCCAAGTAACCAACTATAGCCCCGAATTCCATTATTCATTGCCGCATGGAGTCCTCTTTTAGTTCTTTCTACAATATTATGTCTTTCATATTGCGCAAATTGACTGAAAATCCCGTGTATTAATTCATTTTGCGGATTATTTAAATCATATATTGCGTCTTTAATATAAAGTAATACGTTATTTTCTTTAAAAATCCTATTCAAATGAAAGGAGGTTATTTCATTCCTAGATAATCTTGAATTCTCCCATACCCATATTTTATCAATTGACTTGTTTTTAATTTCTTCTATAATGAGCCTCTTGCAAAACTCCAAAAACAGATATAAAAAGCGAAGGAATCTGATAAGATTAAGAAGCAAACCAAAATCAAATCAGGAGACCTTCGTTATGAAAACAATAGCAGAAATACT
>JAIRQN010000096.1 GCA_031256445.1 Treponema sp. | reverse complement strand
CCAGCCTTTACTCGTCTTGCCGCGTGATGAAAAACTTTTTGTTACCCGATGCGAAGGTATGTTCCCGTTGTTACATACGCTCAACGCTGTTGAATCAAGAAAAAACAGTCTGTCTTTGTTCATCCGGCGGTTAAGCGTTAAAAAATACTGTAATAGCAATACAGTCGGTTTGCTGCCTTTAAAAAGTTTTCATAGTTTGGTAATTGTGGAAAATGGGTTTTACAGGCGCATTCTGCAAGCCGTACAAACGCTTTTAAATCAAATATATGAAAATAATACCGTAAAATATTCAGCGTAAGTACTTCGCTGAGGCTCAACCGACGTTGCGGGCCTCGCCTGGCTTTCCATGATTCCAGAATTTTTTGTCCATCTGCACTGCTCATTAAAGTATTGATAAAATCATCAATAATGCAATATAATGTTATCAGCATTGTTTCGTTCATAACGTTCGTCCTCCCAATCGGTTTTTAGTCGTTAATTAACTATATTGGGGGATGAGCGTTTTTTCTACTTCTTTTTTTATACTCGAAATTAGCCTAATAGATAGTTAAGGTACTATCAGTAATAGGTTCGTGCAGTTGCCGCCATTTTTAATATTTACAAGTCTCTAATTCCCACCAACCGCTAGAAAATTCCTCAAATTTAGGTTTCTTTTATTCAGGAACAAGCAGACCGTCTTTAAATAACCGCAGACAATATTCATTAAACCAATGCATGTTTAAAAAGCATATTCCCTTTTTATTTTCTTCGCGGAGAGTAATAAATTGATATTTTAAATCATTTTCTATCGTTGCCATCTTTAATTTCACACGTTAATAAATACTGGTGAACAACATCTTTTGATTGACAAGCGAAGTGAGAGTCGTGCCCGAGTTTACTCGGGCATGACCGAACGAGCGCAGTCACCGAAGGGGTTCATACCCCGCGGCTTGCCCTGCGGTATGATACCATTCATTTCAATGATACTATCAGGCATGATAATACTTTTTCTCTACCTGAATCCGGCTGATAAATGGCAGCCGATTAAAACATATTTGACATCATATCCTTCAAATGCCCGTTCATATTCTCCGGCTACAATTAATGCCCTGTTATCAAAAGGATTGATAAAATATCCGCAGGTCACTATATCCATGACAGGTCTGTCAAGAGTTTTTTCGTGTATTGTTTTTCGTCTTCCGTCTCTTTGCGCGGGAAACTCCGTTGCAATTTCTGCAATTATTTTATAACTGCCGATATTTCCGTAAACCTCGTGCCAATCGCCTGTCTTCCTACCTGTTTCAACTGTAATGTTTACAACCTGATTGTTATGTCTTATCGGAAGACCTTTAAAATCCGCCTGTCCTTGCGGCGAAGCTTCCAGCGTAAATTCAATTCCGTTTTGTCCGGCTCTGCTCATAAAACTTTTAATAAAATTGTTAAAGGCCGCGTTATACTCATTTTCTTTATAGTCATTTGAATTAAGCGAGTCCTGCCAGACGACAACATCATCGATTGTGTTAAAAATGACAGCGGTAAAAATATTTCCGTCCATTGGATCAAGACTTTTGTTAATGGTATACGCGACTTTGGAGTTTTTTGACCATCCCCATAATCTAAGATCTGAGTGTTTGTACATGGGTTTAAAATTAATATGTTTAAAATAATCTATGGGAGGAGGAAATGAGGGGACTTCCGGTATAATACTCAGCGAGGCTAATTTATTAATATTCTCATTTGTCAAGTTATAAAAGACAATATCTTCCTTCGCGTTCTGAAAGGCTGAATAATCATTAAATTCCTCTTTACTGACCGGGTTGCCTTGAATTCGATACATTTCTATCTCTTCCATCAATGAACCGTATTCAGCCATATGTATTATTTCCTGATCTTTTCCTGTTATGTGCAATTTACCTAATCCTGAATTATACGCGCTGTTGCTCCACTCAAAAAATCCGTCTATTTTCAGGTTTTTCATTGCTCTGTAACTATATTTCTTCCCGTATACCACGCCGTTATACACGCCGTTATAATAATGCAAAACGAGAATATCGCCGTTTGCCGTGTTATGTAAAACAAGTTCCGGTATGCCGTCTGCGTACAGGTTCATGTCAAGTATGGCGAATTGTTTATAGTTTATATTTAAATGATGAAGGTAAGTGATTATATTATCACTTGTATCTAAAAATCCGGTTTCATTAAGTAATATTTTTTTATATTTTTCCAAAATCGCTTCTGTTTGTGTTTCATTATTATCAGATACCGACGATTCGATCTTATAATATACAAGATCTTCTGAGGGGTACCATTCATGAGCAAAAATATACAAACGAACCTTTGTTGTATCTGATTTAATAATCTCGTTTTGTCTAATCTCGTTATTAATATAAATATCAACTCCTACAGGGTATAACAGCGTCACGAAACCTGCAAGATGTATCGAATCTAACAATTGTACAGACCATTGATAATAATCACCGCCTAATGCCTTCTTATAAAGTTCATCATTTTCATTCACACTCTTGAAATTAACAGCTTTTTGTTCATCTTCAAATGTTCCGTCTTTCTTGAGCAGACGTATTTGATCATAAATATTTACCCATGTTCCGGCAAAATCAGATAAATCCCCGTTGAGTATTTTTGCGTACGATTCGTTAGAAACGTACGATTCTTTAAAAACGTAACTATCAGCGGTTATTGTTACGGCTGTTTGCTCTGCTGGTGTTTCGCTTAACGTTTGTGTTTGCGGTTTTGCTTCGCCGCGATTACAGGCTGTTACAACAACGGATAAAACTGCGCAAATGCATATAAGGGTAATCGGACTAAAAGTCCGCTGTTTCCAGTGTTTCACTTTAGCTCCTTTCGATTTATCAGAATCCAATTGATAAATGGCATCCGGCATATACTAAGCCATACGATTCAAAAAAACCAGACCACCGAAGAATAATTAACGCTCTTTCTTCAAGCGGGCTTATACTGTAC
>JAIRQN010000087.1 GCA_031256445.1 Treponema sp. | reverse complement strand
CTGATCGGCAAAAACGGCATGTACGATATATATTTTGTGGACTGGAAAATGCCGGACATGGACGGGATAATGCTGGCCAGGGAATTAAAAGCAAAAGCAAAATCACCTGAACACACAATAGTAATAATGATATCAGCCGCTGAATGGAGTAATGTCGCGGAAAATGCCAAATCAGCCGGAGTTGACAAGTTCCTGTCCAAGCCGCTTTTCCCGTCAGCGATTGCGGACGCGATAACAGAAGCTATCGGGCTTAATCAGCAGATGGAAAAGAGACAGACAGATAACGATGCTGTTTTCAGGGGCTTCAGGGTGCTTCTGGCCGAAGATGTGGAAATAAACCGGGAAATTGTGGAAGCGCTGACAGAGCCGACGCAGCTTGAGATGGACTGCGCCGAGAACGGCGCGCAGGCAGTAGAGATGTTTATTAAATCTCCGGACGCTTATGATATGATTTTTATGGATGTGCAGATGCCCGAGATGGACGGGTACGAGGCTACCCGCAGGATAAGGGCTTTTGATCACCCAAGAGCTGGCGTCATACCAATAGTCGCAATGACAGCGAACGTTTTTTTGGAAGATATCACGAAATGCCTTGATTCCGGAATGAATGATCACATAGGCAAACCGCTTGACATAGAAGATTTTTTTAATAAATTGCGCAAATACTTGAAGAAAACCCCATAGCATTGTATACCTGTAGTTAGAGAAACAACAGGTGAATATTAAGAGATTCAAGTCACTGTACAAGAAGATAATTTTTACGCTGATGTCATTTGCGGTAATGGTTACTCTCAGTTACAGGTTCAACTCTCATACAGTGCGCGAAAATCTGTTAAAAAACGCTGATAATTTGCTCTCTTTTACCCATGAACAGATAGAATCCGAACTCATCGCCTCCAAAATGATGCTGGGTTCTTTTTCACAGACTGTGAGGCAAATGATACTGGATAACAACAGCGATGATTTGCAGCATTATATCAATGTAATCAGCAGTTATGTAATCTCCGGCGAATCCGGCCTTAAAAACATCAACGGTCTTTACGGTTATTTTGAAATAACAGGCAAAGATGAAATTTTTTTATACTACGAAAATCTTGTTTGGGAGCAGCCTGAAGATCTTTCCATTACGGAATTACCATGGTACAAAGCGGCAATTGCAAACTGCGGCGTGATCATGGAGACACAGCCGTATATGGATTATTTTACAGGCGAATATATTATTACATATTCGCGCTGCATGCATGATTATGATGATAAACGGATAGGAGTCGCCTGTATTGACGTACCGCTTAACAAAATCGGCGGGATTGCGGTTAATGCGGCTCTCATTGAAGGCGGATACGGCTCGCTCGCTTCGCAGGATCTGACCATGTTTGCCCACGCGAATCCGGCTTATGTCGGAAGGCGCATGGACGATCCGGGTCTTCATATTTCACAGTTCGCGGATGACTTTCTTCAGGGCAGGAATATTTATGAACGTTCGATGAAAAACTGGAAAGGCGAGGAAGTAATTGTTTTTACCCGCGTACTTCCCAACGGCTGGCATTTAATCCTTCTTACTCCGAAAAAACTGTATTATCACAGTACGGATGAAATGCTGATAATTCTCTGTATTCTCGGCGCGATTTTTGCGGCGGCGCTGATTATTGTTCTTGTGCGCATTGAAAGCGCGAAGGAAAAAGCGGGCGAAAAAAACAAGCAAAAGAGCGCGTTTCTGGAAACCATGAGTCATGAAATACGCACTCCCATGAACGCTATCATCGGCATGACCTATATAGGAAAATCAGCTAACGATGTGCCGCGCAAGGATTACTGTCTGGAAAGAATTGAAAATTCTTCGCAGCATCTTTTAACCGTAATTAACGACGTTCTTGACATGTCAAAAATAGAAGCGAACATGTTTGAGCTGTCAAACGATGAATTTGACTTTGAGAAAATGCTTCAGCGCGCTATCAGTATCGTAAGAATGTGCGCCGAAGAAAAAAAACAGACAATTACAGTGAATATTGACAAGTCCATACCGCGCTCTTTGATCGGCGACGATCAGCGTCTTGCGCAGGTTATAGTGAATCTTTTCGGCAACGCGGTCAAGTTTACCCAGGAAGGGGGCGCGATTAAACTGGATGCGCGTTTTGTAAAAGAAGAAGACGATATCCATACAATTCAGGTAACAGTCAGTGATAACGGAATTGGAATAAGCGGCGAACAGCAAAAGCAGCTTTTCCGCACATTCCAGCAGGCTGATTCCAAGGTTGCGCGCAAGTACGGCGGCACGGGACTGGGGCTTGTCCTTTCCAGATACATCGTGGAATTGATGGGCGGAAAAATTCAGCTTGAATCCGAACCCGGAAAAGGATCGTCATTTTCATTTACGTTTAAAGCAATAAGAGGTTCCCGGAAAAACGCGGATTTGGATGAAAAAACCGATTACAGCGGTATTTTCAGCGGATACAGGATACTTCTCGCGGAAGATGTGGTAATTAACCGGGAGATTATAGAAGTGCTTGTTGAACCTACGCTTCTGGAAATGGACTGTGTATCAGACGGCGCCGAAGCGGTTGCCATGTTCGCGAAATCGCCTGACAGGTACGATTTGATTCTTATGGACGTGCAAATGCCTAAAATGGACGGGTACAAAGCAACCCGAAAAATAAGGGAATTTGAGGATGATTTAAAAACACATGCGTCAGAAACGCATAAACACCCGCATGGTATACCTGTAATCGCGATGACCGCCAATATATTCCGCGAAGACATAGAAAGGTGCAAAGAAGCCGGAATGAATGATCATTTGGGAAAACCGCTTGATGTTGAAGAATTTTACGCCATGATGCGCAAGTATCTGCCGAAAAAATAAAAATCCCGTTTTTTAATTAAAACATTGATTATTATGAAGATTGCCGCTTAGATCTTCAATTTGCACTCCGGGGCGGCAATATCCCGGAGAGCCGAATTTTACCCGTCCGAACTGAATTGCGCGTAACGGGCAGATGTTCACGCAGCCCTGGCAGTGTTCGCACTTTGAGGAAAACACGGGCCGTTTTTCTTTCATTGTAATGGCGGAAACAGGGCATATTTGCCCGCATATGCCGCAGCCGTCGCATTTGTCAGAGAGTTTATAATGTTTATAAAATATTTTTACACCGAGCGAAAAAAGCCCCGAAACCATGCTGGAAAAAGGCGTGAAAGTGCTGACGGTGTTTTCATTCCGTTCGATAATGTCCACCGCAGCGTCTTTTGTTGTTTCTTCCTGAAGTTGCAGGCGGCGTTTGATTAATTCCGGTTTAGGCGATCCGAACATGGCGGTATAATTTTCCACCGATGGAATTAACGCGAAGAATAATTTGTGTATTTCCTTTTTGTCCAGAATTCGCTTTAAGGCGCCCAGCGTTCCGCGGGGATTCGAACCGAATGTTACAAGAGACACGACATACGGAGTTTTAAAAACGGCTTTTTTGACAAATCGTTTCACGGCCAGAGGCATGCCGTAAGCATAGCAGGGAAAAACCAGCACGACTGTATTGGCTTCTATTAATATTTTTTCATTTTGTTCTTCGACTCCGATATTGAACAGCCTGCATTTATCAGAATGATTGATTTCGCATATGCTCTGCATTATCTTTTTTGCAGTCCAAAAACTGTTTCCAGTGCCGCTGAAGTAGTATATTTTTGTCATTGCAATTCCCCTCTAAATCAAGAAAATTCCCATGTACTTCCTTAAAATTCCCCGCCCAGAAATTATATTATATAAAAAGCAGAAATATTGTTCAAGACTATTTTAACATAAAAAGCCATGGTTTTATTAAAATCTGTTTAATATTTGCCTGGAATTGAAAGGTTCCCGCACGGGCGCAAAGGAATGTCTGAAAGGACGCCCGGACAACCCGTTGTTTAAAAATGGATTTGGGGTTTCACAGCAGGCCGGTTACCGGAACGGAATGACAGGCTTTTCCTTAATGCTTTCCTGTATTCTCAGGCCTTCCGTAATCCAGTTTATCAGTACCGTTATGCGAACATTAATATTGGGCGTAAGGTTCATTCTGCTGACAATAAAGCCCGGCAAATAAAGCCCTGCCATGCTGTAAATAAGCACGCCCTCTTTTACAGGTTCAAGGTAAATCGCGGCGGAGAATCTTTCCGCCTTCATTATCCTGAAAATGGAAAAATTTACATCCCTGAAATTGGTCATGCTGTAAGTAATGCCGTATAGGCTTACATAAATGTCGCCGCGCAGAAAAAAATCGCCTGCGTACAAATCTGTAAAACGCAGATAATTTGTTTCGGATACCGGCAGCGTATCAGCGGGATCAGGATCGGGGATAGGCCTTCTTCTTCTGGCGCTTTCAAGCCTGGTGCTGTCTTTAAAAAAATTAATTTCATTGTCCCGGATGAGAATGGATTGATCCTTTATTTTCCCGATTCTGCCAAGCGCATTGTAAATATCCAGCATTTCCAGTTCGCCGTTTTTGTATGGAAGTAAAATGAGGGCTTCGATTACATGGGAAGGATTTTTTTTAAGGATATAACTGTTATACAGATCAATTCCGGAGTCAGCGGCGGGATTCACCAAAGGAGAGCCGTCTTTCTCGAAGGAATGACGCAGTCCGGAAGGACTCATTACGGTTCTTTTTATGTTTCGCGGCAAATTCGGAAAAACATCATTAAAGGAGCGGGATTCGGTAACCGGATCAACTTCGTATACGAGGGAAGGAGCTTCGAAAATGATGGAAGGATCGTTATCATCGGGAACCGCATCTTCGGCCAGCGAAGATTCTTCGTCAGGGGGAGATTGTCTGTCAGGGAGAGGGGCGTCAATCTGAACAGGTTCTTCAAAATGCGCGGGTTCCTGATCTGCGAGCGGTTCAGAATACAGGGGAGATATAAAAAGCGGCAGGAAAAGTAAAAAAAGGCGCTGTTTTCTGAAATTTTTTATTAAATTCATCAATCCCCTCATGATCAAAAATGTTCATTTATTATAATATAATTAATAATATTATAGATATGATAACAGAACAAGAGATGATAAATGAAAAATTATAATGTGTTTTTATTTGACGCGGACGGCACTTTATTCGATTTTGACAGAGCGGAAGAAAACGCGCTGGAAACTGTTTTCAAAACCTGCGGCTTAAATTATTCGCGGACAGTACTGGAGAGGTACAGGGAAATAAACAAGGGCGTATGGAAAAGTTACGAGACAGGCGAAATTTCAAAAGAAGAGCTTCAGCCGTTAAGGTTTAACCGTTTATTCAGTGAAACCGGCGTTGAATATAACGCCTGCGATTTTAACGCAAAGTATCTGTATGAACTTGGCAAAGGTTCGTTCCTGATTGACGGCGCCCTGGAAATTTGCAGAGAGATTTGTTCGTTAAATAAACAAATCTATATTGTAACGAACGGAATTCTCGCTGTGCAGAAGGCAAGAATAGAATATTCGGCGATCAGCGGATATATTGCCGGTTATTTTGTGTCTGAATTTGTCGGCTTTCAAAAACCGCAGAAAGAATATTTTGATTATGTGTTTTCCGGCATTCAGACTGCGGGAAAAGAAAAAATTCTGATAATAGGCGATTCGCTTTCCGCCGATATCGCCGGAGGGAATAACGCCGGAATTGACAGTTGCTGGTTAAATCTGTCCGGCGCTGTTAATGATACCGGTATTGCGCCTGTATATGAAATTTCCTCATTGCATGAATTACGCAAATTTTTTACCAATGAATATAAAGGATGAAAATGATGAATGAAACCGAAAATCTGAACAGGAATATTGAAAATGAGCTGTTCAGTTATGGCGCGGACATTGTCGGGTTTGGTAATATTACTGAGCTTCCGCCGGATACGCGCATGGGGCTGCCTGTAGGCATAATAGTCGCGGCGGCGTACCCGAAAAATGTAATCCGGGGCATCTCTTCGCTCCCCACCGGGGAATACCGGCAATGGTACGATACGCTGAATGAGAGGCTGGATTCAATTGTTACCCGCGGCGCCGCCATGCTGCTCGAAATGGGTTATAACGCAACGGCGCAGACCCGCGAATATGTGGGAAGCGGCGAAACCAGGGACAATATGCTCCTTCCGCACAAAACAATCGCTACGCGCGCCGCCGCCGGCTGGATTGGAAAGAGCGCGTTACTCGTCACTGAAAAGTACGGCTCCGCTGTCCGCCTTTCGTCAATTTTAACTGACGCTCCCGTGGTTACCTCAGAACCTGTTAATAAGTCGCGCTGCGGCGATTGCATGGTATGCGCTGACGCGTGTCCCGCCGGAGCAGTGTCGGGCAGACTGTGGGAAACAGGTCTGTACCGCGATGAATTTTTCGATCCGGTTAAATGCAGAAAGACAGCGCGTCAGCGCGCGAAACAGGGTTTTAACGGAGATATTACCATCTGCGGCAAGTGTATAGAAATCTGCCCTTACACCAGAAAATATATTTTTTCTGATTAATAATTGGACTTGTCAGAATATTTTACTTCCATTCATTATCTCATATTTATTTTACACAATCTTGCGTTCCGCAGATATTCGAATTGCGTCCGCCATGTTTTCCGCGCCAAGCTTAATGTATATGTTGTTTACAACCATTTTTACCGTATTGATCGAAATGCCGCGGCTTGCCGCTATTTCAGTGCGCGAAAGGCCGTGGGACAGATCGGTAAGAATTTCCTTCTCTCTCGGAGAAATGGCAATTCTTTCGGCGGAGCCGGATGTGCGTTTATATTCAGTAATAATATGCCCCAGGTGTTTGGCATAGGACGCGGATTTACGGTTGATGCTTTCAAGCCATGATACAGGTATTTTACAGTCTGTCCTTCTCTTGACAAAAGCTGTAAGGGTGCGCATGTCTTTTCCCATTTCAATGAACGGTATCACTATCTCATTGGGCGACGCTGTATTATACGCTTCCTCAAACGAGGCGTATGCCTTTTCGCTGTTTTTCATTTTATAATGAATACATGCTTCCAGCATCAGCATTTCAATGCGCCCGAACAGAAAAGATTCGCGCTGCTTCACTTCATTGATATAGGAGAGCAGGGGAGCGTAATTGCGCGTATAGTAAAAATAAAGCGTTCTGTGATGATTTGCGTAGCTTTCCGTAAAAACAGCGTCGCCGTACAGCGTAAAATTTTCTTTCAGCCAGTCAGGCGTTCTTTCCGGCATTCCCATAACGCAGTAATACCAGCAAAGCGTAATGTCGTTATCAATAAAGCGCGTAAAATATTCCGTATCGTCAAGTAAAGATTTGATTTCCTTCAATGCCTGCTGCGCCTTTGCCAGGTTTCCCTGGAAGAAAGCGATGCGTATTGTGTAGAATAACGCCCTGTGCAGTACCCCCGAATGTTTTTTTTCCCGCGCTTTATCGGCTGCGCGTGACAGGAAGGATTCTGATGCGGACATATTACCCATATAAAAATGAAGCTCCGCGTTGGCCAGATCGACGCTTCCCCTGTCTGAATTAAAAAAACACTTTGTTAAATGCGCCTGCATCCTTGTATAAGCGTCAATATAGTCCTGTACGGAGCCCTTTCTTGATGAACCGACGGCGTTTGCCCACGGGCCGGGAGTCATTATAAGCATATTTCCCGGATCAACCCGGGTGGAATAGCAATTTGACTGTTTTTCAAAGCAAAGATCAAAATTGTATTCATCTTTGGTCAGGCACATGGAACACAGCGATATGCCCCAGCAGTAATATACGCTGCTTAATGTGCGCATCCTGAACAAATTTTCCTTCGGCAGATTAACATACTTTGCCTCATAATGTTCAGCTAACCTTACAGCTTCTTCCCAGTTACCCTGGCACATATACGCCCGCATATGAGTAGACGCGAAGTAATCCATGGTATCGTATATTTCTTTCGGCGCTCTTTCGCATATTTCCGCGAGGTAACAGGCTATATCGTATGGTATCTGGGATCGGGTTCCGATGAACATGTAGGTAATCGATCTGTAATCCCCTATCTTTTCATAATAAGACAGGGCGTCAACCGAAAACCCGTTCTTTTTGCACCATTCCCCGGCGATTGTATATGTCCGCTCTTTTTGTTCCTGTGATAAAAGATCCTGCTTTGTAGCCAGGAATTCCAGGAATAACGGGTGAATAAGATACGCGTTGATATAGCTGTCACGGCGCACATATGCGTTTTGCTTTTCCATTTCCTGTATAAGATCTTTTTCATCGCCGGCCAGAAGAACAAGCAAATCCAGCGACAGATGATCAATTAATGAAAGCCGCACAAGAAAATTCTGCAGCCGCCCGGAAATCGTATCCCAGATTTCAATATCCATGAAACGGAAAATATTTGTCTTCATGGCGTTGCGCAAATACCCTTCATAACCGGGAGCTTTTTTATATGAGCGCGCTATATAATTAAGAGCGAATGCCCACCCTTCGGTATCCTGCATGATTTTTTGCAGGGTATCGGGCTGAAGGCAGATATCCTGTTCGCGGAAATACTGGGCAAGTTCGGTTTCCGAAAAACGGAGAACGTCTTCGCTTGCTTCAAATAACTGATT
This sequence comes from Treponema sp., assembly GCA_031256445.1. Taxonomy (GTDB): domain Bacteria; phylum Spirochaetota; class Spirochaetia; order Treponematales; family Breznakiellaceae; genus WQXQ01. Next base: position 12,927 of record JAIRQN010000087.1, on the reverse strand, counting down.
TCCGGAAACAAGGTCCGCCAGATTAATGTGCGGCGTGGAACGTGATATAACAAATAAAGTGGTTCCCGGAGGAAGCTTGCGTATGGCTTCTCCGACAAATCTGATTATGGTTTGATTTTCTATGCAATGGCAGTCGTCAAAAACAAAAATCAATCTTTCCTTGATAATATGTTTTTCCATCAGGTAAAAATACTGTTTTATCTTTTCCGCCGAATCGGGAAACCCGAGTTTTTTAAGCGATACGGCCAGTGATTCGTTAATCTGCGATACGCTGTAGCAAAAATTTTCCCAAAAGCGCCCGCTTACATTGTCGCGTTCGGAAAGCTGCACCCAGACAGTAGTCGTTTTGTACTCCTGAACAAAATCATGAACAGCGGTTGTTTTGCCGTATCCGGCTCCGGCGCAAATCAAAATGATGGGATATTTAATCGCTTCCATAAACAGGTTGTTAAGCCGCGAACGTTTAAAATGAAATATACTATTCTGGGCCAAAGAAGCCTGCTTAAAGGACGCGACAGTCAGATTTTTATCCCTGTTGCTTGACATTTTTTATTTTAAAATAAACTCCCGTTTTTAAGGTAATTATAGTATATATAATAAATATTTAATAATAAATTGTCAATAAATGACTATATGCCGAAAAATTGCATTTATCCGGAAAAAATAAAAAAATTGTTATTATTTATATATTTGAGGTATTAATATTACAAAATACTTTTAATATCCATGGCGTGTTCCGCCATGTTTTTCTGATTATGTCCGCAGCGGAAGAAAATCCGTCTATAAATTATTTTCATTTTTTCACGGAATTCCAATGCCTTATATTTTATGGTTTCCGTTTTTATTAAATAATGGACAGACACCAGGTAAAAGTTTTTCTGCGAATCTGTTAACTTCATACGGTCCTGAAAGATTAAGAGTCCTTACGATACTGTGCGTCAGATGAATTGCCGGAAACTGTAAATAGGGGTTGTCCGGGAAGTTGGTTACTTCACGGACACCGGCGTTTTTAACATGAATTTTCTTAATTGACATCATCAAACCTATATTGTAAACTGATGTATATTTTTGGACATTTTTTCAATAATGGAGGATTATATGAAAAAGATTGCAGTTATTTTGTCGGTTTTAACTATTGTTGCTGTTATTTTTACAGGCTGTAAAAAGGAAGCCGGCGATTTTACCCTGAAAAACGGTGTTTTGATGGTAGGTATGGAAATCGGTTACCCCCCAATGGAGTATATGGCCGAAGACGGCAAAACCCCCATAGGTTTCGATGTCAGTATGGCAAAGGCGATAGCCGGGAAAATGAATTTAAAAGTTGAATTCATTGACACAGCGTGGGACGGTATCTTCGCGGCAGTTGATACAAGAAAGTTCGACTGCATCATGTCTTCCGTAACAATCAATCCGGCGCGCCTTGCGGCCCATAATTTCAGCAAGCCCTATATACAGAATACCCTCGCTCTGGTTCTTCCGAAAACCACCCCGCACAATATTAAAACTCCCCTGGATCTTTCGGGGCTGGGCGTAGCGTATCAGGATGAAACAACTTCCGATTACTATATGATGCAGCTTATCGATGAAGGCTTAAAGTGCACTACTTATGAGTATGACAAAGTAATGTATTGCTTTGATGAAATGAGGCTTGGCCGCGTGGATGCGATAATGACCGATCTTCTGGTCGCTTACGAATATGTCAGCCGCTCGGACAGCCCTTTTGAAATAGTCTGGCAGGGCGGAGAGGAAGAGTTCGGTATATGCATGAAGAAAGGAAACAACGCACTTACAGACGCCGTTAACAATGCTCTGGATGAACTTTTCGCCGACGGGACAATGCTGCGGATTTCCAACGAGATCTTTGGTATGGATCTTGTCTCGGCAGTCCGGAAATAATTCCGCATGGAAACACTGCAAACTGTTCTTTTTTCATGGACGCCGCAGTTGCTTAAAGGCGCCAGAGTTACTATTGGTTTAACAGTTTTATCCGTCTGCGCGGGATTAATACTCAGTCTTTTTCTCGCGCTGGGAAAAATGTCAAAAAATCCCGTTATTAGCAAATGCTCCAGCGCTTACATTTTTTTCTTCCGCGGGACTCCGCTTCTTATGCAATTGTTCTTTGTTTACTACGCGCTGCCAATGATAACCCCCGCGCTCACCATCAACAACCGTTTCTTGGCGGCATTCATTGCCTATACGCTGAACTGCGCGGCCTACTGCGCGGAAATTATCAGGGCGGCCATTCAGAGTATCGACAAAGGACAGTTTGAAGCGTCTCGCGCCCTGGGACTGTCCTACGCGCAGACCATGCGGCTTGTGATCATTCCACAGTCAATCAGGCGGTTAATTCCGCCTGTCGGCAATGAGTTCATCATGATGTTAAAAGACGCCTCTTTGGTGTCAATGATCGCGCTTGTTGATATAACAAAAGCGACAAGAAACATCGAGGGCTCTACGCGTTCGGCTCTTGTTTATATTCCGGCAATGATTCTTTATCTGATTATTACAGCCGTCTTTACGTTTTTCTTTAACAAGCTTGAAAAGAAATATTCAGTGTATGAGTGAGATGATCTATGTCAATGATAGAAACAGCCGGAGTATGTAAAACTTTTCACGGCAGTAACGGGCGCGGACCGCTTGAAGTGCTTAAAAATGTTTCACTGACAGTTGAACCAAAAGAAGTTGTCTGCATAATCGGACCGTCAGGCGCGGGAAAGTCAACATACCTTCGCACTCTTAACCGCCTGGAAACAATTGACGAAGGGCGGATTTACATCGAAGACAATCTTCTTTTCGACTGTCACAGGGGAGTAAACAGCGTTAAGATGCACAATGACGAAAGAAACAAAATTCTTCTGGAAGTCGGCATGGTGTTTCAGCGTTTTAACCTTTTTCCCCATAAAACGGCGCTGGAAAATGTAATGCTTGCCCCGCTTAATGTCCGCAAATTCCCTTTTGAGGAAGCGCGTGAAAAATCCGTACAGATACTTGAACGCGTCGGCCTTGCTGATAAAATAGACACTTTTCCTTCCCAGCTTTCCGGCGGTCAGCAGCAGCGGGTCGCAATAGCCCGCGCGCTTGCCATGGAACCCAGGATCATGCTCTTTGACGAACCGACATCCGCTCTCGATCCGGAACTGGTCGGAGAAGTGTTAGCTGTAATGAAGAAGCTTGCCTCCGCGGGCATGACAATGCTTGTCGTTTCCCATGAAATGGGCTTTGCGCGCGAGGTTGCCAGCAGAGTCGTATTCATGTTTGAAGGATCAATTCTGGAAATCGGCACGCCGGAAAAAATGTTCAGTAGTCCGGAAAATGACCGCACAAGACAGTTCCTGCAAAGTGTGCTATAGTTTGCTGCATGAAAGTAAGTATAATAATCCCGACTTTGAACGAGGAGAAGATGCTGGCCGGGCTTCTTGACAGTATCAGGAGTCAGGATTTTGATGATTATGAAATAATTATTGCAGACGCAAATTCAAAAGACAAAACAAGAGAAATAGCTTTAAATTACGGATGCCGCGTTGTAGACGGCGGCCTTCCCGCAGCCGGCAGGAATAAAGGAGCCGCCGCCGCGTCAGGTGATTTTTTATTTTTCCTTGACGCGGATGTGATTCTTCCGCCGGGTTTTATCCGCAATGCGCATGACGAAATGCAGGATCGCTATATAGATCTTGCGACATGTGAAATAAAACCGCTTTCAGATTACAGGCTGGACATGGTTGTGCACCGGATGATAAATCTTGCCGTTATCTTAAATTTATGGCTCGATCCAAAAGCGTGTGGTTGTTGCATTTTTGTAACAAAGAGGCTGTTTTTAAGAGCGGGCGGTTTTGACGAAACTATCTATGTCGCCGAAGACAATGACTTTGTAAAACGGGCTTCCAGTTTCAGAACCCTGCGTTATCTGAATTCAGCCTATATCATGGTGAGTATCCGCCGCTTCCAGAAAGAAGGGCGTTTCGCGTATATGAAAAAAGGAATCAAACTTAATATTTACCGCGCGTTCAAGGGAGAGATACGCAGCGACGAAGTGGTAAAATACGAATTTGACGCTTTCGATAAAATAGGTAATGAATTAGACCCGAATTTTCTGGACAGGATAGAAAGACAGCTTTTAAAGATAGAGGATAAATCCAGAAATTTCAATGACAGGGCAAAAAATAGTAAATTCAGGAATAAAAAGATTGACACCAGGCAGCTTCGGCCGCAGATAAACGAATACGCGCATCTTGTTAAAGAACTGGATTCGTATTTAAACCGCCGTGAAAGAACCAAACAAAGGAGAAAAAAATTCCTGGGTTTTTTCCGGTTGGGCAAGTCAGCGGATAAGCAGTCAGATGAATGACATTAATGCATTTAACGATTTGGGGATATGCTCTTTATTGTCCTTAAAGCTGAAGGAACGCGGAATTGTAAAACCTACGGCCATTCAAAGCCTTGTCATCCCGAAGCTGCTTGCCGAAAATAACGTGATCTTCCGCTCCGCCACGGGAACCGGAAAAACTTTCGCGTATCTTTTACCCGCGCTGCAGCGGCTCTTTCTGGATGAAGACGGCAATGTTATCACCCGGAGCGGCGGCCCTGAACTGCTGATTTGCGCTCCCACATTGGAACTCTGTTCTCAGATAAAGGCGGAAGCCGACTTTTTAACAAAATCATTCGCTGGCGGGAGCGCGGCGCTTTTAATCGGCTCTGTAAAAATCGGAAAGCAGATTGAAATGTTAAAAAGAACAAAACCCGTTGTCGCTGTCGGAAATCCTGGAAGGCTTCTGGTTCTGGCCAAAATGAAGAAACTGTCTTTTGATAACCTGCGGTTCCTGATTCTTGACGAAGCCGACAGGCTTACAGTGAGCGAATGTCTTGAAGAAACAAAGGAGCTTCTTTCGATTATTGAACGCTCTGTAAAAACCGCGGCGGCCGATGACGGACTGAGCAGCGGCTTGAAATTACCTGGTTTATGCGCCGCGGCATGCTCTGCGACAGTCAGCAAAAAGGCAGTCTCCCCATTGGGCGCGTTGTTTAAAAACGCCGAAATTGCGCAAAGCGACGATCATGAAATCCTGCGCGAACGCATTGAACACTGGGCGCTGTTCAGCGAAAAACGGCGGAAAGTTCAAACGCTGCGCTCTCTGCTTGCCGCCATCAAAACAAGATCTTCCAAAAATGGCAAATCGCGCGTTAAAGCGCTTGTTTTTACAAGCCGCAATGACGAAGCCGGCCATGTTCTTTCGCGCCTTCAGTATCATCATATATCAGCGGCAGGGCTCTTCTCAAAATCCGGCGGAAAGGCGCTTCCCGGCGCTGATCGTAAAACGGCGCTGGATTCATTCCGGGAAGGAAAAATTGATGTGCTTGTATCTACAGACCTTGCGGCCCGCGGCCTGGATATTCCCGGTATCACTCACGTTATCGCTCTTGATGTTCCATCTGACAGCGAAGCATACATCCACCGCTGCGGCCGCACCGCACGCGCCGGCAAACGCGGGGTTATGGCCACCATAGGCGATGAAACCCAAATGCGCCTGCTTGTCTCTCTTGAAAAAAAATTGAAAATCTGCGTTTACCCAAAAGAACTATACAACGGCCAGGTCTGTACCCCCCAGCCGATGTCCACAGAATAAGAAAGAGAAATATCCACGGATGTTTTAAATTATTATTCTTTTGTATTCCATGCTTTGTTTTCCAAAATTTTTTATCAGTAATTTAATATATGGGATTTTGTCCGTTTTAATTCGTGGATTGCATTCACGGGAGTTTGCTAATCAGCAGTTTATCTATCCGGTTGCCGTCTTTGTCGATAACCTTGAAACGGAATCCCTGGTAATCGTAACAGTCGCCGACTCGGGGAAGTTCTCCTGCGAGGAACAGGACAAAGCCGGCCAGTGTGTGAAAATCGCTGTCTTCGCCGAGACCTGTAAGGCCAAGAGCGAGCGCGGCATCGTCAATATTTAATGTGCCGTCGGCAAGCCATGTGCCGTCTTCCTGTTTTATAAGCGGGGATTCTTCCTGCACGGGCGCGGACAGTTCGCCGACAATTTCTTCAACTAACGCTGTTATGGAGATAATACCGGATAAACCGCCGTATTCGTCCATTACAAAAAGAAAATTCGCCTGTCCCTGTTTAAAGGATTCAAAGGCTTTAAGCGCAGACATGGTTTCCGGTACAAAATGGGCTTTCTTCATAATTGCGCGTATCCCAAGTGGCTCAGCCTGCGCGTAATCGATGATTATATCTTCAAGGTAAACCGCTCCTATTATTGCGTCAGGGCTTCCGTTGGCGACAGGGAAACAGCGCTGCTGTCTTTCTTTCAGCGCTGTTTTGCGTATTTCGGAATACGGAGCGTTGCAGTCCAGCCAGGCAATTTCTGAACGGTGCGTCATAAAAGCGCCCACGGGACGGTCGCCCAGATAAAAGACGCCTTCCAACATTGTGCGTTCGCTGCTTTCCACAATGCCGGATTTCTCGCCTTCCATTAAGGTGTTCCGCAGTTCATTCTGAAGTTCTTCCTCTGTTATGCTGTTTTCGCTGATTTCAGCATGGAACGTGCTATTAAAAAAAGTTTCAAACCTGACAGCCGGCTTTATAAAAGGCGCCATGGGGACGGAAAAAAATTTTATTACAGGCAGAAGAGCCGCGGCTATTTTTTCCGGCTTTGTCCGGGACAGGAGTTTCGGGAGGGCATCGCCGAGCAGGGCGGAGATAAGGCTTAAAATAAAAACGGATATGATTATTATTAATACAGTTAAAATGCCGTTTACCTGCGTGTTTTGCAAATAACGCATGGCAAAAAATCCGGTAAAGAAAGCGGCGAATATCCTCAGTATATTAATCCATATTCTGCATGCAAATAATATATTTTTTTCTTTATCAAGAATCGCAAGAACCGCCATGTAAAATTTTCCATTTTCTTTTTCCAGACGGGATCTTCTGCATAAAACCAGCGCTGAATCAAAAAGGGTGAATATTCCGCTGGCCAAAACCAGGCCGAGAACTGTAAAAATTAACGGTAGAGGTTCCATATCAGTTTTCTATCTCCGAACGATTAAGCGGGCGCTCAATAGTCAGTTCACCGGGTTCAGTTTGCGCCGTTTTTATTTTTCCATCCGGAGTAAACTCGCCGAAAATCTGCACAATGGGGAAACGCGGATTTTCCGGGTTTACGTCCACAACCTGTCCTTTTTTCCCGTTCGATAAAAGCACGTATAAGCCAATCGGGTAAATTGAAAGCGATAGAACCAGCGCTCTGACAATCGTATCATCGTATTGCTTTCCTTCGTTCTTCAGAAGTTCAACCATGCCTGTATAGCCATCCTTGGCTTCCCTGTGCGGTCTTTTGGAATTGAGAGCCTCATATGAACAGGTTACTGCGATTATCTTTGAATACAGGCTGATTTTTTCGCCTCCTATATGCCTTGGATAGCCGGTTCCGTTTTCCCGTTCATGATGTTCAAGCGCGGCAAGACATATGGGAAGCGGAAAATTAAAGGACTTAAGCATACTATAACCGAGTACAGGGTGAGTGAAAATAGCCTTTTGTTCCTGAGACGTAAGAGGACGCTGGCTTAAATAATAACTCAAAGGTAATTTGAACATTCCTATTTCGTGCAATAGCGCGGCTATTCCCAGTTCTATGAGTCTGTGATTGGGAAGTTTTATATATGTCCCTATAATGATCGCCAGAATGGTTGAACGTACAGAATGCGTAGCAAGGTAGCTTCTTTCCGGCGCGGGTTCAAAATTTTTAATTACCCGCATAAGGAAGCGGCGATCTTCACGAATATATTCAACCATTTCCCTCATTTTATCAGATACTTCATTAAATTCCAACTCTTCTGAAACAGTCGCCCTTACAAAAAGACTGTCTACAAAGCGAAGAAATTCGGTGTATTGCTTTTCGGCTTTTTCAAGCTTATCGGAGTCTGATTGATTCGAGATATTTTTTATACCGCCTTCAGCCAGTTCCGCTTCTGTTTTTATATTTATATATTCCTTGTTCGGTTCGCCTTCGCTGAATACGGATGCGTATTTCCATTTATCCAGAAATTTGGCCATATTCCTGGTAAAAGGCATTTCAGGAGAAGACAGAACAAACGATTTGTCAAGGTAAAGTGTCCTGGTGAAAAAACTGTTCAGAGGTATTTCTTTAATCGCATATTCTTTCATTTAATCCTCAACAGCTGGTTATATCGTTGACTGTACTTAAGGTTTATTTTATCATTCATTCCATACCGATGTATAATTATAGGAGTGTTTCCATTGAAATTTAAGTATCTGATAATTGCCTTCAGCATGATAATTGTTTTTATTTTATTGATGGCGGCTCTGCTGCCGTTTTTGATTGTCAAACCAGATTCCGCAGTTGGTTTCCTGCATATCAGCCTGCCGTTCTTTATCCTCATCTTCGTTTTCCTTGCATGCTTTAGCATATTTCTATTTTTTAATTATCGGCTTTTTTCTCTTCTGGAAAGAGAGGATTGGCCTGCATTGGCCTATTATTTGGAGCAGGAAATTCTCGCAAAAGGCAGGTATAGTTCCTATAAAGTGCGCCTTTTGGCCAGTTCATACCTGGTTATTTCTGATTTTGACTCTGTAATAAAGCTGGAAAGCAAAGCGCATCTGGCAAAACCTGCCGTTGTCAGGAAAAATGTTATGTTTTTTGGCACAGCCAGGGTATTAAGCGGTAAATATTCAGAAGCCGCGGCCTTTTTTAATACATTTCTTGATCAAAGCGAGTGGATTCGCTGGTTTTATGGCTTTTGTAATTTATTGGCCGGCGATTATGACAAAGCTCAGCCGGAATTTATCAAATTATCCCAGTCTTCAGGCGATGCGCTTATAACAGGCCTTTCAGCGTACTTCCTTTTCAATAACCTGTCCAAACACTCAAAAAACAGCGATGAATGTAAAAACGCCGCGGAAAATGGCCGTGCCCGCCTTGTCAGCGAACTGAAAAATATTAAAGGCTGGAATAAAGAATTTGAAAAAATAAAAACCGAAATATACATAGCCATAATCAGGAAATATGTTGACGAAGCCGGCAAATGGATATTTAATTAACGAATTGGGCCGATATAGGGAAATTTCCCTATAAACGTCCTGTCATTGGCGAATTTTACTATTCAGGAGATTTAATGAAAAACATAGAAAAATCGGCAAAACTGGAAAATGTCTGCTATGAAATACGGGGGCCTGTGTTAAAAGAGGCAAAACGTCTTGAAGAAGAAGGGTACAAGGTAATTAAACTCAATGTGGGCAGTCCTGCTTCATTTGGCCTTAATACGCCGGATGAAATTGTACGCGACATGATCGTGAACCTGCCGAATGCGCAGCCTTACGGAGACTCACGCGGGCTTTTTGCCGCAAGAAAAGCGGTAATGCACGATTTCCAGTCCAAGGGAGTGATGGATGTTGTTATTGACGATATTTTTATCGGCAATGGAGTAAGCGAGCTGATAATGATGTCCATGCAGGGCCTGTTGGATTCCGGCGACGAAGTGCTTATCCCGATGCCGGATTACCCTCTTTGGACAGCGGCAGTCACTCTTGCAGGCGGCAAAGCGGTTCACTATTTGTGCGATGAAGCTTCTGACTGGAATCCCGATCTGGAAGACATGCGCTCCAAAGTATCGCCGAAAACCAAAGCTATTGTAGTTATCAATCCGAACAATCCAACGGGCGCTGTTTATGAGCGCGGTACTCTTGAGGGTATTGCTCAGATAGCCAGGGAAAATGACTTAATCGTGTATGCAGATGAAATATACGGACGCATTACCTATGACGGGGCAGAGTATATTCCATTTTCCACAATCGCGCCGGATTTGCTGACCATCAGCTTTGACGGTCTCTCCAAGGCGTGGCGCGCGGCAGGTTTTCGCGCGGGCTGGATGGTTTTATCCGGCAATAAAAAAAACGCCTCCGGTTATGTAGAAGGCCTTGATATGCTTGCCAATATGCGCCTGTGTCCGAATATGCCGTCTCAGATGGGCATTCAGACCGCGCTTGGCGGTTATCAAAGCGTTAAGGATTTACTTCTGCCCGGAGGCAGGCTGCGGGATCAAAGAGACATCGCTTTTAACATGGTTAACGAAATTCCCGGCCTTTCGGCGGTAAAACCAAAAGGCGCTCTTTACTGTTTCCCAAAAGTTGACACAAAACGTTTTAACATAACCAATGATGTCAAGTTTATGCTCGATCTGCTGCTTGAACAGCATCTGCTTCTGGTGCAAGGCACCGGCTTTAACTGGAAAGAACCGGATCATTTCCGCATTGTCTTTCTGCCGGATAAAGACACGTTAGCTGACGCCATGCGCAGATTAAAAATATTTCTGGAAAATTACAAACAAGGATAAACAGCGTTATTTGTGTTAATGGGTTGCTGATTCGGCATTTGGTCCGCTTATATAAACGTCTTCGTATCTTCCGGCATTATTCCAGTATGTAAATCCGCCTGTTCCCGCTTCGCGTACTCCTTCTACCTGGCGCCGGACGTAGTCTTTGTTATAATACTGCCTGTCGTATGATACATTTAAATAGAAAGCCTGCACCCACGGGCGTATAACAACCTGTCCGCGGCATATTCGGCTGTTGCGCATTGTTCCGGTATAATAAATGCGCCAGGGGCGCAGCTCAGGCGGGTTCTGTGCCAGGAAGTACTGTTCAAAGTGGCTGGGATAATACATAGGGCAGATCACATCAACCCAGGGAGCAAGAAGTTCCACCTCCTGTCCTGTGCGCGCGCCTGTGCGGTACCAGCTGTTAGCGCCGTATATGTCGATTGAAATGGGCGCTTTTACCCTTGAGCGTATGTGACGCAAAAATGAAAGGATGGCGCTTTCCATATCCATGCCTTTATCCTGCCAGCGGTAGTGCGCGTCCCTTAAATTCGTGCCGTCTGTAGGAAAACGTATGTAATCATATTGAATTTCATCAAAACCCCGCTCGTACAGTTCCTGTGAAATCGCCGCGATATATTCCCATATTTCTTCCGAATACGGGTCTACCCAGCGTTCGGTGGCTATTCCTGTCCACGGTTTATCATGCCTGTCCCATACCGCGTATTTTGCGTCTTCCTTTTCGGCAAGCTCCTGATCTTTGAATACAACTATGCGGGCGACTGTATAAATGCCGTTGTCTTTCATTGTTTTCAGAAATTGATCAATGTTCAGCGGACGGAATACCCTGCCCATGCCGCTGATTGCCGGATTTCTGGGAGTAAATCTGAGTCTTCCTTCGTCGTCTTTCATGTCAATTACAACCATGTTAAGTCCGGCTTTTTTAATCAAATTAATGTGCGAATTAAGCCTGCCGCTGTTTATCGCGTGTTCAGCCGGCATATAAATTCCCTCTTTGTTAGCTGCAATGTTATCACTATCGCCTTTCGGTTCGTCAAGCAGCCACAGTTCGCTCAGCGTTATCCTTTCCGGATTTTCTGTCATTATGCAATTTGGTTTTAAATTTTCAGGAAACCTGCGGATGATATCCGTTATTTCGCGGCGCTGGCTCATTTTATAATCAAATAAATTTACGCTGGCGGCGGTTCCTTCATATAAAAAATAAAGATCGTTTTTTCCGGGGCAAAGCGAATCCACGGTTCCAAACCGGCCGTTATCTGAAAAAACCGGGATAAATATTTTTTTATTCCAGTCCAGTTTATAGATATTCCGCCTGAATGTCTGTGAAACAAAAATACTGGCGCTGTTGGAATGCGGTATAACGGCGATATCTGAAATTTCATCGGGATTATCCGTTGTTTCCAGTTTTTCCATGCCTTCGTCAATTTGAATCCACTGAGAACCTGCGGTATCAGGCTGAATATAATGAATGCCGTAAATACTGTGAGACATGAATACCGTTAATTCAGGCAGGAACGCCGACGCCACAGCTTTAATGCCGTTCGCGTTGTATGGAAGCGCTTTTAGAGCCGTCCATGACCTTCCCTGATTCCGGCTTAAAAATACGCGATCTTTTGTATTGCATACCATTATCATGGGATCGGCGGGATTTATTTCAACATCCTTTATTTCCTGTACAATGTTAAGAAATGATTTTTTACCGTCTTTAAAAATTTTTATTGTTTTAACAGGCAGTCCCTGATTGCAGGTTTTCCAGTTCTGATTATCTTCCGAGATCAGTATCCCTTCGCTTGTCAAAATTATTAAAGCGTCTTTTTCTGCGCTGGTAAAAAGAATTTTTTTAACTGCGCCTCCGTTCCACAATGTCTGTATTTCCCCTGAACTGTTTATAAAAAAAAGTCCTTCGTCTGTCCCGGCGTAGAAACCGGCGCTTTCCTTATATGCTGTTTCTGTTTTTTGTTCTGTTGCCGGATTCTCCGCCGCTTCTGGTTTGGTTTCCGGCAATAATTCTATTTTTTTACGATATTCCGGTTTTTCCTTTTCAAGATCAGCCGTATTTTCCTTAATTTCTGATTTTGTCAGCGTACACATGGGAACTGCGAAAAGTACAATCAGGCATAAATATAAACCCAGATTTCCTTGTTTCAATTTTTTCTTCCCATATTTCATAGCCTATAACAATATCGGATGTTTTGTATATAAATCCTGTTCAGGTCTGTATTTAAATATTTCAGTTTTATTGACAGATATACCGGTTATAATTTATTATTATTATTGATTTGGTTTTATATCATTTTCCTTAAAAAAGATTGAAAAACCAAAAGGAATGTCCATGAGAAAATTATTTTTCTTTCTGATGATACTTTTAATCCCGGTATTCGCTTTTGCGCAAAACACCGTCAGCATAGATAAAGCGCTGGAAGACTCAATCCCTTACCTGAGCCAGAGAATCCCCGCCAATACCAAGGTTGTAGTGCTGAACTTCGTGTCCGACTGGCCAAGATTATCCGAATATGTAATAGAAGAACTGATAGGCCATATTGTAAATGACGGAAAACTGACTGTGGTAGACAG